>JAKZSU010000176.1:0-5634 GCA_047517485.1 Alphaproteobacteria bacterium
CCCCTATATGGGGTCTGGAGTGAGCGATTCAAGAAACGACCATATCAGCTTAGAGCTGAATTGGCACGCCTGCTCGATCACGGCGTGCGCAACACCGGTGCCGGCTTTTGCCCGAGGGCGCGCCAGGTGCCGAGAAAGCCGAGTATGGTGGTGATGATTACGCTGGCCACCACGGTGATGCCGGTGCGATCGGCGAAGAACGTCCATTCGACGTCGAGCAACTGGGTAACGAACGCCCACGCGGCGATACTGCCGATCACCGCCGCCAACGCGCCCGCGACCAACCCCAGGATAGCGTATTCGAGGATATACGCGCGTGCCACGTCGGCCCGGGTCGCGCCGAGGACCTTGAGCACCACCGAGTCGTAGATCCGCGCCTGGCGCCCGGCGGCGATGACTCCGGCGAGAACCAGCATGCTGGTCAGCAAGGTGACCGCCGCGGTGGCGCCGATCGCGGTGCCGATGGCGCCGATCACCCGATTCATCGCCGCGAGGACGGCGCGCACCGGGATCGCCGAAATATTCGGATAGTGTTCGCCCAGGGCATTCAGCAGCGGTGTTTCGGCGGCTTCGCTCGCGCGTGCCGTGGCGACATAGGCATAGGGCGCGGCGTCGAGCACGCCGGGTGCCAGCACATTGACGAAATTGATCCCCAGATCGCCCCAGTCGATGCGCCGCAGATTGGCGATCTCGGCTTCGACCTTACGGCCGAGTATATTGTAGGTCAGGCGGTCGCCGATACCGACCCCGAGACCGTGTGCCGCCTCCTCGCCGACCGAGGCGATCGGCGCGCCCTGATAATTCTCCGCCCACCAGCTGCCATCGACGACCTTGGCGCGCGCCGGTTTGGCGCCGGCGAAGGTAAATCCGATGTCGCTGCGCAGCAGCCATCGACTGCCCGGCGCGACCTCGGCGTCGCGTGCCGGGATGCCGTTGATCGCGGTGATACGGCCGCGCAGCATCGGCACTTTCTCGACGTGATCGACGCCGTCGATCGCTTCGATCAGAGTGGTAAAGCCATCCGCCTGATCGCGCTGAATATCGATGAAGAAAAACGCCGGCGCTTTCTCCGGCACCCGTTCGGTCACCAAGGTCTGCAAGTTGCCCTCGATCAAGGTGATCGCCACCAAGACCGCAAGGCCGATGCCGAGCGATTGGACGGTGGCGGGGGTGGCCGCCCCCGGCCGGCCGAGATTGCCCAGCGCGAAACGAACCGTGCCGCGGCGGTCGCGCGCGAGCCGCGCCGCGAGCCGGGTCAACAACCAGCCGGCAAGACGAAAGATCGCCATGCTGACCGCGGCGCCACCAACGAACCACATCCCGACGATGCGGTCGCCGGCGGTGAAGATCACCAACAGCCCGAAGATGACGGCAAGGATCGCGGTGACCAACAAGTAAGGCCGCGCCGGCAGGCCGCCGGGGGGCGTGACGACGTGGCGGAACAGGCCGCCGGCGGGGACATCGCCAGCGCGTGCCAACGGCCAAATGGTGAACAGCAGCGCGCTGAGAAAGCCGAACGTCGCCGCCAGACCCAAGGGCACCGGATAGAGCGCGAGCCGCGCCGCGACCGGCAGCCGGTCGGCCACCAACGGGGAGATTAGCCACGGCAAGCCGGCGCCCAAGGCGACACCGACAGCAATCCCCGCCGTGGCGAGCAGCAGGGTTTGGATCAAATAAGTCTGAAATATGAAGCGCGGGGTCGCGCCGAGGCATTTCAGGGTGGCGATCGTCGAGGTGCGCGATTCGAGGTGTGCGCGCGCCGCGCCGGCGACCCCGACACCGCCGACCAACAAGGCGGTCAAACCGATCAGCACGAGATAGAGCGTCAGCCGATTGATGAAACCGCGCAGTCCGGGCTGCGCCTCGTCGGCGCCGCGCACCCGCCAGTCGCCGTCGGGATGGGCGTCCTCGAAGCGCGCCATGAATTCGCCCGGGTCGGCATCGGCGCCGAGCAGCAGTTTGGTGTAATAGCGAATCAGGCTGCCCGGTTGCACCAGGCCGGTCGCCGCCAGGCCGGGCTGATCGACCATCAGGCGGGGTCCGAAACTGAATACCGAAGCCAACCGGTCGGGTTCGCGGATGATTTCGCCGCGGATGGTAAACCCGGCATCGCCGACCCGGATGGTATCGCCGATGGCGATGCCGAGGCGCGCGAGTAGCGCCTTTTCCGCGACCGCGCCGCCGTTTGCCAGGGCGGTGCCGAGGCTCTGCGCCGGCTCGAGCACGACCTCGCCGAGCAACGGATAGCGCTGATCGACGGCCTTGAGTTCGACCAGGGCGCGGCGGTCGTCGGTATTCGCCATCGCCCGCATGCTGATGGTATCGGTCAAGGCGGTGGCCTGATCCTCGACCCATCGGCGCGCTTCGCCCTCGAGCGCCCGATGGGTTCGCCGCACCGCCACGTCGCCGCCGAGCAGGGTTCGCGCGTCGGCCTGCAGACCGGCCTCGATCGCGCTCGAGAGCGAGCCCACGGCGGCGATCACCGCGACACCGAGCGCCAGGCAGCCGATGAGCACCGGAAGCCCGCTGACCCCGCCGCGCAGGTCGCGCCAGGCGAGGCGCGCCGCGACCCGAAAACCGGTTAGCGGCGCGGTCACCCGGACGCACCGCCATTGGTCGCGGTAATTTTGCCGTCGACGATATGCAGTCGTCGTCCGCAGCGTTCGGCGAGCTCGGGGTCGTGGGTGATGAGTACCAGGGTCGCCCCGGTTTCCGCCTGGATGCGGAACATCAGCTCGATGACCTCATGGCCGGTCGCCTGGTCGAGATTGCCGGTCGGCTCGTCGGCGAGGATCAGTTTCGGCCGCGCCGCCACCGCGCGCGCCAGCGCCACGCGTTGCTGTTCACCGCCCGACAATTGGCCCGGGTAATGGGTCAGCCGATCGCGCAAGCCGACCGCGGCGAGGCCGTCGCGCGCCACCTCGAACGCATCCGCCCGCCCGGCGAGTTCCAGGGGCACCGCGACATTCTCCAACGCGGTCATCGTAGGAATGAGATGGAACGCCTGGAACACGACACCGATGGTGTCGCGGCGAAAGCGCGCCAGCGCGTCCTCGTCGAGCGCGGTGATGTCGGTGCCGTTGATGCGAACCGTCCCCGACGTCGGGCGCTCCAAGCCGGCGATCGCGGCGAGCATGGTCGATTTACCCGAGCCCGATGGCCCGACCACGCCGACCGCCTCGCCGGCCTCGACCGACAGCGACACGCCGCGCAATATGTCGACCGGGCCGGCGCTACTGTCGAGCGTGAGGTGAACATCGTCTAGAGTGATCATCGGCGGGTCCAGGGAGAGAAACGAATTCGACGCGAGGGTAACGGTGACTTCAGGATCGATACGATATGGCGAGTGCGGGGGCATGTTCAACGTGTTGCGCCGGCTTGGCTTGATTGTTCTCGTGGTTTGCGCCGCGGCGCGACCGGCCGGCGCCGAGGACGCGGTCAAGATTTCGGTCCTCGGCGACAGTCTCAGCGCCGGTTTCGGCCTGATGGCGCACGAGGCCTTTCCGGCCCAACTCGAGGCGCGGCTGCGCGATCACGGTGTCGAGGTCAGCGTGCTGAACGCCGGCGTATCCGGTGATACCAGTGCTGGTGGGGTGGCGCGCGTCGATTGGGTGCTCGGCGACAATCCGCAATTCGTCATCCTCGAGCTCGGCGCCAACGACGGACTGCGCGGCCTCGATACCGCGCAAATGAAGACTAATCTGGCGGCGATCATCGAGAAGCTGCAGGCGCGCGGGGTGCGGGTTCTGCTCGCCGGCATGGTGGCGCCGGCCAATCTCGGGCGCGACTATGGCCAAGCCTTCAATGCCGTCTATCCCGCCCTGGCGGCGCGGTACGCGGTGCCGCTTTATCCGTTTTTCCTCGCCGGTGTCGCCGGCGAGCCGGCGCTCAACCTCGACGACGGCATCCACCCCACTGCCGCCGGCGTGGCGGTCATCGTCGAAGCGATCCTGCCATACGTGATGGATTGGCTGGCGGGACACTGACAGCGACTCAAAGCGGCCCCTGCAGCGCATCCATTTCGGCGTCGCTATAGCCGAAATGGTGGCCGACTTCGTGAATCAGCACGTGGCGCACCAGCTCGGCCAGCTCGGCGCCGGTCTCGCACCAATATTCGAGCAGAGGCCGGCGGTAGAGATAGACCAGGTCGGGTTCGGGCCGGGGATACGAGACGCTGCGTTCGGTCAGCGCGACGCCGACATAGAGGCCGAGCAAGTCGTAGGGGGACTCGAGATCCATCTCGCGTTCGGTCTCGGCGTCGGGAAAGTCGAGCACTTGGACGACGATATTGCCCGCCTCGGCGCGCAAGCCCCGGGGGATCGACAGAATCGCCTGTTCGGCAAGGGCCTGGAGTTGGTCGATGGTGGGGGGATGAATCTGGGACACGGGCGCAAAGCATGCCGGTCCGCCGCGATCCGTCAAGGCTCTAGGTCGTTGCCTCCGCGAGCGCCCGCGTTTTGCGACCGCGCAAAAGTACGGTCGCCGCGTCGGCCGGCGTTGGCTTGCCGAAGTAATAGCCTTGAATGTGGCGGCACCCGAGCGAGGCGAGCATTGCCACCTGCTCGGCGGTCTCGGCGCCTTCGGCCACCACGTCCATATCGAGAATATCCGCCAGACCGACGACGGCGCGAATGATCTCGCGACTTTCGGTCCCGGTTTCCATGTCGACGATGAAGGCGCGGTCGATCTTGAGCACATCGAACGGGAAGCGGCGCAAATAGCTCAAGCTCGAATAACCGGTGCCGAAATCGTCGATCGCCAAGCCGACCCCAAGCGCCTTGAGTTCGCCGAGAGTCTCCGCGGCGAGAACGGGGTTCATCATCAGCAGCGATTCGGTGACTTCCAGTTTGAGGCAATGCGGCGGCAGAGAAAAGTCCGCGAGAACCGCGCTGACATCTTCGACCAAGTGGCCATCGGACAACTGTCGCGGCGAGACGTTGACACTGACGTAGAACCGGTCGTCGTCGAGGGTGAGCGCGCGCCACTCGGCGATTTGCCGCGCCGCGGTCCGCAACACCCAGCGCCCGACGGGGACGATCAAACCGCTGTCCTCGACGAGACCGATGAAATCGGCCGGGCCGATCAGGCCGCGCGACGGATGTTGCCAGCGCACCAAGGCCTCGAAGCCGATCGGCCGGCCGCTGCCGGCTTCGACGATTGGCTGGTAGTAGGCGCGCAACTGGTCGCCGGCCTCGATCGCCCGACGGAGATCCGCCTCGAGGCGCAGCTGGCCGCCGCTGTCGGCGCGCATCTCGACTTCGAAAACAACATAGCAGGAGCCGCCGGCGGTCTTGGCCCTGGCCAACGCGAGTTTGGCGTCCTGCATCATGTTCTCGGCTTGACCGTAGCCCAAAGTGCTGGGGCAAATACCCATCGAGAACGAACAAAAGATGTCTTCCGTCCCGATCGTGATCGGCGAGTCAAAGAGCGCAAAAATTCGTTCGATGCAGGCGATCGCCGCGTCGGGCGAGCGCGATTCTTCGATCAAAATCGCGAAACTGGGTATCCACTTCGCTCTTGTATCCCCTACATTTGGTTTCCGAGGCTGCGATGACCGCCGACTAGGCCCTTGTAGGGGACCGGCTCGTGCTGCACCGCCTGCTGGAGCAGTCGGAAGAAAAGCAGGCCACGAGC
>JAKZSU010000177.1:0-6753 GCA_047517485.1 Alphaproteobacteria bacterium
GACGAGCCAAGCTCGCCCGCATTTACCACAGGCCCATCAACAGCAACTTTCTTCTCAAAATTATCGGTCATGTTCCGGTCCTCCTTGGACACTTCGATTAAGCCAATTCTGTGTCCAAGGAAATCGGGTCCGACTCAGAAGGTGATGCCGACCGAGCGCTGCAACGCCCGCAGCTCCAACTGCATCTGCTCGCGCAGTTTCTTGTCGAGCGCGCCGAGCGGTTCGTCGAGCAACAGCACTTTTGGCCGCTTGATCAACGCCCGCGCCAGCGCCACCCGCTGACGCTCGCCGCCCGACAGCTCGTGCGAGCGGCGCTCGCCGTAGCCTGGCAGTTTGATCAGCTCGAGCATTTCCTCGACCCGGGCGTCGAGCAGCGGGCGCGGCAATTTCGCCTTGCGCAGTCCGTAGGCGATATTCGCGCGCACGTTCAGGTGCGGGAAGATGGCATAATTCTGGAACACCATGTTCACCGGGCGATGGTGCGGCGGCACCGCCGCCATCGACTGGCCGTCGATGGAGATCTCGCCCGACGTCGGCACTTCGAATCCGGCCAACATCCGCAGCAGGGTCGTCTTGCCGCATCCCGAGGGGCCGAGGAGCGAGAAAAATTCGCCGCGGCCGATGTCCAGGGACACGCTCTCGACGGCGCGCACCGCGCCGAAAGTCTTGCTTACGTCGGCAATCGAAATGATCGGCTCGCCGGGCGACATGGTCACGCTCTCCCCGCGCTCTTGGTCTGAAGGCCGAAGGTGCGCAGCCAATGGGCGAAAAACACCAGGCAGAATGAGGCCACCAGAATGATCGACCCGAGCGCCAGGACGCCGGGCAGCCGATCGGGGAAGCGCAGCTGCCCCCACATGTAAATCGGCAAGGTCGGATCGGTACCGGACATGAAGAACGCCATGATGAACTCGTCGAACGAGACGGTGAAACACAGCAGAAGACTGGCGACGATACCGGGGAAAACCACCGGCAGCGTGACCCGCCAGAAGGTACCCCACGCGGTCTCGCCAAGGTCGGCGGACACTTCCTCGATCGATCTATCAAAGCCCTCGAAGCGCGGGATCAAGGTCGCCACCGCGAACGGGATGCAAAGGATCGTATGGCCGAGGGTGACGGTGTAAAGCGACAGCGGGACCCCCAACCGGCTCATCAATATGAGCAGCGCGACCCCAAAGACGATGCCCGGGATCACCAACGGCAGCATGATAAAACCGATCAACGGCTTGCGCCCGGGCAGCCGATAGCGGGTCACCGCCTTGGCGGCAAATATGCCCAATGCCGTCGCTAACACCGACGCCACCGCGCCAACTTTCAGGCTATTGATCAAGGCCGCGAACAGCGGCTCGTTGGCGAACAGGTCCTGGTACCACTCGGTGGTGAATCCCTTGAGTGGAAAGGCGATGTAGATCGAGTCGTTGAACAAAAACAACGGCAGGAACAGCACCGGAATATAGAGGAACACCAGGTACCACAGCGCGTACGCCCGCAACGGGCGATTGGGGCGCTGAATGTAGGACGAGGGGGTCATGCGATACGCCGCGTGGCACTTCGCGCCACCACCAAGACGGCGGTGGCGAACAACGCGACCGTAATCATCATGGCGATCGCCAGCGCCGCGCCCATCGGCCAGTTATTCACCTTGCCGAATTGCGCCTGGATCATGTTCGCCAGCATCATCCCATCCGGCCCGCCGAGCAGCGTCGGGGTGATGTAATCGCCGAAAGTCGGGATGAAAATTATCAACATCGCCGCGAGAACGCCGGGCAACGACAGCGGCAGCGTTACCCGCAAAAATCGCGCGACCGGGCCGTCGCCTAAATCGGTTGCCGCCTCGAGCAGCGAGCGGTCGATTTTCTCCAGCGATACATAGATCGGCAGAATGGCGAATGCCGCCCAGGCGTGGGCCAAGGTGACCACCACCGCGCTCTGGCTATAGAGCAGGAACTCCAGCGGCTGATCGATAAGGCCGACGCCCAGCAAGCCCGAATTGATAACGCCGTTGTATCCAAGGATGATTTTCCACGCGAACACCCGCAGCAGATAGCTCGTCCAGAACGGCAGGGTAATCAAGATGATCCACAGCATCTTATGGCGATGCACATGGAACGCGACGTAATAGGCCATCGGATAAGACAACAGCACGGTGATGATCGTGCAGCTGCCGGAGATCAAAATCGATCGTTTCAGTAGCGCATAATAGACCGGGTGTTCGGTGAGCTTGAGGTAATTGTTGACGGTAAAATTGGTATCGAAATCGAAACCGATCTGCGTCCAAAAGCTGATCGTCGCCAGAATCGCGAAGGGGATGCAAATGCCGATCGCCAACACGATCAAGGTGGGCGACAGCAACGCGTACCCGCGCAACGCCTCCTTGCGCAGCAACAGGGCCCGCGACCATCCGACGCGACCCGCGCGCAAAACAGGTGCCGGTCCGAAATCCGCGGCGCTATCGATCAACTCGGATCTTCCTCATAATTTTCGCGCGTTCGCCGGCCAGCGCGTATCGCGCGCCAAATCTGAAGCGCCGTCCGGGAGAAAAAATCATTGCCGCGGCGGGGCCGTGCCGCGGCAATGAAGCGAAGATTTGCGCCTAGAATCCGGCCTTTATCTGCTCGAATTCCTGGTTCATTCGGGTTTCAAATTCCTGGTTTTGCGGGACTTGGAATTTGCCGGCGCCCAAAATGTCGGCGGGATTGCGGCTCAAAGTCAGGCTTGCCAAAGTCGCGTCATCGAATTGCTCGAAGGACTTGGCGTTGGAATGGCCGTAGCCGTTCTCGCCGATCAGCCACTTCCCGGTCTCGACGCTGAGCATCGAATCGATGATGTCGTGAGCCTTGTCGATATGCGGCGCATCCTTGTGAATCATCACCCCGCAAACCCAAGTCAGCGCCCCTTCCTTGGGATTGGCGAATTTCACCGGGACACCCTCGCCCTGAAGTTTGACCGCCGACGAGTTCCAGGTCATCGCCGCCACCATCTCGCCCGACGCAAGCGCCTGCTCGAGGGTGGTTTCATCATCGGTATAGACCCGGATCAACGGCCGCTGCGCGCGCATCGATGCCGCGACCCTGGCAAATCCGTCTTCGCTGGCGATCGCGTTGAAATCGACGCCGGCGTAGATGGCGCCGCACCACCACGCGTCACCCGCGGAGGCGAGTACGCCGATACGTCCTTTGTAACGCTCGTCCCACAGCAGACTCCACGACTCTTCCTTACGCTCGAGATCGACCAGATCGGTGCGATAGGTGACCGACGTTTGGCCCCAATCGAACGGCGCGAAATAGGGTTGGCCATCGACGACATTGCCTTCGAGTTGATAAAGCTCGGGTATGACATCGCCCCAATTCGAAAGCTTGGCGGTGTCGATGGGTTGGAACAGGCCGCTTGCCACCCAGCGCGGAATGCCGGCATTGCAGGGATGCGCCACATCGACCACATAGCCGCCGCGCATCTTCGTCAAGCCTTCCTCGGATCCGCCGAAGGTCACGAAATTGGGCGCTTCACCGTGCTTTGCGATGTAAGGCCCGAACATTTCCGGGACATCGTAGCCGCCCCAGGTGAAGTAGGTTCCTTGGTCGGCCGCCGCAGCCCCGGCCATCCGCGACGCCATCGGCATAGCGACAATGCTTACCCCGGCGCCCAACAAAGTCTTGTTGAACGCGCGCCGGCTCAGTTTCCGCGAACGCACCGCTGCCATTTGATCCAAGACATCCATACCGAATTTTCCCCCAGTTGTTTTGCTTGTCCGCGGAACGCTCAAATATTCCTCGGACGCCCTTTGGCCTATTCCGAGCGCCCCACGATGGCGCTCAAGAAACCAACGATTGGTTTCGTCACGAAAGTATTACTGTTCGGTTGTCGCTTATTTAAATCATCGACTATCTGACTGTTCAGTCAAAACTTTGGGCCGTCGAGGCGCGCGAGTCAAGCTCGGTGTCACCGATCGCGCCGTGGTTCGGCGGCCTCCCTCAGATTACTTTGTCATGGCCGAGACGAGCGAACTCGTCTTCGTCGATGCCGAGCCAATCGACATAGACCGCTTGATTGTGCTCGCCCAAACCCGGGCCAAACTCATAAGACGGGGCGGGCGTCCCGTGAAACCGCAACGGGCTGCTCGGCATCGCGACACGGCCCAATTCGGGATGGTCGATCCACCGCAGCATGCCGCGCTCGTGCATGTGCGCATCAATGATGACCTCGCCCAATTCTCGGACCGGCGCCGCCGGCACGCCATGGCGGCGCGCCATGGCAAACACTTCGTCCCGCGTCCGGTCTCGGGTCCAGGTCTGGACCAGGGCATCGACTTCATCCATGCGGGCGATACGCGCTTGGTTGCTGGCAAAGTTCGCGTCATCCACCAGGTCGGCGCGATCCATCGCGGTCAAAAGGTTCCGCCAATGCGCCTCGGTGACGGTAATGATCGCGACATGGCCATCCTTGGTCGCGTACACATTGTAGGGCACCACCGACAATCCGCCGTGCCGGTTGTCGGTCCGTGGCGCGGTGCCGGTGTCAAAATACATCCCGATATTGGACGCCATCGAGGGATAGACCGCCTCTTGCATGGAAACCTCGACCAAGCGTCCCTTGCCGGTTCGTTCGCGCTGTAACAGCGCGGTCACGATCGCGGCGTACAAATGCGTGCCGCTCATAAAATCGGCGACCGCCGGCCCGGCCTTCACCGGAAAGCGGTCGGCGAACCCGGTGACGCTCATCATCCCCGAATAGGCCTGGACGGTCAGATCCATCGCCAAATTGTCCCGGTCCGGGCCGCTCAGTCCATACCCGGTGCCCGACCCATAGACCAGCCGCGGATTGATCCGCGTCAGGCGCTCGTAGCCGAGCTCGAGCCGGTCCATCACCCCCGGCGCGAAGTTCTCGATCAAGACGTCGGCGCGGCGTACCATGTCGCGCAGCAGCCGTTTGCCGTCACGGTGCTTGAGATCGAGGGTGATCCCCCGTTTGTTGGCATTGAGCATCGCCAGCGGCACCGAAGCGCCGCCGCCCTTGGTCCGTCGCCGTAACGGCTCGCCATGCCGGGGTTCGATCTTGATCACCTCGGCGCCCGCCTGGGCGGCGAGAAAGCCTGCGTAGGGGCCCTGATAGATCTGACCCAGATCGAGGACCACCGTGCCACTCAAGGGAAGATCAAGAGACGTCATGTCGCCAAACTTTCCGTGCGGATCATGCGCTCTGGCGGTCAGCTCCAGGGATAGGGGCTATTCGACACCGGGTGCAGATCTCCGGTCGCGTAGCGGGAAAACCGAAACGGTTCGAGAAGCCGGCTCGGTTGACCCATGACTTCTTGCGCGATCAGTGCGCCGACGCCGATCATCTTATAGCCGTGGTTTGAATCGGCGATAATCGAGACGTTCTGGTGAAACCGGTCGAACACCGGAAAGCTGTCGGGCGTGAAGCAGCCGATGCCGCCCGAGGGCTCGTTCTTATATTTGCCGATTTGGCCCTCGAAGCGTTTTTGGCTGAACGCCAGGCCCGAGCACCACAAGTGGGCGAATTCGTCGCCGACGACGAATTCCGGGCTTTCCGGGCCATAGGGATCGACCGCCACATCGTCCGCCGGGGTGCGGACCTTATACGGCATCGCGCCGCCCTGAATGCCGCCGAAATTGAAGTCCGGTTTGTAATAGATGCCCCACGGCTCCTCGGTGATCAGCGAGCCGTCGACGGTGGAATGCAACGGCGCATCGGTGTCGATGTGGATCACCGGCGGCATCCGCCCGTCATTGGTCTTTTGCAAATTCGGATCGACGCCCAGCGTCCCCTCCTGCAGACTCCAATAAGTCCACATCGGGACGCCTTCGTGCATCGTGCCGTCGGCGCCGCGAATGTCCACGCTGGCGGGCAACTCCAGCATATCCCAGATCGATTTGACCCAAGGCCCGCAGGCGACGATGACATGGTCGCACTCGATGCGGCCCTTGTCGGTTTCCACCGCCGAGACCGCGCCGCCTTGGCGGACAAATCCGGTCACCCTGATACCGCTGGCGATCCGCGCGCCGACCGCCTCGGCCTTGGTGGCGAGGCCATAGACCGCGGCGGCATTATTGGCGTAGCCGCCTTTTTTTTCGTGCAGCACCGAGGTAATGCCCGCGGCCTGCCAGTCTTCCAGCACGGTCTTCATATAGGCCATGCTGTCGCCGGCCCCCTCGATAAACGCGGACTCGTAGCCGATGTCGCGCTGTTGCTTGGCGATCGTCGCTACGTCCTCGCCCATACCGTCGTGGCTGATCTGCATATAGCCGACCGGGTGATAGCTGAACGCCTCCGGATCGCTGTCCCAGACCGCGACACTGTGTGCCATCAGCTCACGCATCGCCGGCTGGAAATAATTGTTGCGGATGACGCCGCAGGCGATGCCGCTGGCGCCGGCGGCGATGCCGGATTTATCGACCACCAGAATATCGGCTTTGCCGTCGGTTTCCCCCGCGGGCGTGCCCTTGGCCTTTAATGCTTCGCCCAAATGCCAAGCGGTGCTGAGCCCGTGGATGCCGGCACCGATAATTAAATACGTCGCGCGATTGGGAAGAGCCATGGGAGTGCCTGTCGCTATTATACCAAGGGTGGATAATAATGACCCATTTGATGGCTCGAGGTGGTTTTCCGGGTAGGCGCGCCGCGCCGCGCGATGCGGTGCCATCGGGCAAGCGGCGCAACGCACCCGGAAAGCCACCTCGGGCCACCGAAGGCCGGTCTGCCCAGGGACCAAGGTTCGTCGCTGGCGGCGCAGTT
>JAKZSU010000178.1:0-32680 GCA_047517485.1 Alphaproteobacteria bacterium
CACGCCGTCTCCGACACGAACCACGCGTCGAATTCAGTCAGGGTGCGCGGGTAGTCGACCCCGCCTTCGGGATGGGATGCCGGGTTCGCCATCCCAACATATTGACATCACGAGAGCGAAGTGGATACCCTATATCGAAAATATCGACCAGCGCGCGGTCGAATTTGTCAGCCCAGATGTGCCCGCCGGTTTCGGCATCGATCAATTGCGCGGTGATCCGCACCCGGTCGCCGGCTTTTTGGACACTGCCCTCCATGATGTAGCGCACACCGAGCGCCGCCGCGATGTCCGCGATATTCACCGCCTTTCCCTTGTAGGCGAAGCTCGAATTGCGCGCGATAACCAGCAAATCGGGCACCCGCGACAGCTCGGTGATAATCGCCTCGGTCATGCCGTCGGCGAAATAATCCTGGCCCGAGTCGCCGCTCATATTGTCGAACGGGAGCACCGCGATCGAGGGCTCGCCCGCATCCGCCGGCCGCTCCGCCACCTTGGTTCGCGAGTCACCGGCGACCACCCAGACAATCGCCGCCACCGCGATCAGTACGACCGCGGAGATGGCGGCCAGGATCGGTGTTTTTCGGCCCGGGCCGGACTTCCGGGGCGACGCCGGCTTGGCGAGTATTTCCGCGCCTTCGGGAAGCACGCGATAGACCCGCACGGGTTCGGGGATGTTTTTGACTTCGTGTTCGCCGATATCCTGAAAACCCAGGCTGAGCGTGCGCATGACTTGGCGATAGGCGTCGTCGGAAATATTGATTCCGCCCGGTTCCGCGAGCCCTTCGAGACGCGCCGCGACGTTGACCCCGTTGCCGTAGATCGTGCCATCGTCCTGTTCGATGATGTCTCCCAAATTGACGCCGATACGAAACAGCATGCGGCGGTCGGCGGGCAGCGGCTCGTTGCGCTCCTTGAGAGTCTCCTGGATCTCGACGGCGCATTGCACGGCTTCGACGACGCTGCGGAACTCGGCCAGAACGCTATCGCCCGACGTATCGATCAGTTGGCCGCCATGCTGCTCGATACGCTCGCGAACAACCGCGCGCGCGGCATTGAGCGCGGCGACGGTGGCCGATTCGTCCTCGGCCATGAGCCGAGAATACCCAGCCACGTCGGCGGCGAGTATCGCCGCCAGTTTTCGTGTCTGGGTTTTCTCGGTCATCCGATTACCGAATTAGCGTGCCAAATGCTCGTAGGAATACAGATGCTCGGTGTCGGTCAGCTCGTGATGACATTCGCGGCACGATGTCACGTCTTTCTCGACCCGCTCGCCGCTCGGCTTGAAGACCGCGAATTCCCAATCGCCGACAGTCAACTCGTCGGGGTACTCCGCGTCGAAGCCCTCGCCGCGCTGCATCACCACCACGGCGGACAGTTTGTCGATGATGCGCCGGCCGAGCATGCTTTCGAGCGGCTCGCCGTCTTCGTCGAACTTAACTGAATACAATTCCGCCACGATCACCGATCCAAACGGCAATTTGCCGTCCGCCATCGCGCCGCTTTCGGCGATGTCGTTGGCGAATACCCGGATCACCTGCTCGTTATTGGCGGTTCGGTCGCCATTGTAATAATTGATGAACGACGTTTTGTAATCGGCCGGCCAGGCGACGTTGTCCGGCCCCGCCATGGCGCCGGACGCCAACAGGCCGAGGCCAAATCCGATGCAAAGCACTGCACGTATCATGATGAGTATCCCTTCCAATTTGCAAATTTGCTCTTGTCGTCGGCGCTGAACCAACTCGAATCCAGCGCGGTTCTCACAGTGGCCCGATCGGTCGACCCATTCAAGGACAACCGCTATATTGCCGCCGCCCGAGCGACGAAATGGCGCGATTAAGTCGATCTTCTGCTCGAATTCGGTGAATTTTCAGGCCGTCGCAACCTCATGAACCCATATGATATTGACGTCGTCATCGTGATCCGCGCGCGGAACGCGTGGCAGCCGTTCGCCCTCAGCGCGTGACAAAATGGCGACGAAAGGTAGGATTTGCGCCAATAATGATGATAGCAGATTTCAGATTCGGGCCGGCCTCTTATCCGTGGGGCGTTTGTCCGGTGGCGCGTGGCCATGGCTGAGCCGGCGCAGGCGGAGGAGACCCGTGAACGGCCGGTGACCCCCGTCACCCCGCTACCGGCCGCTCGTGAACCTCGACCGAAGCCCCGGCGCCGTTGGGGACGCGTGTTTGTGCGCGCGGTTTTGCTGGTCGCCGTCCCGGCCATGGTCGCGGTGGTCGGCGCCTATTATTGGGCCGTGGGCGGGCGCTACATCGAGACCGACAACGCCTATGTGCGGGCGGACAAGGTCGACATCAGTCCGGAGATTTCCGGCCGGGTGACCCGCGTCGACGTCAGTACCAATCAACAGGTCGCCGCCGGCGACAGTCTGTTTCTCATCGACGACGAGCCCTATCGCATCGCCCTTGAGGAAGCCGACGCGCAGCTCAATATGGTGCGGACCGAGATCGGCGTGCTGCGCGCGAGCTATTGGCAAATGCGCGAACAAGTGACTCTCGCCGAGACCCGCGCGGCGTTTTACGAACGCGAATACCGCCGCCAGGCCGAGCTCGCGGAACGCAAGGTCATCTCCGGCGTCAAGGTCGATCGGGCGCGCCACGGAATGGACTTGGCGATCCAGGAGGTCGCGGTGCGCGAGCGCGATCTCGCCCGGATCCTGGTCAGGCTCGGCGGCGATCCGGCCGCGCCGGATGAAGGATTTGCCCGTTTCATCAATGCGCGCAGCCGCCGCGACCGCGCCGCGCTCGACTTGAGCCATGCGTCGGTCGTCGCCCCGGCGGACGGCATCATCGCCCGGGTCAGCCTGAGACCCGGCACTTACGTCGAATCCGCCGATCCGGTAATAAGTCTGGTCGAAAGCGCCGATCTGTGGCTCGAGGCGAATTTGCGCGAGAGCGAGCTGCAACATGTCGAGATCGGCCAACTCGCGACCATCCGCGTCGACGCCTATGGCGGTCACGAATGGCAGGCGCGGGTCACCAGTTTCAGCCCGGCGACCGGCGCCGAGTTTTCGCTCCTGCCGCCGCAGAACGCTACCGGCAATTGGGTCAAGGTGGTCCAGCGCGTGCCGGTGCGCCTGCGCATCGAGCAGCGCCCCGACGATCCGCCCCTGCGCCTCGGCATGAGCGTTTTCGTGTCGATCGATACCGGTCACGAGCGCCCGCTTCCGGACTTCGCGCAACCGCTCTTGGCGTGGGTTCGCGCGTTTTAGTTAATGAGTAGCGAAACCGCCGACGGCACATTTGCTGGCGGTATCGGCGGCACGCGCCGTGTCCTGATCACCGGCTCGGTGATGCTGGCGACGATTATGCAGGCGGTCGATATGACGATCGCCAATGTCGCGCTGCCCAACATGCAGGGCACGCTGGCGACCACCCAGGATCAGATCGCCTGGGTGCTGACCTCCTACATCGTCACCGCGGCGATCATGATGCCGCCGACCGGCTTTCTTGCCGGCCGCTTCGGCCGCAAACGGCTGTTCATTATCGCCGTGGTGGGTTTTACCGCGACGTCAATGCTGTGCGGCTATGCGGATTCGCTGGCGGAAATGGTCTTCTACCGAATTCTGCAAGGCGCGTTCGGCGCCTTTCTCGTGCCGCTGTCGCAAGCCGTGCTTCTCGATATCTATCCGCCCGAGCAGCATGGCACGGCGATGGCGATCTGGGGCATGGGGGTGATGATCGGGCCGATCATTGGGCCGACCCTGGGCGGCTACCTCACCGAATATTACAACTGGCGTTGGGTGTTTTTTATCAATCTGCCGATCGGGCTTTTGGCGTTGGCGGGATTCCTGACCGTGCTGCCGGAGACCGCCAAGGACCGGGTGCGGCGGTTCGACTGGTTCGGGTTCGCGTTGCTCGGCATCGCCGTCGCGTCGTTTCAGATCATGCTCGATCGCGGCGAGCTCAAGGACTGGTTCGATTCCACCGAGATCATCATCGAGGCGGTGCTCGCCGCGCTCACCTTGTACATGTTCGTCGCCCACATGCTGACCACGACGTCGCGACCGTTCATCGATCCGCACATTTTCACCGACCGGAATTTCGTCATCGGCCTGGTGCAGATCATTCTGTTCGGCGTGCTGCTGTTGACCGGGCTCGCGCTGCTGCCACCGTTTCTGCAGAATTTGCTGGGTTATCCGGTGGTCACCGTGGGGCTGGTCCTGGCGCCGCGGGGCCTCGGTGCGATGGCCGGCATGGTGGTGGTCAGCCAGGTCAATAAATTTATCGATTTGCGATACTTGATGGTGTTCGGGCTTATCCTCATCGCCTGGTCGATGTGGGAAATGACCCTGTTCACCGCCGACGTCAGCATGTTCACGCTGCTCTGGACCGGGATCGTCCAGGGCATCGGGTTTGGATTTTTCTATGTTCCGTTGACCGTGCTGTCGTTCACCACGCTTCCTCATCGCTACCGCACCGAGGCGGCGGGGATGTTCAACCTGTGCCGCAATGTCGGCAGTAGCGTGGCGATCTCGGTGCTCGTCGGTTTGGTGATCCGCTACACCCAGGTCAATCACGCGGAGATCGCTGGTATGGTCAGCCTTTACTCGCCGATGATCGGCGCGGCGGACTATCCCGACATGTGGTCACTCGCCGAGCCGGCGGGGCGCGCGGCATTGAATACCGAGGTATCACGGCAAGCGGCGACCATCGCCTATCTCAATGATTTCAAGTTGATGACAATCGTGAGTATCCTGGCGATTCCCCTGCCGTTGCTCTTTCGTAAGCAGGTACTGGGCAAGGACGCTAGCGCGAACACGTGATACACCGTGCGACGGTTATATCGGTGGCGATCCGGCCCGCCGGTATATCCTCGCCGCACTGGCTGCAAACGCCGAATTCGTCCTCGTCCAGGCGCTTGAGGGCGGCGCGCACGCGTTGCGATCGCACTTGGCGACGGTCCTCGACAGCTTGCGCCATGGCTTGAACCTGCAGCGCATCCATTCTTGACAGCCGCCCGACGCTCTGTTGGTCGAGCTCGACCGGCCGCCGCTCTTCGGCCGCCGCGGCGCTGGTATCGGACAGCGCCTGGAGCTCTTCCCCGAGAGCGCGCCGGATCGCGTCGAGATCGAGTTCGGGGTGTTCCATGGACATGATTACAATCCTATCAAGGAAGCATCCGCGCTGTCACTGCTGGCTCCGACGTTCGACCGGATCGATTTCTATAGGTGCACAACCTGGCCGGTCGCGGCGGATTCCTCGGCCGCCACGGTGGCCTCGAGCGCGGCCATCGATTCTTCCGGGGTGATGATCGCGGGAGCGGTATTGGTAGCGCAACAATTGGCAAAGTAACTTAACTCCGCGACCAGGGCGCCCGACGTGGCGCCGTGCAAGGTCGGCCAATAGGTGGTGTCGGGGCTGCGAAAACCGTCCTTGGTGCAGATGCCGATATTGGGAAACGTGTCCTGGACATGCACGAAACCATCCGAGCCGATCACGCTCATCCGCTCGTCGATATCGAACGGTGTTTTCTCGGGCATGCACCAGACGGTCTCCAGAGTCGCCGTCGCGCCGGTGTCGAAGCGGTACATGGTCTGGCCGATATCGGGATATTTGAGGCCGCGGAGATCGACGGTCTGGGCATAGGCGCTGACCACCCGGGCGCCGGTGAACCACAGCATCAGATCGGTGTCGTGAATCGCATCGCCGACGATCGGGCCGATTTTGTTGAGGATCTCCGGTGTCCACGCGGCGGGAATGTTGCGCCGCGAACTGAGGCTGAGAACCTTGCCGATCGCGCCGACGGCGATCTCCTGCTTGGCGCTGGCATAACGCGGATTGAAGCGGCAGATGTGACCGACCATGAGATGGCCCGGCGCCTTCACCGCGGCGTCGCATATCAGCTTGCAGTCGGCCACCGTGTGCGCCATCGGCTTTTCCAGGAAGACGTGCTTGCCGGCGTCGAGCACGGCGAGAGTCGGCGCGGTGTGCTGATCCCACATGGTGACGATGCTGACCGCGTCGATGGCGGGGTTTTGCAAGAGCTCGTGGTAATCGGTGTAGAGCTGCGACACGCCATATTTCTCGCCGAGGTCGGCGAGCCGGCTCTCGGTGCGGGTGCACAGCGCGGCCAGCTCGAAGGACGGAATGGCGGCGATCGCGTCGCAATGGATTTCCCCGAACCAACCCAGGCCGATCACCGCGATTCTGGTCTTGTCCATATTCCCTGTTCCCTGTCTGGTGATTAATCCAAGCTGCATTGAGTGAAACTCATTGCAGCTTGGCAAGCGCGACCGCGCGCCCGAGCTTATGCGAGGCCAACTTGGCCGGCGCTTGAACGCACTACAAACCGCGATGAGTCTTGCTCATCGCGGTTTGGTTCTACGTCCTGCGGATGAACTGCCCGTTCCGGTTCCCCGTTAATGCACCGTCTGACCAAGTGATGGTGCCGCCGACGATGACGTGATCGATACCGGCGGCGGGCTGGTCGGGCGCGTCGAAAGTCGCGCGGTCGATCACCGTATCGGCGTCGAACACCACCAGATCGGCGTACGCGCCGGGGCGGATCTCGCCGCGATCGGTGAGGCCGAAGGTGACCGCCGACAGGCCGGTCATCTTGTGCACCGCCTGCTCCAACGAGAACAGGCCCTGGTCGCGTGCAAAATGCCCGAGCACGCGCGGAAACGTGCCCCACAGTCGCGGATGCGGATGGACGTCGTGGGGCAGGCCGTCGGAGCCGATCATGGTCGGCGGATAGGTCAAGATGGCCCGCATGTCGGACTCATCGATCTGGAAAAAAATCCCGCCCGCGGGGCTCAGGCGGATCGCGGCATCGATTTGCGAACAGCCCCATTCGCGGGCGATATCGGCGAGATCGCGTCCCGCCATGGCCGGGTGCGGCCGCGACCACGAGACCGTGATGCGAATATCCTCGTCGACCATCTCGGGCTCCAACACCGTCGAGCCGGCGGTGTAGGGATAGGCATCGAGGCCGATGGTCTGATGCCGCCGCGCCTTGTCGATCACCGGCAGGGTCTCACGGCTGCGGCCCCAGTTCTTCGGTCCGGCGCATTTGTGATGCGAAATGACGATCGGCACGTTCGCCCGGTTGGCGGTCTCGAACGATTCGTACAGCGAGTCGATCACCCCGTCGTGCTCGTCGCGCATATGGGTGGTGTAGACGCCACCGCTATCGGCCAGCACCTCGGCGAGGGCGACGACTTCGTCGATGTCGGCGGGGTTGTTGATCTTGTACCAAAGTCCGGTGCTGAAACCGACGGCACCGGCATCGAGACTGGCGGCGAGACGCTCGCGCATGACGTCGATCTCGGCCGTCGTCGCCTTGCGATCGACGCTGTCCATGGCGCCGACGCGCAAGGTGCCGTGGCCGACCAGCGCGGCGACATTGACGCTCGGCGCCACCGCATCGACCGCGGCGGCATAGTCCGCCATCGCGGGAAACTTGAAGGCGGCGCGATCGCCGAGCAAATTCATCGGCGGCAACGGCTCGACCGGCGCGATCGGCGCCAGGCTGATGCCGCAATTGCCGGCGACCACGGTGGTCACGCCCTGGCTGATTTTGGGCACCATATCGGGGCCGGTGAGCACCGCGTTGTCGTCGTGGGTGTGCACGTCGATGAAACCCGGCGCGACGATGCGCCCGGTCACCTCGAGGGTGCGCGCCGCGGTGGCGGACAGAGTACCGGGCGCGCCGACCGCGCTGATCCGACCGCCGGCGACGGCGATATCGGCGGCGCGGCGGTCGCCGCCGGTGCCATCGATCACGGTGCCGCCGATCAGCAGCAGGTCGGTGGGTTCGGCGTCTTCCGCGGCCTCAGTCACCGAGCGGCTCCAGCACTTCGCCTTCGCGGAAGTTCATCAGATTGTATTTGATCCGCCGCAAGGTCTCCTGCGCGTCGCCGCCGAGCTGATAGGCGATGCCGGTGGCCAGCAAATCGATGGTGACCATGAACGCGAAGCGCGAGGCGGTGGGCTTCAGGACATCGGGAATCTCGGGCACGTCGATGGTCAGGGCGACGTCGGCGGCGGCGGCCAATTTGGTGCCCGACCGGGTGATCGCCACCACCTTGGCGTGATAGTGCTGGGCGATCTGCGCCGCATCGAGCACTTCCGGCGTTCGTCCGGTCGCCGAGAGCACGATTACCGCGTCCTCGGCGCCCACCGTCGAGGCCGCCATGCGCATCAGATAGGTGTCGGAATAGGCGGTGGCGTCGGTGCCGTAGCGAAACAGGCGATATTGGGTGTCGTCGGCCAGGGCGGTCGAGCCGCCGCCAACCCCGAAGATCAGGACCCGCCTGGCACGCGCGAGAATATCCACCGCGGCACGGACATCGGCCTCGTTCAATTGGCGCTCGGCGAGATCGATGGCGGCGCCGGCGTGGCGGAAGACGCTGTTCCAAAAGGGCAGACGCGTGCGCTCCTGGACATGTGGGGTGGTGCGGAAATAGATCGCGCCGACGACCAGGCTTTGCGCCAATTTGAGCTTGAAATCGCGCACCCCGTCACAACCGAGGGTGCGGCAGAACCGGGTCACGGTCGGCTCGCTGACCCCGGCGGCTCGGGCGAGTTTGCCGTTGCTGGCGCGCACCGCGAACTCGACGTCGTCGAGCACGACATCGGCGACCCGGGCCTCGGCGGGGCGGAAATCGCCGCGCAAATCCTTGATCCGGGATATCAGGTCGTCGAACGGCGGCGCGGTGGCTTCGTCCACCATCAGAAATCCGCCAAGGTCAATTCGCGCGACATGACGATGTTGCCGGCGCCGAGACCGCAATCGACGGGCAGAATCACGCCGGTTATCGCCGCCGCGTCATCGGAGGCGAGGAACGCCGCCGCCTTGGCGATATCGACCGGGTCGGCGACCCGGCGCAAGGGATACCACTTGACCAGGTTGGAGAGGATCTCCGGGTCTTGCTCGACCCGTTCCGCCCATATTGGCGTGCGAACGGTTCCCGGACAAATGACGTTCGAGCGAATGCCGAAGCGGCCATATTCCATCGCCAATGCCTTGGCAAAACTGATCAAGCCGGCCTTGGCGGTGCTGTACGCGGGATCGCCGAGCGAGGTCAGGCCATTGACCGAGCTGATGGTGACGATGGCGCCGCCGCCCATCGCTTTCATGTCTTCGACGGCGAGCCGGCTGCAATAGTAGGCGCCGTTCAAATTGCCCTCGATGCTCGCCGCCCAAATCTCCGGCGTGGTGACCTCGAGGTTGCTCGCCTCCGAGAAGCCGGCGTTGTTGATCAGCACGTCGATCGGCCCGAGCGCGGCGCGCAAATCGGCGATCGCGGTCTCGACTTGCGCATTGTCGGCAATGTCGGCGACGGCGGCGGCCGCCGTCATACCTTGGTCGTTGAGCGATTTGACGAAGTCGTGGACCGCGGGGAGTTTGTCGAGCGCCGCGATGCGGCCGCCACGGCCGGCGAATGTGCGCGCCATTTCCTGGCCGATGCCGCCGGCGGCGCCGGTAATTAGGACTGTTTTGTCGGTGAACTGGGTCATGTCCGGTCCGCCACCGCCGCCAAGGCGGTGCCCATCCAATCGAGACTGGCGGTGCGCAAATGGCCGTAATTGTAAAAGCCGATGTCGCTCACGCCACCGTCGACCAGGGTTCGTACCGCGGCGACGACCTCGGCTTCGCTGGTCAGATCGGGGTGCCCCGGGCGAAGCAAGCCGCGCACCGTCGCCGCGTCGCCGACCCGCCGCGTCACATCGTGCAGGTCGCTGGCGATACGCGCCGGCGCCGGCTCGTAGAAGCATACGTCGAGGCAGTCCGCGACCCCCGCCAGGCCGGCCAGATCGCTGCCTTCGTACCAGGCGCCGGCGGTCGGCCGGGCGACCGAGGGAATGACCGCGACGGTCGCGTCGGCGCGCACCGCGGCGCGGATCTCGGCCACCAAGGACTCGACCACGCGGCAGCGCCAACGCAGGAAGCGCGCCAAATCCGGGTCGGTGACGATATCGGCCAACCAGTAGGCCGCAGCCATATCGTCGGCGTGATCGACGGCGCTGGCCAGGTAGCTGTCGATCGCCTCGGCCACACGATGGCGAAGGGCGTCGGCGTCAATGTCGTCGGCTTGCGCGCCGTCGACGCAAGGGGAGCAGAAACAAAGTCCCAAAAGATTATCGAGCCAAGCATTCTGCCGCAGCAGTCCGAATTCGTGATGATAGCCATGCTGAAAAGGCAAGAACCCGGGGGTCTCCAACGACAGGCCGGTGACCGGATACGCCTCGGTGATATCGGCGCACAACGCCACCGCGTAAGCCCGCGCGTCGGGCGAGGCCGGGCAGAGATTGTAGATGTAGCGATCGCCGAAGGCGTTCTCTACGCACGAGCCGGGATGGGCTTGGCCGAGCCTGGAATTGTGCATCAGCACCATCCAGGCATTCACGCCCATGGTGCCGAGGCGGCAGCAGGCGTCGAACATGTCGTGCTCGGCGACGAGACCGGCCTCGATCGGCTTGATCACCCCGTAGCGGTCGGGCCGGGTTCTGAAATAGGCGGTGCCGTCGTCGGGAAAGTGGACCCTGCCCGCGTGCCCGTGCGGCCGCAGGAATTTCCCCGCGTGGTAAGCGCCGGCCAAGGAGATCACGTTGATATGGCGGGCGTGCAACGCGTCGGCGACGGTCGAGACTCCGTCCTCGGCAAGGTCCCAGGCATAACAATACATCGACCGTTGGGCCAAACCGGTGTCTCCCTGGTTGCGACAGAAGATGAGTCTATCAATTTATGTAAGTAACCTACACAAAAATTTACGTTTTGGCCGGCAGAACCGCCAATTCGGAGTCGAAACCGGCAATAACGAATTGCCAATCGTGCGTTATCGTAAGATACTTACCAACACATCGGTCGCGATCGCCAGGACCATTTGCCACGCGGCGACCGCGTCACGTGCGGGTAAAGGTGCACTCAGACCAAAAAAATGGGTAGCTTTCAACCCCGAACAGAGAGCCAGGGAAGGTACGGCATGAGTGACGCGGTTGGCGCCAGGGACAAACTCGTTGTCGAGAACGCGACCAAGTATTACGACACCAAGTCCGGTCCGCTACATGCCATCGACAATTTTTCGATGGCGGTCGACGAAGGCGACTTTGCCTGCGTCGTCGGCCCGTCGGGTTGTGGCAAAACCACCTTGTTGTGGTCGATGGCGGGGCTGCACGGCCTGACCAGCGGCACCGTCAAACTCGACGGCGAGACCGTCACCGGCCCGCACCCGCAGATCGGCATGATATTTCAGGAAGCCAATCTGCTGCCGTGGCGCAACCTGATGAAGAACATCCAACTGCCGTTCGAAATCAAGCGGATAAAACCCGATCAGGAGCGCATCGATATGCTACTCGAGCGCGTCGGCCTGAGCGGATTCGGCGACAAATTTCCCCGCGAGCTGTCCGGCGGCATGCAGCAGCGCGCCGCCATCGTCCGTGCCCTGTCGTTCGATCCGTCGGTGCTGCTGATGGACGAGCCGTTTGGAGCGCTCGATGCCTTCACCCGCGACGAGATGAACTTGCTGGTCGAGGAAATTTGGCTCGAGACGCGCAAGACCATCGTTTTCATCACTCACAACATCGCCGAGGCGGTGTTCCTGTCGAACCGCATCTTCGTGATGTCGGCGCGCCCCGGCCGCCTCGCCAGGGTGTTCGACATTAACTTCCCCCGCCCGCGATCGCTCGACTTGCTGGCGACCAAGGAGGTGTTCGATCTGGTCAACGAGATCAAGGCGGAAATCGTGCATGATGCGTCGGGTTCCGCGCCCGAGCCGGTCCAATTAGCGGGGGGGCAAGCGCGTGGCTGATAAAGTATTGGGTGATAAAATTCCCGAATTCGGGAAAGCCAAACCCGGTGGCGACCCGAATGTCGGCGTCGCCGATATGTCGGGCTTCGCCAGCGGCCCCGGCAAGCGTACGGTCTGGGAAATAATGGTGATAATCATCGTCGCCGTTTGCATCATCGGCGGCGGCGAGATCGCGATCCGCGTGCTCGAAATACCGCATTATGTGCTGCCGCCGCCGAGTTCGATATTCGTCGCGCTGATCACCGACTTCCGGTTCATCGGCCCGCACCTCGTCCACACCTTGATCGAGCTGTTCTCCGGCTATGCGATCGGCGCGTCGGTCGGCCTCATGTTGGCGGCGATCATCACCCAGTTTCCCTTCGCCGAAAAAATCGTCGCGCCTTACATTTTGATGCTGGTGACGACACCAATGCTGGCGTTGGTGCCGCTGCTCATCCTGCGCTTCGGCTTTGGCTACGAGCCGCGCATCATCGCGGTCGCGTTGGCGTCGGGTCCGATGGTGATGATCAATTCCGCCACCGGGTTCCGCCGCGTCGATCTCGCCAAAATCGCGCTGGCCCGGTCATTTGGCGCGACGACATTCCAGATATTCATGAAAATCCGCTTTCCGATGGCAATGCCGATGATCATCGTCGGTCTGATGATCGGCGCGATCTTCGGACTGCTGACCGCGGTCGGCGCCGAGATGGTCGGTGGCGGCTTCGGCCTCGGCAACAGGCTCACCACGTTTTCGGCGACCCTGCAAATGCCACAATTCTTCGCGGTTATTGTCGTGTTGTCGACTATGGGTATCCTGATTTATGTGGCATTCTTTTTAATCGGGAAAAAATGGGCAAGCTGGGAGGCTTGATAGCGTAAGCTGTTGTTTTCAATATAATTTGCCGAATAGAGGCAACATTTCGGCCGAACCCGGACATGGATCAGGTCGGCCGAGGAAAGGGAGGAACGATGAAAAAGTCCGACATGCACCGCATCACCACGCCTTCGGGAATGAGCCGCAGGACCTTCTTACAGGTCACCGCGTCCGGCGCGGTTGTCGCGGCGACCGCGGGCAGCTCGATGTTGCTGCCGAGAAGCGCCCAGGCGGCGGACACTTTCACCTGGCTGTCGCCGCGCGGCACCCTCGAGGTACTCGACGACTATCCGTACTGGGTCGGCAAGGCGATGGGCTATTTCGGCGATCTCGACACCACCATGGAGCCCGGGCCGTCCGACGGCACCGCGACCGTGAAGTTCGTCGCCGTCGGCCAGGCCGACATGGGCTTCCCGTCGCCGGGCATCTTTTCGTTCGCGCTCGAGAACGACATGGACTTGGTTTCGGTCTTCGACATGGGCGCGGTCGACGTGTTCGACTTCGCCTTCCGTCCCGGCGAGGGGGTCACCGACCTCAAGGAGCTCGAAGGCAAGACCGTGTTGCTCGGCTCCGCCGCGTGGCAAGCGATCACCGATCCGATGTTCGCCGCCGCCGGCGCCGATCCGTCGAAGATCAATTATATCGAGGCCGGCTGGCCGCAGTGGGGAACGGTACTCGCGTCCGGCGAGGGCGATGCCGCGCTCGCGTGGGAAGGTTTGCGCGCCGATTGGGAAGGCAAGGGCCTGGATTTCGAATATTGGCTCGGCGTCGATCACTCCAATTTCCCGGCCAATTCCTTTGTCGTCCGGCGCGAGGACGTCGAGGATGCCGAGCGCCACAAGTTCCTCGAAGCGTATTTGCGCGGCTGGGCGATGGGCCTTGAGTTCGGCTATCAGAACCCG
Source organism: Alphaproteobacteria bacterium (assembly GCA_047517485.1). Classification (GTDB taxonomy): domain Bacteria; phylum Pseudomonadota; class Alphaproteobacteria; order UBA7887; family UBA7887; genus JAKZSU01. The sequence goes on from JAKZSU010000178.1 coordinate 13,526, forward strand.
CGCGCGGCCACCGAGCTGGTGTTCAAGCAGTTCCCCATCGTGCAAAACAATCTCGGCGAGGAGCTTGGCACCGAATCGATGATGCAGCTGGCCAACGTGTTCCGCGGCGACATGTCGATCCGCGGCGGCTGGGGCTGGCACGAGATGGCGCGTTGGGAATTGTTCTTCAAAACCCTCGCCGATATCGGCCAAATCGAAACCGCGGTCGACGTCGGACACGTCGTCACCAACGAGTTCATCGGCCCGGCCAACACTTTCGATATGGCCAAGGTCAAGGCCGATGCCGATGGTTACCAAATGAGCGCCGAAATGGCCGCCGTCGATATGGACGCGATCAACGATCGCTTCTTCGCCAACGCGGTTCGCTAAGCTTCGGTCACGGTGATCGAGGCGGGTACCTTCGGGTGCCCGCCTTGTTCCGTTGCCGTATTACAAGCCGATGAAATACAGGAACACGGATGATGGCTGACAAGGTCAAGATTTTGGTGGTCGGGCTCGGCAATATGGGCATCTCGCATGCCAACGCCTATCACCGGTTCGACGGCTTCGAGATTGTCGGCATGATGAGCCGATCGATCAAATCCCAAGACAATTTGCCCGACGCGCTCGCCGGCTATCCGCGCTTCGAGGACTTCGAGCAAGCGATGGCCGAGACCAAGCCGGATGCGGTCTCGATCAACACCTGGCCCAACACCCATGCCGAATACGCGATCAAGGCGTTGAACGCCGGCTGTCACGTGTTCATGGAAAAACCGATCGCCACCAATATCGAGGACGCCGAGAAAGTCGTGGCGACGGCGCGCGCCAACAATCGCAAGCTGGTGCTCGGCTATATTCTCCGCGTGCATCCGTCATGGGTGAAGTTTATCGAGGTCGGCAAGACTCTCGGCAAGCCCTTGGTGATGCGCCTCAATTTGAATCAACAAAGCAGCGGGCCGGCGTGGGCCTGGCACAAGAACCTCATCGATTCGCTGATCCCGATCGTCGACTGCGGGGTGCATTACGTTGATGTGATGTGCCAGCTTACCGGCGCCAAACCGGTGCGGGTGCACGGAATCGGGGCGAAGTTGTGGGACGAGGCCGACAAACAGAATTACGGCCATCTGCATGTCACTTTCGACGACGGCTCGGTCGGCTGGTACGAGGCCGGCTGGGGGCCGATGATGAGCGAGATCGCCTATTTCGTGAAAGACGTGGTCGGTCCCAAGGGCTGCGTGTCGATCGTCGTGCCGCAGGACGGCGGCCAAGCCTCGGACGGCGAGGGTGTGTCGGATTCCGCCGACATCGATCAACACACCAAGACCAACGCCTTGAAAATTCATCGCGCGGCGATCGATGAAAACAAGAATTTCCTCGAGCCCGACGAGATTATGTCGATGGCGGACGAGCCGGACCATCAAGAACTCTGCGATCGTGAGCAGGAATTTTTTCTCGATGCGATCCAGAACGATACCGATCTCAGAGAATCGATGGATGCGGCGGTGAACAGCTTGCGCATCGTGCTGGCGGCCGAGGAAAGCATCGAGACCGAACAAGCTGTTCATCTGAGCTAATGCATGGCGACTCAAGACGCACCAACCGCGCGGGCCGCGGCGTGGTTGGCAGGTTTCGCTGACGCGCTCGAACGCGGCGACAGCGCCGGCGCCGTGGCGCTGTTCGCGGACGACTGCTATTGGCGCGACTTCCTGTCCTTCACCTGGAACATCAAAACCCTCGAAGGTAAGGACGAGATTGCCACCATGCTCGAGGTGGTGCTCCCTGACGCAAGGCCCGGCGCCTGGGCAATCGAGGGTGATGCGACCGAGACCGACGATGCGATCGAGGCGTGGTTCACCTTCGAGACCGCGACCTCGCGCGGGCGCGGTCATCTGCGGCTGCAAGACGATCGGTGCTGGACCCTGCTCACCACGATGTGCGAGCTCAAGGGGTTTGAGGAACGCAAGGGCGAGAGCCGGCCAAACGGTGTCGTTCACGGCGCCCGCAAGGGCGATCGGAACTGGCTCGAGCTGAAGACCGAGGCGGAAGCCGAACTCGGCACCACCCGCCAGCCCTATTGTTTGATCATCGGCGGCGGCCAGGGCGGCATCGCGCTCGGCGCCCGACTGGGCCGGCTGGGGGTACCGACGCTTATCGTCGAGAAGAACGCGCGGCCCGGCGATTCGTGGCGCAACCGCTATCGCTCCTTGGTGCTGCACGATCCGGTTTGGTACGACCACTTGCCGTATCTCCCGTTCCCCGACGATTGGCCGGTGTTCTGCCCGAAGGACAAGTTCGGCGACTGGCTGGAGATGTACGCCAAGGTGATGGAGCTCAATTTCTGGGGCTCGACCGAATGCGCCAGCGCCAGCTACGACGAGACGGTAAAAGAATGGGCGGTGACGGTGGTCCGGGAGGGCGCCGAGATCGTCCTGCGTCCCAAGCAATTGGTCTTTGCCACCGGCGCGTACGGTTATCCGCGGTCGATCGACATTCCCGGCGCCGAAACATTCACCGGCACCACGCTGCATACCAGTGCCTATAGCAACGGGGAGGATTTCCGCGGCAAGAAATGCATCGTCATCGGCTCGGCGAGCTCGGGGCACGATATCGCCAAGGACCTTTGGGAGTACGACGCCGACGTGACCATGGTGCAGCGCTCGCCGACCATCGTCGTCCGCTCCGAGACCCTGATGGAGCTGGGCTTCGCCGCGCTCTATTCGGAACAGGCGGTGCGGGCCGGGGTCACCACCGAGCGCGCGGATCTGTTGTTCGCGTCGATGCCGTATCGGCTGATCCCGCTGTCGCAAGTGCCGCTGTGCGAGGCGATCGCCAAGGTCGACGCGGCGTTCTACGAGCGCCTCGCGGCGGCCGGCTTTTTGTTGGATTTCGGCGAGGACGGCACCGGGCTGATGGCCAAGGCGCTGCGCACCGCGTCGGGGTATTACATCGATGTCGGCGCGTCCGACCTGATCGCCGACGGCGAGATCAAGCTCAAGGCGGGCGTCGCCATCACCGGGATCGGCGAACGTTCGATGCGGTTCGCCGACGGCAGCGAGCTCGCCGCCGATGTCATCGTCCACGCCACCGGATACGGCTCGATGGACGGGATGGTCGAGCATCTGATTTCGCCCGAGGTCGCCGACAAGGTCGGCCGGTTCTGGGGCTACGGCTCCGGGGTCACCGGCGACCCCGGCCCGTGGGAGGGCGAGCTACGCAATATGTGGAAGCCGACCAACCAGGAGGCACTGTGGTTCCACGGCGGCAATCTGGCGCTGTCGCGGCATTACTCGCTGTACGTTTCGCTGCAGATCAAGGCGCGCATGGAAGGCATGCCGACGCCGGTCTATGGACGGGCCGCCGCCGCGCCAAGATCCGAGGAGCGCGGTGTTCGGCCTTAACAAGCTGTGCGGCGTTCCGCGAGTGCGCTATACCGACGAGTGTCGGGTCCACACACGGGCATGAGATCGATGACGACCAGCGCGCGGGATTGGCGGTCACATCCGCCGCTGATATTTCCCGATTATAAATCGACAGCATTGCGCGGCCCCACCAAGCCGCTGATCCCTTTGCCGGAAACCCTATCCGAACGAACCGGGCCGGTGTTCGGCCACGAGAGCCTGGCCGATCACGACAATGATTTGACGATGAATGGCCGCGTCGATGGCGAGCCGATCGGCGAGCGGATACTCGTCACCGGGCGCGTCTTGGGCGATGATGGCCGGCCGATCCCTAACACCCTGCTCGAGATCTGGCAGACCAATGCCGGCGGCCGGTACATTCATACCAAGGATGATCACGACGCGCCGTTTGACCTCAATTTCCACGGCGCCGGGCGCTGCGTGACCGACGCCGCCGGGGTCTATCGGTTCACCTCGATAAAACCGGGCGCCTATCCGTGGGCCAATACGGCCAACGCCTGGCGCCCCGCGCACATCCATTTTTCGCTGTTCGGCCCCAGCTTGGCGACCCGTCTGGTCACTCAGATGTATTTTCCCAACGATCCGCTGTTAGCGGTGGATGCGATTTTCAATGCGATCGCCGATCCGGCGGCGCGCGACCGCCTGGTCGCCAAGTTTTCCTTTGATGTGACCGAGGCCGGTTTCGCGCTTGGGTATGTGTTCGACATCGTCTTGCGCGGGCGCGCCGCTACGCCGATGGAGGATTGAGCGATGCGCCGCGGACAAACCCCGTCGCAGACCGTCGGCCCGTTCTTCGCCTATGCGATGACGCCCGAGCAATATGGCTATGCCTATTCCGGTATCGTCGGCTCTGTCCTTACCGACGCTGATTCCGAGGGCGAACGCATTTCTTTAGTCGGACAAGTGTTTGATGGCGAAGGCACGGCGATCGAGGATGCGGTGATCGAAATCTGGCAGGCCGACGCCCGGGGCCGCTATGCCCACCCGGCGGATGAGCGCGCCGCCAATACCGCGTTCGCCGGGTTCGGGCGGATGGGAACCGGAACCGAACCTGATTCGCGATTTCTGTTCGAGACCGTCAAGCCCGGCGCGCCCGGCGACGGCCAGGCGCCGCACATCAGCGTCATCGTATTCGCGCGCGGGCTGTTGTCGCACCTCTACACCCGGGTCTATTTTTTCGACGAGGGGGCGGCGAACGCCATCGACCCGGCACTCCAATCGGTGCCCAAGGCTCGTCGCAAGACTCTGATCGCCGCGCGCGAAGAGACTTCGTCAGGAATCGTCTATCGCTTCGACATCCACCTGCAGGGCGAGGACGAAACCGTGTTTTTCGGCGTCTGATTATGAGCATAAGCCCCTTCGATTCAACGATTTATGGCGGATTATTCGCTGATCCCGAGATCCTTGATCTGTTCAGCGACGCGGCGGAGATTGCCGCCATGCTGCGCATGGAGGCGGCACTCGCGGTGGCCGAAGGCGAGGCGGGGGTGATCCCCAACAACGCCGCGCGCCGCGTCGCCGAGACCGCCGGCGCTTTGGTGATCGATCCCGCCTCGCTTGCCGCCGGCACCGCGTCGGCCGGGGCGCCGGTTCCGGCCTTGGTCGTGGCCTTGCGCGACGCGGTGGGCGCCGACGCGGCGCATTACGTCCATTGGGGCGCGACCAGCCAGGACGTCATCGACACCGGGCTGGTGCTACGATTGCGCGACGTGCTCGAAATTTTCGCGGCGCGACTCACCGCACTCTCCGCCCAACTCGCCAGTTTGGCGCGCGACCATCGCGCGACGCTGATGGTGGGGCGTACCCGCTCGCAACAGGCGACACCGACGACCTTCGGCCTGAAGGTGGCGGGATGGCGCCAGCCCTTGCGGCGTCACGCGGTGCGGCTCGACGAGCTGCGCCCGCGCCTCGTGGTGCTCTCGCTCGGCGGCGCGGCGGGAACCTTGGCCGCGCTAGGAGATAAAGCTCTCGCGATCGAGGCCGCCATGGCGCGCGAACTCGGGCTCGGCGTGCCGACACTGCCGTGGCACAGCCAGCGCGATTCGATCGCCGAACTCGCGGGCTGGCTTTCGCTGGTTACCGGCAGTCTCGGCAAGATCGGCGTGGATCTGATTTTACTCGCCCAGTCCGAGGTGCGCGAAATCTCGCCCGGCAGCGGCGGCGGCTCGTCGACCATGCCGCAAAAAGCCAACCCGGTCGGTGCCGAGGCGCTGGTCTCGCTCGCCCGCTTCAACGCCGGCCTGGTATCGAGCCTGCACCACGCGCTCGGCCCGGCGCACGAGCGCGACGGCGCGGCGTGGCAAACCGAATGGCTGGCGCTGCCGCAAATGGTCGTCGCCACCGGCGCCGCGCTGCGGCGCGCCGGCGCCGTGCTCGACGATCTAGTGATCGACAGCGTCCGCATGCGGGCCAATCTCGATGCCGCGAACGGGCTGGTTCTCGCCGAAGCCGCCGCCTTCGCGCTGGCCGCGCACATGTCGCGCGCCGAAGCCCAGGCGCTGGTCAAGGACGCGTGCCGCGCGGTTACCGCAACTGGCCGCCATCTCATCGACGAATTGGCGGAAAATACCGACGCGCCGGTTGATTGGGATGGTTTGCGCGATCCCGCGACGTACCTCGGCGCGGCCGACGCCCTGCTCACCCGCGCCCTGGAAGACTAATCGCGGTTTACTTCTTGAGGGGCGGTGCCTCGCCGTCGGGGAGCGCGATCTCGAAGACGTTCAGGGTCATCGACACCAGGGTGTAATAGCCGAGCACGCCGACCAGTTCGCTGACCCCGGCCTCGCCGAGGGTCGTGCGCGCGGCCTCGAACTTGGCGTCGGATACCTCGTGGGTCTCGAGCAGTTGCATGGCGAACTCATAGACCGGGACCTCGTCGTCATTGACAAAATCCGGTCGCCGGCGCGCTTCCAGCGCGTCGATAATCTCGATCGCGAGCCCGGCGGCAAGCGCGAGCTTTTTGTGCGCGTACCATTCGAACTGCGCGGTCCAAGTGCGCGCGACACAGAGGATCGCGAGCTCCTTGAGTCGTGCCGGGATCGAGGTCTCGAAGCGCAAGTACGCGCCGAGTTTCTGCGCCCGGTCGGCGAACTCCGGGCTGGCGATCCAGCCGCCGAACGGCCCGTGCGCGCTGGCGCCGCGCGGCCCCGAGCGAATGTCGTCAAGCACCGCGCGCTGGGCGTCGGTCAGGTCCGCGTCGGCGGGGGTATTCAGGCGTGCCATCGAGTCTCTCCGTGCAAGGAATGTCGGCGGCATCTTGACCCAGGATGCGTCGCATGCCCATAGGGAGACTGACCCGCACCACCCTAAAAGGACCGCCCATGTCGCTCTCCCTGTTCAACCTCGACGGCAAACGCGCGCTGGTGACCGGATCGAGCCGCGGCATCGGCTTGGCGATCGCCGGCGGCTTGGCGTCGGCCGGCGCCTCGGTGGTGCTCAATGGGCGCGATGCCGAGTCCGTGGCGGCGGCGGCACCGCCGCTGCGCGATCAAGGGTTCCAGATTGATGAATGCCCCTTTGATGTCACCGATGGGGCGGCGGTGCGCGCCGCCATCAATGAGATCGAGGAGTCCGTGGGCGCCATCGATATCCTGGTCAACAATGCCGGCATGCAGCATCGCGCGCCCTTGGAGGATTTCGCCGAGGCGGATTGGCACCACTTGATGCGCACCAATCTCGACAGCGTCTTCCTGGTGGGCCAGGCGGTAGCGCGCCACATGATCCCCCGTAAGCGCGGCAAAATAATCAATATCTGCTCGGTGCAATCCGAACTCGGCCGCCCGGCGATCGCGCCGTACGCAGCATCGAAAGGCGGGGTGAAGATGCTCACCAAGGGCATGTGCATCGATTGGGGCGGCCACAACATCCAGGTCAACGGGCTCGGCCCGGGCTATTTCGACACCGAGATGAACCGCGCGCTGGTCGAGGACGAGGCGTTCTCCGCCTGGCTCACCAAGCGCACCCCAGCGGCGCGCTGGGGCCGGGTGGAAGAGTTGATCGGCGCCGCGATCTTCCTCGCCTCGCCGGCGTCGGATTTCGTCAACGGCCACATCCTCTATTTCGACGGCGGCGTGACCAGCGCGTTGTAGGGCGATAAGCTGACCTTATGAACTTGACCCTTTGGCTCCACCGCGCGGCGGCCGCGCGACCCGCCGCGCCGGCCTTGATGACCGGCACCCGGATCGATGCAAATTATGAGGAATTCGCCCGCCGCGCCGGCGCCATCGCCCGTGCGCTGCGCGAAACGTTCGACATTCGCCCCGGCGACCGGGTCGGTCTGTTCATGACCAATCGCACCGAGTATCTCGAGGCGATGTACGGCGTCTGGTGGGCTGGTGCGGCCGCGGTGCCGATCAACGCCAAGCTGCATCCCAAGGAAGCGGCCTGGATCATCGCCGACAGCGCATGCAAGCTGGTGCTGGTCAGCGACGATGTCGGCGCGGCGCTCGATATCGCGTGCGAAATCCTGTCGGTCGACGAGGCGTCGTACGCGACGCTGCGGGGTGGCGCGGCGCTCGCGCTTCCCGTCGCCCGCGACACCGCCGACCTGGCCTGGCTGTTCTACACATCCGGCACCACCGGCCGCCCCAAGGGCGCGATGGAATCGTGGGGAAATCTCCGGACCATGGCGCTGTGCTATTTCGCCGATGTCGACGACATTGCCGCGGCCGACGCGATGCTCTACGCCGCGCCGATCTCGCACGGTGCCGGCATGTACGTCCTGCCGCATATTCTCGCCGGCGCGCGCCACGTGGTGCCCGAATCGGGCGGCTTCGACCCGGGCGAAATTCTTACCCTTGCCGCCGAGCTTCGCGATGTGTCGATGTTCGCCGCGCCGACCATGGTGCGCCGCCTGGTCGATCACGCCAAGGCGCGCGGGCTGGGCGGTGATGGCCTCAAGACCATCGTCTACGGCGGCGGTCCGATGTACCGCGCCGACATCGAGGACGCGCTCGCCACCCTCGGCCCGCGCTTCGTCCAGATCTACGGCCAGGCGGAAGCGCCGATGGCGATCACCGCGCTGGCGCGCGCCTGGCACGGCGACCGCGATCATCCGCGCTACCACGCCCGCCTTACCTCGGTCGGCACCGCGCAAAGCGCCACCGAGGTGCGGGTGACCAAGGACGGCGCCGCGCTCGGCGCGAACGAAATCGGCGAGATCGAGGTACGCGGGCCGTGCGTCATGCTCGGCTATTGGAACAATCCGGACGCCACCGCGGACGCGATCAGCGACGGCTGGCTGACCACCGGCGATGTCGGCGCGCTCGACGAAGACGGTTTTCTTACTCTCCACGACCGCTCGAAGGACATGATCATCTCCGGCGGCACCAACATCTACTCGCGCGAAGTCGAGGACGCGCTGCTCAGCCACGCCGATGTCGCCGAAGTCGCGGTGATCGGCCGCCCCCACCCCGACTGGGGCGAAGAGGTCGTCGCCTGCATCGTCCTGCACACGGGCCGCCCGCTCGACGAAGCCGCGCTAGATGCCCACTGCCTCGACCGGATAGCGCGCTTCAAACGCCCGAAGGCGTATGTCGCGGTGGCGGCGCTGCCGAAAAACAATTACGGCAAGGTGGTGAAGAAGGAACTGCGCGAGAGGTTGGCGACTACTTAGCCTCCAACGCCCCCACGAATTCCTCGGCGCGCGCCACCCATTCCGCCAGCGCGTTGGCTTTCGCGGCGTCTTCCGAAACCCAGATAAACCCGCCGATTTTGCGTGGGCCGAAGATCATCGGCTCGGCGCCCGGCCGGGCGAGCGCCGCCGCTTCTTGCTCCTTGCCGACGCGCATCATGAAGCGGCCTTTTTCGGCGCCGCATAGCATGTTGCCGTTGAGGAAGAAGCATGGACCGCCGAACATTTTTCTTTCAGTGATCTCGGGCCGGCCCGCGAGCACCGCGCGCAACGCCTTGGCGAGATGTTCGTCGAACGCCATCGTCAGCGTCCTATTCGGCGGCGAGCGAGCTCCGCCGGCCGGGGAGTTCGCCGCGGATGACGTAGGCGAGGGCTTGCACCACCTGCTCGGGGGTCTGGCAGGTCGCCAGCGCGGCGGCGTCGATTTCCTTGAGTGCGTGGTTGACCGCGGGATCGTGCAGGGTGATCAGCGCTTTGCCGAGGGCGGCCGCGGTGCCGGCGTCGAACGCAGCGTTCCACTGTTTGAGTTTGTCGCCGAAGCGCACCACCACCACGTCGGCCTCACTGATCAAAGTGCGGGTGCGGATGGCGTTCATCGACGCGCCCTTGCGGTCGTGCCAGAACGCATCCGGTTCGGCGCCGAGGATGGTGACGCCGCAATCGTCGCTGTCCTCGTGGACGCAGATCGGCGCGTCGAGGCGCACCGGCAGGCCGGCATCAGTGATGCCGGTGGCGATCCGTTCGCGCCAATCGCTGTGGATTTCGCCCGACAGGTAAACGTTCCAAACGCGCTCGGTCATCTCTTGGTTCTCCAACTCTCGCCGCTCAAGGCGCGCACCCTACGCGCGACGTGCCGTTATTGAAAGATTCTTACCTCGGCGGCCGGTGATCGGGTCCGAGATACTGGGAGAGATACTCGAGCACTATGGCGTAGGTCTCGGGATCCATTTCCACCATGCCCTGTTCCTCGACCATCAAATCGAGCGACTCGGCCCATGAGTCGCGGCTCAAGCCTTGCTGCACCACCAGCTTGATCGAATGGCAGCCGTCGCACACCACATGCACGAGGTCGCGGCCCTCGCCCTCGGGCAGGCCGCCAAAGTCGTCGCCGCTGGCCAGCGCGCCCGAGCTGACGAGCAGCGTGGCGATTACCGTGAGCGCGCGGCGCTCCATCAGGCCACGGTAACCGAAACCCGATGCATCGCGTTGTTCAGATAGCCCTTGGGGTTCCAGGCGATGGCGTGCGGTTGCATCACCCCGTGGTCGTCGGTCGCGCGTGCCCAGACCTCAAAATAGCCGGCTTGGGGGAAAGTCAGCGCCTGGCGCCAGTTCTGCCAGGCGGCGGGATTGGCCGGCTGGTTGAGGTCGGCGCTGGTCCAGGTCGCGCCGAAATCGATCGACAGGTCGACCGCGTTCACCGCCCGGTCGCCGGCCCAGGCGTGGCCGCGGACCTCGATTGTGCGCGCCGCCGATCCCATGCCGCTTTGCGGGTTGGTGATCAGCGATTTGACCGGCATCGCCTCGATGATCACGAAATCCTTCTTGTCGACCTTTTTGCCCGGCGCCACCGGTCGGTTGGGGACGCGATAGGATTTGCCGGTCATCTTCGGCCCGTCGTGAACAACGTCGCGCAAGGTAATCCGGCGCAGCCATTTCTGCGAGCACGATCCCGGCCAGCCCGGCACCATCAGGCGCAGCGGCGCGCCGTTCATTGGATGGATTGCCTGGCCGTTTTGGGCAAAGGCGATCAGGTTCGCCGGGTCCATGGCTTTCGCAATCGGCACCCCGCGCGAAATCGGCAGCTTGTCCGGATCGCCCGACAGATGGGTATCGGCGCCGACATGCGCGGTATAGATCGCGCTCTCCTTGACTCCCACCGCGGCCAAAACATCGGCCAGGCGAACCCCTGTCCATTTCGAACACGCCACCGCGCCGAGGGTCCACTGATTGCCCTTCGCCGGCGGCTCGAAAAACGCCCGGCCATTGCCGCCGCATTCGAGGGTAAGCGCGAGCTCGACCACGTCGAATTTCGCCTTCAACTCGGCGATGGAGAACGTGGTCGGTTTGTCGACCAGACCATCAATGGTCAAACTCCAGCCCGCCGCGCCAGCGGCCTCGGGGGGCACGCCGTTGTTGCGGATGAAATGGCGGGTGGTCGGGGTGATCGCGTCGTCGAGCAGGTGCGGCGGGGTCTCGGCGTTGACCGGGCGGTCGTTGAGAATGGTCAAACCGTCCTTGCCGGCGATCAGGCCCGCTTCTTCCGCCAGCGCCAGCGGAATGAACCCCGACGGCATGCGGCGGTGAAACGGAATCGCCGCGCCGATCGCCGCGGTCATCGCCGCCAATCCGGCGCCGCGCAAAAAGCCCCGGCGGTCGGGGTAGGGCACGCGTCCGAACAGCCGCCGGTCGGCGGCGTCTGGGTCGTCGCGGTAGCGCGAAAATAGCGTCTGCTCTTTCTCGTCCATGACAGAGCCTCCTACGCTCCGGATCTGGCCTTCACCTCGATGCGCCGCGCGTGCAGGATCGGTTCGGTATAGCCGCTCGGCTGGGCGCGCCCCTCGAACACCAGATCGCACGCCGCCTGGAAGGCGATACTGCCGGCAAAATCCGCAGCCATCGGCTGGTAGACCGGATCGTGCGCGTTCTGTTGATCGACCACGCCGGCCATGCGTTGCATGGTCTCGGTCACTTGGTCTTTCGAGCATACGCCGTGCTGCAACCAATTGGCGATATGCTGGCTCGATATGCGCAAGGTCGCGCGGTCTTCCATCAGGCCGATATCGTTGATGTCGGGTACTTTCGAGCAGCCGACGCCCTGATCGACCCAACGCACCACATACCCCAAGATACCTTGCGCATTGTTGTCGAGCTCATTCTGGATGTCGTCGGCGGGCCAGTTCGGCCGCTCGGCGATCGGGATCGAGATAATGTCATCAAGGCTGGCGCGCCCACGCGCCCGGATCTCGTCCTGGCGCGCCGCCACATCGACCTGGTGATAGTGCAGCGCGTGCAAGGTGGCGGCGGTCGGCGACGGCACCCACGCGGTGGTCGCGCCGGCTTGCGGATGGCCGATCTTGACCTTGAGCATTTCGGCCATCAGGTCGGGCATCGCCCACATCCCCTTGCCGATCTGGGCGCGGCCCTTGAGGCCGCATTCGAGGCCGATATCGACGTTCCAATTCTCATACGCCTGGATCCACGCCGCCGCCTTCATATCGCCCTTGCGGATCATCGGCCCGGCCTCGATCGAGGTATGAATCTCGTCGCCGGTACGGTCGAGGAAGCCGGTATTGATGAACGCCACCCGGTGCTTGGCGGCGCGGATGCATTCCTTCAGATTGACCGTGGTGCGGCGTTCCTCGTCCATAATGCCCATTTTGAGGGTGTAGCGGTCGAGCCCGAGCGCGTCCTCGACCTGGGCGAACAGGGCGTCGGTGAACGCGACCTCGGCGGGCCCGTGCATCTTCGGCTTGACGATATAGACCGAGCCGGCGCGGCTGTTGCGGTGTTTGCCGAGTGCCTTGAGATCATGCATCGCGATCAGACTGGTGAACATCGCATCGAGGATACCCTCGGGCACCTCGTTGCCGTTGCCGTCGAGCACCGCGCCGTTGGTCATCAGATGGCCGACGTTGCGCACCAGCATGACGCTGCGCCCAGGCAGGGTCAGGGTCCCGCCGCCGGGCGCGGTGTACACTCGGTCCTCGTTCAATCGGCGCTCGACGGTCTCACCGCCTTTTTCGAAGGTGTCGACAAGATCGCCCTTCATCAGGCCCAACCAGTTGCGATAGACCAGTACCTTGTCCTCGGCATCGACCGCGGCGACCGAATCCTCGCAGTCGACGATGGTGGTGACCGCCGCTTCGAGCACCACGTCACTGACCCCCGCCGCGTCGCCGGCGCCGATGGCGTGGGTGCGATCGATCTGAATTTCCGCGTGCAAACCGTTGTTGACCAGCAATATCGCGCTCGGGCCGGCGGCGTCGCCGCGCCAGCCCGCGAGCTGGGCCGGGTCGGCTAATGCAATCGTACCGTCGCCGGTGGAAACGCCGAGCGCGTCGTCCTTGACGGCATAACCGGTGGCGTCGCCGTGCGATCCCGACGCCAGCGGCGCCGCGCCGTCGAGGAAGGCGCGGGCGAACGCAATCACCTTGGCGCCGCGCGCCGGATTGTAGCCACCGCCGCGCTCGGCGCCGCCGTCCTCGGATATCGCGTCGGTGCCGTAAAGCGCGTCGTACAGGCTGCCCCAGCGCGCGTTCGCGGCGTTCAGCGCATAGCGCGCGTTGGTCACCGGGACCACCAGTTGCGGCCCGGCGATGGTCGAGAATTCCGCGTCGACGTTCCTGGTTTCGGCCGAGAATGTGTCGCCCTCGGCGACCAGATAACCGATGTCGCGCAGAAATGCCTGGTACTCGGCGGCGTTGACCGGCTGTCCTTGCCGGCCCTTATGCCAATCGTCGATGGTCGCCTGCAGCTCTTCGCGGCGCGCCAACAGGCCGCGATTGCGCGGCGCCATTTCTTCGACGATCGCGCCGAACGATGCCCATACCGCGTCCGCGTCGAGGCCCAGGCCCGGCAAAGCCTCGGTATTGATGAAGTCGTACAGCACTTGCGCGACCTGCAAGCCGCCGGTCTCAACCCGTTCCGTCATGGCGCGATGCCCCTTGGTTTTCGTGGTTTCTATCCGTTGTTTTTACGCCTTGGCGGCAAGAGTCAAATTTCTACAGAAGTGCCGCGACAATTTCCCGCCATTCGTCGGCGAGCGCCGAGGTCGCGTGCGGCCGGTTGGCGCGGCGATACCAATAAGCCGCGTTGCCGTCATCGCCCTCGACCCGGTGGAGATAGGCGTGCACCCAGGCACCGGCCTCGTCGTCCCTCGCTTGCGCCAGGCGGTGCGCTTCGTCCCATTCGCCCTTGGCTTCATGCCAAAGCGCCCGCAGGGCGGGGTCCAATCCGCTTGGCGGCCGGTCATCGCCGAGCGAGTCTTGAAATCCTTGAACATCCATCGTCGCTTATTCCCTCATGCCGCCGCGCATCGGGGCGAGTTTATCCCGATCAAGGCCGATGCGCCGATCGAATATTTAACGTCTGACCGTGGCGGTTTACTTGGCTTTGACGGCCCGACCACGCGGCGCTTGTGCGCGTCGCGTGGAGATGCGGTACACTTGCGAGAAAAGTGCTGCCCGCTGGCGCGCGCCAAATACGGCGATCGCGGGTGCGCATGGCATCGAGGGATTGGTTCGGGAGGCGGCATGACACGACACGTCGACCGGCCGGGAATTGTCCTGGCCAACGCCAAGCATCTGGAATCGAATGCCGGCGCCAACGCACCGGGCGCCACTTTTCGCCATGAAATTACACCCGCGGGTGAGAGCGGCTTCAGCGAATTCGACGAGTCGCTGTTCACTCTTTGCGGTCTCAAGGGAGCCGACGTGGTCGCCGATGCGACTGTCCTTTTCAATGCCATCCACCCGGACGACGTGGCGAATTTCGAACACGCCCTCGCGCCCGATGACGACGACACCGGCAATCGTCGGTTCGAAATCCGGATTCTCGGGCCCGACGGCGAGGCGCGGTGGTTCCACGGCCTGTGTTGGCCGCAACGTCGCGTCGCCGGCGCGGCGGTCCGAGACGGGTTGCTGGTCGATGTTACCGACCGCAAGCGCCAGGAAACGCGCGAGCGAGCGATCATCGAGGCGATGCCGATCCCCGCTGCAATATCTCGCGTGCGCGATGGGTATTTATATTATGCGAATGATATGTACCGCACTTTCGTGGGGATGCAGGAAGGCGATCCCGAGCGCTCGACACTGATGAACTATGTGGATCTCGCCGAGCGCGAAAAAATGTTGGAAGAACTATACAAGCACGGCCTCTACACCGACTTCGAGCTTCGTGTCAAAAAGCCCGACGGCACCATCATGGTGGCGGTGGTGTCCGCGCGCCTGATGGAGTTTGACGGCGAAGAGGCGATATTCGGCAGCCTGTACGACATCACCGATACCAAGCGCGCCGAGCAAGAGATAAAGGCGAGCGAGCGTTGCCTGTAGGATTTTGCCGAGGCGGCGTCCGACTGGTTTTGGGAGACCGACGCGGAGCACCGCTACACCTCGCTTTATATGGGCGGCGGCGCCTTTCCGGGGGACGAGGAAGATTTTATCGGGCGGAAGCGCCTCGATGTGCTCGAACCCTATTTGCAAGCCGATGATCCGGATAAATGGGAGGTCCACAAAAACGTAATTGCCGACCGACAGCCGTTCCGCGATTTGACCTATGACATCGGCCATCCCGATGGGCGGGTCTCCACCATCCGCACGAGTGGCATGCCGGTGTTCGATACCGCCGGGGCGTTTGTCGGCTATCGCGGAACCGGCGCCGACATTACCGACGAGGTCGAAGTCGAGCGCGGTGCCGCGACCGCCCGGGAAAGGCTGGCGGCGGCGATCGACGGATTATCCAATTGGGTGGCGATGTACGACGCCGACGACCGCCTCGTTCAAGCCAACAAGGCATGGTGGCGGGCCCATCGCGTGGCGGGGGTCGAGCCCCATTACGGGATGCACTATGCCGACTACTTGCGGATGCTAACCGATGGGGAAACATTCCCCGCCGCCGCGGGACGTGACGAGGCGTGGATCGAGGAGCGAATACGGAAACGCGCCGCCGCGGGGGAGCCCTATGAATTGCTGGCGGCGAACGGAACCTGGCTGTTGGTGGCCGACTCGCGGCTGCCCGATGGCGGCCTGATAACGACGTTCACCGATAATTCGCAAACCAAACGCACCGAGCGGGAACTGCGCGAAAGCGAGGCGCGGTTTCGCAGCCTGATCGAACAAACCAACCAAGGTGTGCTCGTCCATCGCGACGATACGATGCATTTCGCGAACCAAGCGATTGCCGATATTCTCGGCTATGACTCGCCTGAAGAACTGTTGGCGCAAACTACCATCGATAGTTTTACCCATCCCAGCGACCGTGAACGCCTGCGGGATTACCGGCGGGCGCGGTTGCGCGGCGAACCGGCGCCATTCGAAGTCGATGTCCGGGTGGTGCGCAAGGATGGCCAGGACGGCTGGCTGATCGCCAGGCCGACAATAATTGATTGGGATGGCGAGCCGGCTATTCTCGCCGCCATTCTCGACGTCAGTGAACGCCACCGTGCCGAGCAAGCCTTGCGGGCGAGCGAGCGGCGGTTCCAGGATTTTTCCGAGGCCGGGTCCGACTGGTTTTGGGAGACCGGACCGGATCACCGGTTCACCATGGTGTGGGGCGGCGGCGGCGCGTCGACCAATATCGAGGCCCAGAACATCATTGGCATGACCCGCTGGGAAGTGGTCGGGGCGGACGTGATCGCCGCCGACCCGGAGAAATGGGCGGACCACCAGGCGGCGATGGAAGGCCGGAAACCGTTTCGCGATTTCGTCTATCACTCGCGCCTGCCGATGTCCGAGCCAATTTGGCTTCGGGTCAATGGGGTGCCGGTATTCGAGGACGACGGCACATTTTGCGGCTTTCGCGGGACCGGCAGCGATGTCACCGCCGACGTCAATATCCAGTTGGCGTTGGCCGAGGCCGAGTCCCGGTTCCGATCGGTATTTGATCAGGCGGCGGTGGGCATCGGCGTGATGACGCCGCGCGGACGCTTTATCGCGGTCAATCGCAAACTTTGCGAATTGATGAAACGCGATGAAGACGCGCTCCTCGATCTCCGATTTGGGGACATCGTCGATCCCGAGGATTATCGCTCGAGCGCGAAAAAGGTGCGCCGGCTGCTGGCCAGGGAGATCTCGACCTTCACCTCCCAATTGCGCTGCGAGATCGGTTCCGGGGACGTTTTGTGGATCAACTTGACGGTGTCGCTGATCGGCGAACGCCAGGGCAATCGACCCGCATTACTAGGGATTGTCGAGGATATCACCCAGCGAACGCGTGCCGAGGAAGAACTCCGGCAAGCCCAAAAAATGGAGGCCGTCGGTCAGCTCACCGGAGGAATCGCGCACGATTTCAACAATTTGCTGGCGATCATTATCGGCAACCTCGATATGATCGAGGCCGGAACCCTGGACGAGGAAACCCAGGGGTTCGCCATGAAGCAAGTGCTGCAGGCGGCCGAGCGCAGCGCCGATCTGACGCGCCGTTTGCTCGCTTTTTCGCGCCGGCAAGCGCTTCGGCCCGAACCGACCGACGTCAATCAGCTGGTCGCCGGAATGATCGGTCTCTTGCAACGGACGATCGGCGAGCGGGTAAAAATTGGCGTCATGTTCGGCGAACAAATGCCTTCGGCGCGGGTCGATCCGGGCCAGCTCGAGTCGGCAATTCTCAACCTCGCGATTAATGGCCGTGACGCCATGCCAAACGGCGGTGAATTAATGATCGAAACCGGTCTCGTTACACTGACTGAAGCCTCGTCGGCCCAAGGCGAGGCCGTTTTGGCCGGTGATTATGTCACCTTGTCGATCTCCGATACCGGCCGTGGCATCGAGAGCGACGTTCTCGGCAAAGTGTTCGAGCCGTTTTTCACCACCAAGGACGTAGGACACGGAAGCGGGCTCGGACTCAGCATGGTGTACGGCTTTGCCAAGCAATCCGAGGGCGACGTCGATATAGCGAGTACGGTGGGAGAGGGCACCACCGTTCGCTTGTATCTGCCGGTGGCACACGGGCCGTCCGGGCGCGCCGATGCCGAAGACGGCGCGCGCGCCGACCCACGGGGCGACGGCGAGGTGGTTTTGGTGGTCGAGGACGATGATGGCGTCCGAAAACTCATGATTACCGTGCTGAACGACCTGGGCTACACGCCGATCGTCACCGAGTCCGGGGAATCCGGGCTCGCGATCCTCAGTAGCCGTGACGATTGCGATCTGCTGTTGACCGATCTCGTTCTCCCCGGCGCGATCGACGGGGTCGAGCTCGCGAACGAGGCGAGGCAAACCAAGCCCGGCCTGAAGATAATTTTAATGTCAGGTCACTCCAACCGTATTGCGTCGGAGGAGGGCGTTTTGGGCGAGGACACCGTGCTGATTGCCAAGCCGTTTCGACGAACCGATCTCGCGCGGGCGCTGCACCATGCCTTGCACCGGGACGATACCACGTGACCACGGTCCTGCTTACCGGGGCGGCGGGTCATCTCGGCCACGTGCTGACCGCCGGCCTGGCCGATCGCGGCTATCGGCTGCGCCTATCCGATGTGGCGCCGCTCGAAGCGGTACCCGAAGGGCACGAATTTGTCCGCGCCGATCTCGCCGACAAGGTGGCAACACTGGCCTTGTGCGACGGCGTCGATGTCATCGTTCATTTCGGCGCGATCTCGGGCGAAAGCGACTTCGAAAACATTCTCGACGCTAATATCCGTGGCACCTGTCATATTTTCGATGGCGCCCGGATCAATCGTGCGCGGGTCGTGTTCGCCAGCACCAATCACACCATCGGCTTTCACGAGCGGCGCGAACCGCTGACCGAGGACTGCCACTTTCGACCCGATACCTTCTACGGTTTGAGCAAGGCCTACGGCGAACTTCTTGCTCGCTATTATTGGGACAAACATGGGGTGGAAAGCGCGCTGCTGCGCATCGGTTCGTGTTTCGAGACGCCGTCCGATCAGCGCCAACTCAAGACGTGGCTTAGTTTTCGTGATTTGACCGACTTGGTCAGCCGCTGCATCGATGCACCGGACCTCGGCTGCGCCACCTTCTGGGGGGTGTCGGACAATGCGGACAAATGGTGGACCGATCATGCCGACGAATTGATCGGCTTCAAGCCGCGAGACAGCGCCGACCCGTTTGCCGATCGCGTGCCACCGCTTGGCGAAGACGCCGATCCGGTCGCTGAACGATATCAGGGAGGAGTGTTTTGTGGCGAAGGATATAGCCGATCCGAGCCGTCTCCCCGACAGCTCTTTCAGACCAAATCAAAGGAGTAAACCATCCTTCACGCAGTGTAGGATGGCAAGCGCGACCGCGCGCCCGAGCTTATGCGAGGCAGCCTGCGTGGCACTTGAACGCGCTTTAAAAACAACCGGACTGCACGGTGTGCAGGACGGCAAGCGCGACCGCGCGCCCGAGCATATGCGAGGCAGCCTGCGTGGCACTTGAACGCGCTTTAAAAACAACCGGACTGCACGGTGTG
>JAKZSU010000179.1:0-10891 GCA_047517485.1 Alphaproteobacteria bacterium
CTCTACAATGCCCAGTGGATCGTCGAAAAGAACGGCTACCTGAGCCCCGCTCAAGCTCGTCAGGCGTGGCACGCCGCGATCTCAATCAGGCCCGCCGCGTGAGACAAACTTGTGTCCAAGGAACCGGGTGCGCTACAGTCGGCATCACCTTCGTCTTTGTCACCCACGACCAGGAAGAAGCGCTGACCATGTCGGACCGCATCGCGGTGATGGCGGCGGGCCACGTGCTGCAAGTCGACACCCCAACCCGGCTCTATGAAATCCCCAACAGCCGCGAGGTCGCCGCCTTCATCGGCAATATGAACTTTTTCGCCGCCACGGTCACCACGATCAATGGCCGGGTCACCACCGTCAGCGCCGAGGGGTTAGGGAATTTTTCGGCGCCGGTGGGCGAGAGCGCGGCGGCGACCGGCGAGGCCGTGGTGGTCGCGATCAGGCCGGAAAAATTCTTCCTTTCCGAGCATCGGCCCGACGGCGACGGCTACGCGATCGAGGGGGTGCTCGACAATGCGACCTACCGCGGCGAACAGAGCCATTTTTATGTGCGCATCGACGGGATCGAGCGGGCGGTCGTGGTCTCGGCCCAGAACGCCAAGCCGGTGCTGGAAACCATCAGCGATCAGCGACGCCCGGTATGGCTGTGTTGGCCGAGCGAAGCGGTCGTCCTGTTGAACGCGAATTGAGGGCGCTTGAGCCGTGTCAAACGTGAAATCGAGATCCGGTCGAACCGCATCGAAAGAAGTCCGCCGCCGGCAATTGATCGACGCCACCATCGATTCGATCGCCGAGCGGGGGTTCTCGGAGACCACGTTGGCGACGGTGACCAAGGGCGCCAAGCTGTCGCACGGCATCGTCAATTTCCATTTCAAGAGCAAGGAAGCGCTGTTCGTCGAAACCCTCGGGTTCCTGGCGAAGGAACACTACGATCATTGGCACGCGGCGATGGAGCGCGCCGGCGCCGATCCGAGTCAACAGCTCACCGCGATCATCGCCGTGGACTTCGAACAGGACCTCGCGTCGGCGAAAAAACTCGCCGTGTGGTTCGCGTTCTGGGGCCAGCCGAAATATCGCTCGGTGTATCTACAAATTCACGACACCTACGACAAACGCCGCGACGAAGAGATCCGCCGCTTGTGCGACACCATCGTCGAGGACGGCGGGTATGATCGAATAGACCCGGCGGTGGCGGCACGGAATCTTGTCGCGCTGATCGACGGGCTATGGCTCGGCTTGCTGCTTTATCCGAAATCGGCGCGGCGAAAACAGGCGCGCGCCGACTGCTTCACCTTGCTGGGCGAATTGTTTCCCAAGCATTTTGGCGATACCGCCGTCGAAATGAGCGCCGAATGACCCGTGAAGCGCGCTACGACGTTCTGTTCGAGCCGGTGCAAATCGGCCCGGTAACGGCGAAAAATCGCTTCTATCAGGTACCCCATTGCAACGGCATGGGCCGCGCCTATCCGTCGAGCATGGCGGAGATGCGCGGGATCAAGGCGGAGGGCGGCTGGGCGGTGATCTGCACCGAAGAGGTGGAAATCCATCACACCTCGGAACACAGTCCGATTATCGAGGGCCGGCTGTGGGACGACAGCGATATTCCGGTGTTTGCCCGGATGTGCGAGAAAATTCATGCCCATGGCGGCCTGGCGGGGATCGAGCCGGCCTACACCGGTGCCACCGCCGCCAACCGCTACAGCCGCGAGATCCCCCTGGCGCCGTCACACCGGCCGGTCGACGATTATGATCCGGTGCAAGCGCGGGCAATGGACAAGGCGGACATCAAGGCGGTGAGACGCTGGTATGTCGACGCCGCGGTGCGCGCCAAGGCGGCAGGGTTCGACATCGTCTACGTTTATGCGGGGCACGATCTTTCGATCCCGATGCATTTTATGTCGCGCCGGCGCAACACGCGCATCGACGAATACGGCGGCAGCCTGGAAAACCGGGTCCGGCTGTTCCGCGAAATTCTCCAAGACACCAGGGATGCGGTGGGCGACGATTGCGCGGTGGCGGTGCGTTTCGCGGTCGATGAGCTGCGCGGCGCCGACGGCATTTCGTGCGACGACGAAGGCTTGGCGATCGTCGAAATGCTCGCCGAACTGCCCGATCTATGGGACGTCAACGTCAGCGATTGGGCCAACGATTCGAGCACCTCGCGCTTTACCGCGTCGGGCAACCAGGAAGCCTATATCGGGTTCGTCAAGAAGCTGACGGCCAAGCCGGTGGTTGGGGTCGGTCGCATCACCTCACCCGATGACATGGTGTCGCTGATAAAGCGCGGGGTGGTGGATTTCATCGGCGCCGCGCGACCGTCGATCGCCGACCCGTTTCTACCGCAGAAGATCGAGGAAGGGCGGAGCGAAGACATCCGCGAATGTATCGGCTGCAACATCTGCGTCTCCGGCGATTTTCTCGCCACCCCGATACGCTGCACACAAAACCCGACGATGGGCGAGGAATGGCGCAAGGGTTGGCATCCCGAGCGCATCGCGAAAAATCGAAGCGATGCGAGGGTGCTGATTGTCGGCGCCGGCCCCGCCGGCATGGAATGCGCCCGCGCGCTCGGCCAGCGCGGCTACCCGGTGACCCTGGCCGAGGCGTCGACGGCATTGGGCGGGCGCGTTGCCGGCGAATGCCGCCTGCCCGGTCTCGCCGAATGGGGACGGGTGCGCGATTACCGGCAAACTCAGATCGCCAAGATGATCAATGTGGAAACCTTCCTCGATAGCCGCCTGAACGCCGAACAAGTTCTCGAATTCGGCGCCGCGCACGTGGTTTTGGCGACCGGATCGAGGTGGCGGGCGGATGGTGTCGGCCGGCAAAACAGCGCGGCGATTCCGGTCAGAGGACGGACCAAGATTTATACCCCCGACGATGTCATCGCCGGACAATTGGTGAGCGGTCCGGTGGTGGTATTCGATGACGATCACTATTACATGGGTGGGGTGCTGGCCGAGAAGCTGCGCGCCGACGGCCACAACGTCCTGTTGGTCACGCCCGCGGCGGATGTCTCGCATTGGACCCACTACACCCTGGAACAGGGCCGCATCCAGACCCGCTTGCTGGAAATGGGGGTCGATATCATCGCGCTTAACACCCTCGCCGCGGTCAACGACGGCGAGGTCGAGCTCGCCTGCGTGTTCACCGGCACCAGCCAAGTCCGCGCCTGCGGCTCGGTGGTCCTGGTGACCGCGCGGCTGCCCGAGGAAAGCCTCCATGGCCAACTGACGGAGAACCCGGCGGCGCTCGCCGAGGCGGGCATCGAGACGGTGACCCGGATCGGTGATTGTCTCGCGCCCGGCACCATCGCCGCGGCGATCTATGGCGGCCACCGCTTTGCCCGCGAGCTGGACGAGCCGGTCCCCGACGGCGTGCCGTTCCGCCGCGAGCTGCCGCACTTGGCGGATGGCTGATCGCGCATGACACGCGACCCTCGCCACGACATTCTGTTCGAGCCGGTGAAGATCGGCCCGGTGACGGCGAAAAACCGCTTTTACCAAGTGCCCCATTGCACCGGCCTCGGCTGGCTCCGCCCGCGTATGCTGGCGGCGCTGCGCGGGGTCAAGGCGGAGGGCGGCTGGGGGGTGGTCTGCACCGAGTACTGCTCGATCCATCCGTCGTCGGACGACCTGCCGCACGCCTATGCCTCGCTGTGGGACGACGGCGACGTCCAGAGCCACGCGCTGATGACCGACCGGATCCACGCGCACGGCGCCTTGGCCGGAGCTGAGCTGTGGTACGGCGGCGAGTCCTCGGCCAATCTGCTTACCCGCGAAGTTCCCTTGGGCCTCAACAGCCTACCGACCACGCAAGGCGATCCGTTCCAAACCAAATGCATGGACAAGGCGGATATCCGCGAACTTCGGCGATGGCACCGCAATGCCGCGCTGCGCGCCAAGCAAGCCGGCTTCGATATCGTCTATGTCTATGCCACCCATGGCTATCTATTAGCGAGAATGTCGTCGCCGCGCTTCAATACCCGCACCGACGAGTATGGCGGTTCGCTGGAAAACCGCGCGCGTCTGGTTCGCAAACTGATCGAGGAGACGAAAGAGGCGGTGGGCGACACCTGCGCCGTCGCGGTCCGATTCTCCGCCGACGAACGGATTGGCGAGGACGGCGAGCCGGTGCATGGCGAGCGCCGCGACATGTTGGGGTTGCTGGCCGAGCTTCCCGACCTGTGGGACATCAACATCGCCGACTATTCGTATGAAATGGGGGCCTCGCGGTTCGTCAAGGAAGCCTCGCTCGAGCCCTACATGGCTTACGTCAAATCGGTGACCACCAAACCGGTGGTGACGGTCGGCCGCTTTACCTCGCCGGATACCATGGTCGGCCAGATCAAGCGCGGCATCGTCGATTTCATCGGCGCGGCGCGGCCCTCGATCGCCGATCCGTTCCTGCCGAAAAAGATCGAAGAGGGTCGTGCCGACGATATCCGCGAATGCATCGGCTGTAATATTTGTTACGTCGGCGACGGCAAAAGCGTGCCGATCCGTTGCACCCAGAACCCGACCATGGGCGAGGAGTGGCGGCGCGGCTGGCATCCGGAAAAAGTCGCCGTCAAGGGGTCGGACTCAAAAGTACTTATTGTCGGCGCCGGCCCAGCCGGCCTGGAGGCCGCGCGGGTGGCCGGACAACGCGGCTACGATGTCATGGTCGCCGAGGCGACCCGCGAGCTCGGGGGACGGGTCACCCTCGAAGCGTCGTTGCCCGGGCTCAGCGAATGGGCACGGGTGCGTGACTATCGGGTGCAACAATTGGCGACGATGACCAATGTCCAGATTTTCCGCGAGAGCGACCTCAGCGCCGACGAAGTTCTCGCGGTGGGCGCCGATCACGTCGCCATCGCCACCGGGGCGCATTGGCGCGGCGACGGGTTTAGACGATTCCATCCGCATCCGAGCGACTCGCTCGGGCCGTCGGCACAAGTGTTTACGCCGGACGACGTGATGGCGGGCCGCCTGCCCCAGGGCCCCACCGTGGTATTCGATGACGATCACTATTACATGGCGAGCGTTATCGCCGAGCGCCTGCGCTTGGCTGGTGTCGCCGTTACCCTGGTGACGACAGAGAATACGGTTTCCGCCTGGGGCAGATTTACTTATGAGCAGCGACGGGCCCAACAGCGGCTGATGGAGCTGAAAGTCGAACTCATCGCCGCACACGCCTTGGCGTCGTTCGATGGCGGCGAAGCCGTGATCGCCTGCCAATATACCGGGCGGGAGCGGCGGCTCGCGGCGGAGTCCGTGGTCATGGTCACCGCGCGCGCGCCGAACGATGGGCTCTTTCACGCGCTGCAACAGCGCCTCCAAGACGGGGCGGAGGGCGCGCCGAAATCGATCGCCCGGATCGGCGATTGCGAGGCGCCGGCGATCATCGCCTCGGCGGTCTTCTCGGGCCACCGCTATGCCCGCGAACTCGACACCACCGTCGATCGAGACAATCCGCTCAGGCACGACCGGGTGTTTTCCGAAGAGCTCTAAATCGCGACGCCAGCCCGCAAGCCCTCGAGGACCGCTTCTTCGGCGGTGCGTGGCGCCAGGCAGTCGCCGATAACGTGCACCTCGCCCGGCCAGTCGGCGAGGGCGCTTTCCAAACTGGTGTTCGACTGGTGTCCGAGCGCGGTAACCAGTGTGTCGACCTGTTCGCAGAGGATTGCCTCGCCGCTGGTGGTGTGCTGGAGATAGACGGTATCGCCGTCGGCGCCGAAAAGCCTGGCGTAGGGAATGATTTCGACCCCAAGGCGATGGAGATCGCCGAGCCATTTGTCGCGGACGTATTACGGGATCATCTGGCCGGCGGTGATACCGTTGACGGCGAGGCGGACGCGGCAGCCGTCGCGGGCGAGCTTTTCGGCCAACCCCAATCCGATCCAGTCGCCGCGCCAGTCGGCGACGACGACGCTGGCACCGACATTGGCGTCGTCGGCGAGGACCTGCCAGGCATCGACGATATGGGCCTCGTCCTCGCCCTCGATCGATGGCCGATAGGGGGTGGCGCCGGTGGCGACGACGACCGCGTCCGCGCCGATTTCGTCGATCATGGCGCGGCCAACCTCGGTGCCGGTCACGACTGCGACCCCGGCCAGCTCCATCTCGCGTTGCAGATTGGTGACCAAGCCGCCGAACTCGGCCCGACCCGGCAGCAGCTGAGCCAGGTTGACCTGGCCGCCGAGGCGGGGCGAGGCCTCGTACAAGGTGACGTCGTGGCCGCGCTCGGCGGCGACGGCGGCGGCTTTCATACCGCCCGGCCCGCCACCGACGACGGCGACGCGGCGCGGGGATTGACTCGGTGTACGGGTGCCGAATTCGAGCTCGCGGCCGGTCTCGGGGTGCTGGATGCACGAGATCGCGAATCCTTTCAGCATATGGCCGATACAGGCCTGATTGCAGGCGATACAGGCGCGAATATCGTCGAAGCGGCCGGCCGCCGCCTTCGCCGCCATATCGGGATCGCTGATCATCGCCCGGGTCATGCCGATCATATCGGCTTGGCCGGCGGCCAAGACCTGTTCGGCGGTCTGCGGCTGGTTGATCCGCCCGGCGACGAACACCGGCAAGCCGGTATTGGCTTTGACCGCGGCCGCGAGCGGCGCGACGTAAGCGTTGTCGATCGCCATCGGCGGCACGATATGAACCGAGCCGGCGAGCCCGGCGGAGGTCCCGGCGGTGACGTTGACGTAGTCGATCACACCGTCATCGGCGACGGTGGCGGCGAGCGCGGCGGCGATCTCGATCACCTCGTCGGCCGCGAGCCCGTCATGGTCCATCTCGTCGCCGGAAATTCGCATGCCGACGATCATGTCGGCGCCGACCGCGGCACGGATCGCCGCCAGGACTTCGCGCACGAACGTCAAGCGGCCCGCCAGGTCGCCGCCGTAGCGGTCCTCGCGGCGGTTGATGCGAGGATTGAGGAATTGCGCCAAAAGGTAGCCCTGGCTGGCGATCACTTCGACACCGTCGAGGCCGGCCCGGCGCAGCCTCGCCGCGGCATCGCCAAAGCCGGCGACGATCTCCTCGATCATCGCGACCGGCAACGCGCGCGGCATGACGTGGAAGCGCTCGTTGGGCATCGCCGACGGCGCGTGGGCCACCGCATGGGTGCCGTCGGGCGCCTCGCTCATCTCGCGGCCGGGATGGTTGAGTTGGCCGAAAACCTTGCAGTCATGCTGGTGGCAAGCCTCGGCGATGCGGCGGTAGCCTTCGATGCAGTCGTCGCGATAGGCGAGGATCGCCGGGCGGCTGCTGACACCCGAGGGGTGCGCCCGCGCCGCCTCGACGATGATCAGCCCGGCACCGCCGGCCGCGCGCGCGGCGTGATAGGCGACCATGCGCGCGCTCGGGTTGCCGTCGTCCAGCAGCACGGTCATGTGGCCGGTGGAGAAAATTCGGTTCTTGAAGCGATGACCGCGAATGGTCAGCGGCGCGAACAGATGGGGAAGCTGGGACGGCATGTCGGCGCGCCCTATCCTGGCTCGAGGCTTGCGAGCTGCTCGTCGATCAGTTCGATCATCCGTTCGCCATCCATTGGACCGTAGTGGCCGGGGTAGACGTGTCGCACCGGCAAATCCCGCAGGCGCCGAAGACTGGTACAATAGGCGCGCGGGTCATTGGGTGGCCAGGCCGGCCCGTGATATCCGTCATAGAGCATGTCACTGGTGAACAGGCACCCGGTTGCCGCCTCCCAAATCGCCAGGCCGCCGGGCGATCGTCCCGGCACGTGCAAAACCTTCAGCGACCGGTCTCCGAGATCGAAATTATCGCCGTCATCGACCAATCTTGTCGGAGTCGCGGCGGTCAGCACATAGTCTTCTACCCGATATCCCTGCCATGGCAAGGACCACAAAGTGGACTCGTTGAGATAGGTGCCGTAGGTCGCGTTCTCTTCACTGGGCGCGGCGAGAGGCGGCGCGTCGAGCGGGTGGCAGGCACGCTCCGAAAAACCGTGCCAGCCGCCGGCATGATCGAAGTAGTGGTTGAGCGCCACCGCGATGACCGGCTTTCCGGCCACCGCTTTCACCAAGGGGGCCGGGGAAACTATGCCGCTGCCGGTATCGACCACCAGATCGCGGTCACGGCCGCGGACCAGCCAGATGTCGCCGACCGCATAGGAATCGATGTGCGCTTCGCGGAACCGGATGATGGCGTTGTCGTGGGCTTCCACCGCGTACCAAAATTCCGCGACGGGTTTCATGTCTCGAACTCGGACAGGCCGGGTGTACTGGTCACGGGCGGTTATCCGCCCTGCAGTTTGGGCAGGATAAACACCTCGGCGTTCTCATCAATCGGTACGAACAGCGCGTCGCGAAAGATCTGCCCATCGACGGACACCGAGACATTGTGCTTAAGTTCCGGCTCGAGTCCCGGATAGTGCTCGATCAGCCGGCGGAAGACATCCTGGATTGTCGGGGCGGAAAACTCGAATTCGGATTGCCCATCGGCAAGCGCGCGCAGTCCTCCCCACAGAACCACCTTGACCATTTACGACCGCTTCTTTTCCTCCAGCGCTTCGAGCACCACCGGCGGCGCCATCGGGATCTCGGTCAGGCGGACGTCGGCGGCCGAGCGGATGGCGTTGGCGATGGTCGCCAGCGGCGGCGCGATCGAGGTTTCGCCGACACCGCGCACGCCATAGGGATGGCCCTTGTTGGGGATCTCGATGATTTTCGCGTCGATCATCGGCAGATCGGAGCACACCGGCATGCGGTAGTCGAGGAAGCCCGGGTTCTACATGATGCCGTCATCGCCATAGACGTAGCCCTCGTTGAGCGCCCAGCCGATGCCCTGGGCGGCGCCGCCCTGATATTGGCCCTCGACATAGGACGGATGGATCGCCTTGCCGGCGTCCTGGACGACGGTATAGCGGCACACCGTAGTTCGTCCGGTTTCCTCGTCGACTGCCACATCGGCGATATGGGCGGCAAAACTGACCCCGGCGCCATCGGCGTTGACTTCGCAATGGCCGGCGATCGGTCCGCCGGTCTGCGGCGATTTTTCGGCGATCTCGGCAATGCTCATGGGATCGAATTCGCCGGCGTTCGGCCCGCAGGGGCGGGCACCGCCATCGACCCATTTCACCGCGTCTTCAGGGATGTCCCACATCTTGGCGGCGCGGGCGCACATATCCGCTTTCGCCTGACGCGCGGCATCGATAATCGCCAACCCATTGGCAAAGGTGGTGCGACTGCCGTCGGTGGTATCGTTGAATCCGAGCGCGCTGGTATCGGCGATGATGGTGCGGACATTGTCGTAGGGAATGCCCAACTCCTCGGCCGCCATTTGGCACATCGACGCCCGGCTGCCGCCGATATCGGGGCGACCGACCGAGACCACCACGGTGCCGTCGGAGTTGACGTTGAGCGAAATCGCCGTCAAGCCGCCAAAATTGAACCAGAAGCCCGCCGCGATACCGCGACCGTGGCCTTCGGCGACCGCGGATTGGTAATGCGGATGATCGCGCACGGTCTCCAAAGTCTTGACCAGGCCGACCTGATCATAACGCGGTCCATAGGACGATTTGTCGCCTTCCTTGGCGGCATTCTTCAGGCGGAAATCTATCGGATCGAGGTCGAGCTTGCGGGCCAGCTCGTCGATCACGCTTTCGACGGCAAAATTGATGATCGGCGCGCCCGGCGCGCGATAGGAGGCCTGCACCGGCCGGTTGGTGAGCACTTCATGCGCGACCGCGCGGACATTGTCCAAGGCATAGCAAGCAAAGGCGGACATCGCGCCAAGCATGCCGATGAAGCCGCCAAACGCGCCGGTCTGGTATTGAGCAGCGCATCGGCAGCGGTGATGCGGCCATCCTTGGTGACGCCGATCTTGACCCGCATGGTGGAGCTCGATGTCGGGCCGGTCGCCCGGAATACCTCCGAACGGCTCATCACCATTTTCACCGGCTTGCCGAATTTGCGCGACAGGGCGAGCGCCAGGGGCTCCAGGTAAACCACCGTCTTGCCGCCGAAGCGCCGCCGATTTCCGACGCGCTAACCCGCAGGCGCGAGACCGAAATGCCGAGCAACGCGGCGCACGTATCGCGCACCGGGAAATGGCCTTGGGTGCTGCACCACAGTTCCGAAGCGCCGTCCTCGGAATAGGTCGCGAGACAGGCATGCGGCTCGATATAGCCTTGATGCGCGGCTTCGGTTTTGAACGATCGTTCCAAAACCACGTCGGCGGCGGCAAAGCCGGCCTCCAGATCGCCGTGGCCGAATTCCGACCGGTTGGCGATATTGGACGGTTTGTCCGGTTTGGGATCGACCCCGGCGGTAAAATTGTCCTCTTGGACCAGCGGCGCGTCCGGCGCCATCGCCGCGTCGACATCGGTCACATGGGGCAGAATTTCATAGTCGACCGCGATCAGGTTCAAGGCTTGGGCGGCAACCGAGGCATTGATGGCCGCGACCGCGGCCACCGCGTGGCCCTCGTAGAGCGCTTTGTCCAGGGCCATCACATTGGTCATCGTCGGCAGGTGGCTGTCCGGGACCGACGCGAAATCGTCCTTGGTGATCACCGCCTTGACCCCGGCGAGGGCGGCCGCCTTCGCGGTGTCGATCGCTTTGATCCGGGCATGGGGATGCGGGCTGCGCAGTACCGCGCCGACGAGCATGCCCGGCGTATAGAGATCGGCGCCATAGAGCGCCCGTCCGGTCACCTTGTCGATGCCGTCGGGCCTGAGCGGCCGGGTGCCGACAACCTTGAAATCGTCCGTCTTATCCAGCCGTTCTATCTTCGCCATGTCACGCCGTCCTTATCAGCCCGTTGAAAAAGGCGCTATTGACCGGGTTTCACTCGACGGCGAAACATAACGCGACGAAGGCGGTTTCGCCATCCTCCGAGACGATGAGGACCATCTGAGCGACCAGAACGGCTCCAGCTGGCGCAATAAG
>JAKZSU010000180.1:0-38679 GCA_047517485.1 Alphaproteobacteria bacterium
AGGCTCGTGGCCTGCTTTTCTTCCGACTGCTCCAGCAGGCGGTGCAGCACGAGCCGGTCCCCTACAAGGGCCTAGTCGGCGGTCATCGCAGCCTCGGAAACCAAATGTAGGGGATACAAGAGCGAAGTGGATACCCAGTTAATACCAAACCGCGATGAGCAAGACTCATCGCGGTTTGTAGCGCGTTCAAGCGCCGGCCAAGCTTGCCTCGCATAAGCTCGGGCACGCGGTCGCGCTTGCCGGCCGGCCATGAGTTTCACTCGCTGCAGGGCGGTATAACCAGAGATCAACACGTGGTTGTGGTGGTCTCCCCAGCCTCGAACTCGCAGTCGCCGTCCGGCGTGACGACGCCGAATCGGGGCAGACGCGCGATCGGCAACCCCAGCCAGTTCAAATATCCCCCCGACATGGCGAACGAGAGACGCAGATCGTCGGCGGTCTCGGATCCGCGCAGCTCGCCGACTTGGTCGAGAGCGTCCCGCGCCCGTCCGTGCGCATCGTCGCTGAGCACACCGGCTTGGTGCGCCGAAGCGATCGCCGCGGTCAAACCGGCGGCGGTAACCGAAAATCGTCCCGCGGGTCGGAGCAACCGATCGAGGTCAAAACGCCCATCGAGCGCCAGGTGAAAGGGGCCCCAGCGTAGCGAAAGCTCGGAAATCTCGACTACCCCGTTGGCGTCTTTCCAGGCTTCCGCGGTGGTTGGCGGTACCCGGGCGAGGCCGGTCGCCCACGCCGATAGTCGGACGCTGTCGGCGGTATCGCCTATCGGTGGCGGCAGGCGATAGGGCTCGGGCATCAAGACCTCGTCGACGGCGGCCTCGAGCGCCATCGTGCCGTCGGATCGCACGCGCAGTGAGAATTCGAGGCGTGCCGCTTCGAACGTCATGTCCGGCGCGATCACGGTCACGGTCTCACCGCGCAACGCGACCGCCTCGACGCGGCCGTCGGCGGTCAGGCGAATGTCGGCGGCGAGATTGCGCGCCCACAGGGACACCGTCGATTTGCCCAGCGGTCCATCGGCGAAAAACTGCTGTGGCGCCGGTAAAGTGGCGGCGATGCGGCTGGTATCGTTCGGGTCGAGGCTGAATATCACCTCGCCCAACCGCCATTCCCAGGCCTGGCCGAGAGTGACTCCGCGCACCGCGACCGCATCGAACGATACGATGGGGTGCGATTCGGTGCCGACGTCGCGGATCGCGCCGACGGTGATGGTCGGCGCCAAACGGCTTAGCGCGGGCACCGGGCGAGACAGGACGCGCGCGATCGCGAGGTCCGAGAGATCTTGCCAAACGCCGCTCCACGCCGCTATCGCCGACAGCACCGCCACGACCAGTGGTGAAAATTCCGCACCCATACCGCGCGGTTTATACACCGCGGTGGCGCCTTCGCGCTATTGTTCGGGCCACATTTGGGTCACCATGGCCGGCGATGAAAGCAACAGCGTCTTCCGACCGATCGAGTGGACTATGTGATGTCGCCATCATTGGTGTCGGCGCGGCGGTGGACTGGCTTGCCGTCGATCTTGCGGCGCGGGGGGCGAGCGTGACGGCGAGCGCGGCGGTGGCCGAGGGTCGCTTCGTCGTCCATTTTCTGCCGGACCCCGGCGAGGAGGCGAGATCAGATGGTGATCCGTGGCGCCGCGGGTCGGTATTGTACGCTGGCGCGGCGGCACGCCCGGCGGATTCGCACAGCGACCGTCTTGCCCTTGGCGACGCCGCCAATCTGGCATGGAAGCTCGCGTTGGTGGCGCGCGGACTGGCGCCCGACGGGTTGCTCGACAGCTTTGACGCGGAACGCCGCGGCGCCGGCGACGCCGCGCTCGATTACCGCGACTCGCCGTTGACCAGCGAATTCGCGATCGACGCCAAATTCAGGACCGGACCGCCGCCCGGCGCGGAGGTGACCGAGGCGCCGGTGCCGTCCGAGGCGGGCGCCGGATTTCACGCGCTGTTTTTCACCGGCGGCTACGCTGCCTTGCCCGACGGACTGGCGACGGCGCTGCAAAGCTTCGCCACCGCCGCGATTCCGCTCACCACCACCGTGATCACCGCGTCCGAAGCGCCGGGGAGTGAGGGGTTCACTCTGGTCCGCGACCCCGAGCGCGCGCTGCATCGCCGGTTCGGCGCGATGACCGGGGCGTTCTATCTAATCCGGCCCGACCGGATCGTCGCCGCGCGGTGGCAGCACCCCAGCGCCGACGCGATCACCGCCGCGCTGGCCAAGGCGACCGGGCACGCCGGCGCGCACTCGTCACGATCGAGTGGGTGGTAGACGCGGGCCAACTGACGGGGTATTGCACAGCGCCGAAAATGGGGGAGCAAGCATGACATCCGAGACTTACACACGATTCGACACGTTGGGTTTCGACTGGCCGGCCGAGCGGGTCTTGCGCGTGACCATGGGGGGTGGTGAGCGGCTGTCCTCGGTGGGCGCCGAAATGCACGGCCAGTTGGCCGAGGTCTGGCGCGCTATCGATGCCGATCCGGACGTCGCCGCGGTCATCCTGCGCGGTAAGGGTAAGGGATTTTCCGCCGGCGGCGATTTCGATCTCGTCGAGACCGTCGCCGACGATTACGACACCCGGGTGCGGGTCTGGAAGGAAGCGCGCGATCTCGTCTACAACGTGATCAATTGTTCGAAACCGATCGTCTCGGCAATGCATGGCGCCGCGGTTGGTGCCGGTCTGGTCGCCGGCCTGCTCGCCGATATTTCGATCGCCACGCGCACCGCCCGGATCATCGACGGCCATACCAGGCTGGGTGTCGCGGCGGGCGATCATGCGGCGATCATCTGGCCGTTGCTCTGCGGTATGGCGAAAGCGAAATACTATCTGTTGTTGTGTGAGCCGGTATCCGGCGAAGAGGCGGAGCGCATCGGCCTGGTGTCGCTGTGCGTCGACGAGGACGAGCTTCAGGACAAGGCGTTGGACGTGGCCAACAAGCTCGCCGCCGGTTCGCCGACCGCCATTCGCTGGACCAAATACGCGCTCAACAATTGGCTGCGCAATGCCGGGCCGACCTTCGATACCTCGCTGGCGCTCGAGTTTCTCGGGTTTACCGGCCCCGACGTTCGCGAAGGCATTGCGTCGCACAAGGAAAGGCGCGCGCCTGACTTCGCCAAGAAATCGCCACTCTAGATTCTATCCAATGCCGAGCGGCGCAGCGAGAAACAGCGCCTGGCCGCGGCGTTCGACGAGAAACAGCAGCGCGCTGCCGCCCGCGGCCTCGGCCTTGGCGATGGCAACACCGATATCCCTGGTCTCGCGAACGGTTTGCTGCCCGGCCTCGACGATCAGGTCGCCAATACGGATGTCGGCGCGGGCGGCCGCGCTATCGCGAGTGACAGCGACCACCACCACGCCTTCGGCCGCATCATCAATCCCGTAGCGGGCACGGAGTTCGGGCGTCAGCGGCGCCACCGCGAGGCCGAGTTTGGCGTGGGTCGGCGCTTGGCGCGGGGCGGCGAGGGCCGCCTCCTGGGCGTCGAGCGCGGCGATCGTCACGTCCAAAGTGCGCGCGTTTCCTTTGCGCAGCAGGGTGACCGCGACGCTCTCACCAATCGCCGTGGCGCCGACCAGGCGGGCCAGGGCGCGTGGGTCGGCGACCGGCTCGTCGGCGAAGCGGATCACTACGTCACCGGCTTTGACTCCGGCCGCGGCCGCCGGGCTGCCTTTGGTCACCCGCGCGACCAGCGCGCCGTCGGTTTCGCCGAGACCAAGGCTGGCGGCGATATCGTCCGTGAGCGGCTGGATTTGCACGCCGAGCCAACCGCGCACCGCGTGGCCCTGGTCACGGATCTGGGCGATGATCGCCGATGCCAATTTCGCCGGGATGGCGAAACCGATTCCGACATTGCCGCCGGTCGGCGAGTAGATCGCCGAATTCACCCCGATCACCGCACCGTCGAGATCGAACAGGGGGCCACCGGAATTTCCCGGATTGATCGGCGCGTCGGTCTGGAGAAAATCGTATATGCCGGCGTTTATGCTGCGCGAGCGGGCAGAGATAATACCCGCGGTGACCGTACCCCCGAGGCCGAACGGATTGCCGATCGCCAGCGACCAATCGCCGACACGCACGCTGTCCGAATCGCCCCACGGAACGTACGCCAAGGGGTGGTCGGCGTCGATTTTGAGCAGCGCCAGATCGGTGCCTTCGTCGGCGCCGACGATGGTTGCCTCATATTCGGATTCGTCGGTCAGGGTAATGGTGACCGTGTCGGCGCCGGCGATCACGTGATAGTTGGTGACGATGTAGCCGGCGGGATCGATCACGAAGCCCGATCCGGCCGCCATCCGCCGTTGCATCGGCGCTTCGTACGGAGCGCCGCGCGCCGGCGCCGCGGTCCTCTCGGTAGTCACCGCCACCACCGCCGGCGAAAGGCGCTCGACCAGGTCGGCGAAACTGTCGGGGGCGGATCGGGCAAAGGCGGCGATCGGCGCCATGGCGGCAAGGGCGAGGATCAGCACCAGGGCGAAGCCAGGGTTGCCGACGCGACGGGAACAAGCGAGAGTCATAGCGGTCCACTCCTTGGGATGGCGCGACGTCAAGACGCCTGCCACATAGGGCGCAGGCCGCGCGGTCTTAAGGGCAAGTCACGGGCATTTGATGGTGGCCACGAAATGGTCACAATCGAACTGCTCTAGTAATCGTAGTCGTAGTCGTCGTCGTCGTCGTCCTCCTCGTCCGCCGCCGGCGCGGATTTCTCCGCTTTGAGAAGATTGTCGATCGGCGGCAGGGCCAGAATATAGTCGGCGACCGCCGCGAGATCCGCGTCGGTCAAATGCTTCGAGCCGTGCTCGACCAGCAGCGCCATTTCGCCCTGAATGTCGTCGCCTTGCGGCATGAACCCGGTCTGCAGCAGCCAGACGATATCGCCGGCGTTCCACGCCGCGATACCGGATTGGTGCGACGTGATGTTGGGCACCGTCGAGCCGTCCGGCCCTTGGCGGTGGCCGGCGTAGGCGCGCGCGGTCCGTTTGGCCCCGAGGCGATTGCGCGGGGTATGGCATTCGCCGCAATGGAGGAAATGCCGCGCCAGATAGGCGCCTCGATTCCACCGTGCGGTCTGCTTAGGCTCCGGCCGCCACGACCGCGGCTTGAAAAACATCGCCTGCCAGCCGAGATTGACCGCGCGGAGCGAGAACGGAAACGCCAGCGCATGCGCTGTGTTCGGCCGGTCGACCGGCGGCACCGAGCGGAGATAGGCCCACATATCGGACAAGTCGCGAGGTGTCATGCCGCTGTATACCGGATAGGGGAACACCGGGTAATAGAGCCCGCCATTGGGCGCTCGGCCGCGGGTCATCGCGGCAATGAAGTCGGTCATTTGCCACCGCCCGATACCGAATTGGCGATCCGGTGTCAGATTGGGCGCATAGAAGGTGCCGAACGGGGTCTCGATCGCGCCGCCGCCGGCGAGCGGCGCGCCGCCGCCCTTGAAGTCGGTATGACAGGCGATACAGCCGCCGGCGCGCACCAGATAGCCGCCACGCGCGACCGCATCGGGATCGTCGGGCGACGCTGCGGCCAATCCCGGCCCGGTGACGCAGCACCAGGCCAGGACTATCAGCCTCAGAGTCGCCCGGATCGTCCGCCGCCTATTCTTTCTTTTTGCGGAAATCTTCGTGACAGCCGCCGCATGACTTGCCGAGCGCGCCGATCGCCTTTCTCACTTCGCCGATATCGCCGGTCTCCGCCGCCGCGATCATCGCCTCCGCCGCCCGCTGGGCTTTCTCCAGCGCGGCGACAAATTTGGCGTTGTCCTGCCAAATCGACGGCAAGGCGCGGGTCTCCCCTGCCTCGGTCCCGGTGCCCTCGGGGAACAGTGTGGCGGCGGCGCCGAGTCCGTCGCGGATCGCCCGGGCGTTCATCGCCGTATTGCCGATGAAGCTGACCTCGCCTTTCGCGACCATCGCGATATTGCCAATATTACTGCCGATCGATTTCATGACGTTCTGGCGATATTTGAGGATATTGGCCGGCTCGTCGACGGCATGCGCGACGGTGCCGAGAACCAACGAGATCGCCAATGCCGCGAGCCCGCTTCGGGCGATGGTGTCTATCAGCTTCATGTCGGCCTCCCACTTTTTTATACCACGCTCCATTATGCGGTCGGGACGACGCCAAATGCAACCGCGAGCCGGTATACCTTGACGCCCGTCGCCAGTCCGGTCATATCGGGCCGGAATTCTGGGAGGAATAGGTCATGTATAATT
The DNA here is from genome assembly GCA_047517485.1 of Alphaproteobacteria bacterium. Classification (GTDB taxonomy): domain Bacteria; phylum Pseudomonadota; class Alphaproteobacteria; order UBA7887; family UBA7887; genus JAKZSU01. The sequence goes on from JAKZSU010000180.1 coordinate 6,218, forward strand.
TGTCCGCTGTTCTCGAGGACAGCGCCCGCGCGCACCCCGACCATACGGCGCTGATCATCGGTCCGCGCCATATCTCGTTCGCCGAGACCAATGGCGCGGCGAACATGATCGCCAATGGCTTGACCGCGCATGGCATCGGGGCCGGCGACACGGTCGCGCTGTGCTGTCCCAACCTGCCCTTTTTCCCGATGATATATTTTGCCGCGCTCAAGACCGGCGCGACCATTCTCCCGGTCAACGTGCTGCTGACCGATGTGGAAATCACCTATCTGCTGGAGGATTCAGGAGCCAAGGCGCTGTTCTGTTTCGAGGGCACCGAGGATTTGCCGATCGGCGCTCGGGGGCACGCGGCGTTCGAAAAGGTCGCGAGCTGTGAGCATTTTTGGCTGATAACCACCGATCCCGCCGCGGCCTCGCCGATCGCCGATTGTGCGACACTGGGCGCCTTGATGGCCGACCGCTCGCCCGCGTTCGATACGGTTCAAAGAGCCGCCGATGATGTCGCGGTGGTGCTCTATACGTCGGGCACCACCGGCCATCCCAAGGGCGCCGAGCTGACGCACACCAATATTCTGCTCAACGCGATCATCTCGCGCGATCTCACCGGCGCGAAGAATGACGACGTTTGCATGATCACCCTGCCGTTGTTCCATGTCTTCGGCCAGGTCGTGCTCATGGTCGCCTGCGCGATGGCCGGCACCACCATGGTGCTGGTGCCGCGGTTCGATCCGACCGCGGTGCTGAAGACCTTGCAGGACGACAACGTGACGATCTTCGCCGGAGTGCCGACGATGTACTGGGCCTTGCTCAATCACCCGGCCGACGATGTCGACCTCGAGAAGATCAAGAATACTTTGCGGATCTGTGCTTCGGGGGGCGCGTCGCTGCCGGTCGAGGTGTTGCGCGGCTTCGAGGAAAAGTTCGAGGTCGCGATCCTCGAAGGCTATGGCCTTTCCGAGACCTCGCCTGTGGTCACCTTCAATCACCAGCACAAGGAGCGTAAGCCGGGATCGGTCGGCACGCCGGTTTGGGGAGTCGAAGTGCGCGTCGTCGATGAGAATGACAGCGACGTCGCGGTCGGCGAGCCCGGCGAGATCATCGTCCGCGGCCACTGCGTGATGAAGGGGTATCTGAACAATCCCGAGGCGACGGCGGAAGCGTTTCGCGGCGGATGGTTTCACACCGGCGATATCGGTCACTTCGACGAGGACGGCTATCTGTTCATCGTCGATCGGCTCAAGGACATGATTATTCGCGGCGGATTCAACGTCTATCCGCGCGAACTCGAGGAAGTTTTGATAACCCACCCCGACGTATCCCTGGTCGCTGTCGTCGGCGTCCCGGATGACCAGTACGGTGAGGAAATCAAGGCGTTCGTGGTTGCCAAGCCCAATCACCAAGTTGACGGCGACGCCCTCATAGAGTGGTCCAAAAGTCGCCTCGCCGCCTACAAATATCCTCGCCAAGTCGAGGTCCGCGAGTCCTTACCGATGAATGCGACCGGCAAAATTCTGAAAAAGGAATTGCGCGGCTAACTCACGCGTACTCTTGCACGGCCCATTCAGCTCTACGGTCCTTAACGAGAAAGCTTGACTCCTGGGCGGTGAAAATCGTTAGCTTATTTTGCCAAGCAGCAATTGGCCGGACTTCTTACGCGACTCGCTCTGCTGACGCGATCCGATAAGGCTTAGAATCCGGGTGCATTGGCGTGAGCGGGGCTCCGTTTCATGGCGGGTCCCAAGGGGATTACGGAGGAGGCCGAGATGGCAAGCGGTACCGTCAAATGGTTCAATCCCACCAAGGGTTTCGGGTTCATCGAGCCTGACGAAGGCGGCAAGGATGTCTTCGTTCACATCAGCGCCGTTCAGCGCGCCGGACTGGAAACCCTCAACGAGGGTCAAAAAGTCAGCTACGAGATCGCCCAAGACCGGGGCCGGACATTCGCGGACAATTTACAAGCAAGCTGAGCAACATTTAGGTCAGCGTACGATCTAAATTTTACCCGATCGACCCGTCTCATCGGGGTGGCCGACGTGCTTGCGTTCCCGCCGCCGACACCACTTAGTCGAGCCCTTCGCCGCGCATCATCAGTCCCATATGCTGCTCCGCCTGCGCCAATCCGCCTTCGCCCGACTCCCATGAAATCGTGCCGTCCGAGTTGGCATCGCACCCCTTTATGATGCAAGCGAGCAGATGCTTGACCCGTCCGGCCATGATGTTGGCGTGTTTGGGCGTGTCGTTGGTCTCGATCTGGCGGATCAGTTGAACGATTTCAGCCGTCCATACGGTGACATTTTGCACGCTGGCCGTGACGTGCTCGGCATGCAGTTTGACGTTGTCCGACGCGTCGGCGGACCCGGCGGCGTAGCCGATATGCGCCCGTACCCCACCAGCGGCTTGCACCAACCCGTAACCGAGACCGGGGCCTCCCTCGATCGCCACCGGATCGACGGCGTGTAGCACATGACCGCTGTGCAGGCGGATCGAATCGATATCGCTCGGCTTCGATATCGCCAATTGGGCGTGTTGGGCCGCGATGGCGGCTTCGGCTTGGGCCACCGGCAGCAATCCCATGCCGTCCGGCGCATCGTGCCACCCGGTCATGACGTGGCCGATATGCGCATGCGCCTCCTGCGCCGTCGCCGTACCCGTACCCGCACTCAATGCGAGGACGGCCGCGGCCATGATGGCCGTAACCCACCCATAGTACTTCATCGATCAATCCCCAATTTTTTAACCGATCAATATCGTGCCCGAAGTCTGTCGGAGGTCAAGGGGGAAGGGCGGGAAATCGACTTGGCCGGGACGCCACTATTCGTTAGATTAGGCGGAGCGATGCAAGATTGGCAACGAAACAACAAATCTGTGGACTTGGGACGGCGGGACGGATGCGGGTAATTCTGGCTCAGCCGCGCGGCTTTTGCGCGGGCGTGGAACGCGCGATCGATATCGTCGAGCGGTCGCTCGAACTCTATGGGCCGCCGGTCTATGTGCGTCACGAAATCGTTCATAACCAGCGCGTGGTCGATGATTTGCGCGGCAAGGGCGCGGTCTTTGTCGAGGATCTCGACGATGTGCCGGAAGGCGCGGTGACCGTGTTCAGCGCCCACGGCGTGTCCCAGAAAGTCCAGGACGAAGCCAACTCGCGGTCTCTGCCGGTGATCGACGCCACCTGCCCGTTGGTGGCCAAGGTGCATCAAGAGGCGCAGCGCTACGCCGCGCAAGGATGCGAGATAATCTTGATCGGCCACAAAGGGCATCCCGAGGTCGAGGGCACCAGCGGTCGCGTGCCCGGTGGCGTGTTGCTGGTCTCCACCATCGACGATGTCGCGGGTCTCGAGGTCGGTAATCCGAAAAAGCTCGCCTATGTGACCCAAACCACGCTTAGCGTCGATGACACGCGCGACGTCATAGAGGCGCTTCGCGATCGGTTTCCGGAAATCGCCGGACCTTCGTTGCGCGACATTTGTTACGCGACCCAGAATCGTCAGACCGCGGTTCGCGAGCTTGCGGCGGTGGTCGATGTCCTGTTGGTTGTCGGCGCGCAGAACAGCTCGAACTCGAATCGGCTTCGCGAGATCGGCAAGGAGATGTCGGTGCCAAGCTATTTGATCGCGGATTCCAGTGCGATCGACGAATCCTGGCTTGTCGGGGCTTCGACAATCGGCATTACCGCCGGCGCATCGGCGCCTGAACAGCTGGTGAGCGAGGTGATCGATCGCCTCCGTGGTATTGGCGAAGTGGAGGTCGAGGCCCTTGACGGGGTGGTCGAGCGGGTCCAATTCAAGTTGCCCGAAAAATTGCTTTCGGCGACATCGTAATTTCGGTAGGAGAATCGGTGAGTGGCAGTTCCCCTTGAGCAAGCGATCCGCGTCGGCGCTTATGTGGTGAAACAGAAGCTGTTGGGGCGTAAGCGCTATCCGCTGGTGCTTATGCTCGAGCCGTTGTTTCGCTGTAATCTGGCGTGCGCGGGATGCGGGAAAATCGATTATCCGGACGAGATCCTCAATCAGCGCCTGAGCGCCGAGGCGTGCCTGAGCGCGGCCGACGAATGCGGCGCGCCGGTGGTGTCGATCCCTGGCGGCGAGCCGTTGCTGCATAAGGAAATCGACCAGATTGTCGCCGGCCTGGTCGCGCGCAAGAAGTTCGTCTATCTCTGCACCAACGCGCTGTTGCTGAAAAAGCGTCTCGACCTGTTCACGCCGAGCCAATTCCTGACGTTCTCGGTGCATCTCGACGGGTTGCGCGAGGACCACGACAAGGCGGTGTGCCAAGAGGGCGTATTCGACCGCGCGGTCGAGGCCATCGAATTGGCGCGCGATCGCGGCTTTCGGGTCAACGTCAACTGCACCGTGTTCGACGGTCATGACCCGGAGAAGCTCGCGAAATTCTTCGATTTCGCCACCACTCTCGGCGTCGAGGGGATTACGCTGTCACCCGGTTACGCCTATGAGCGCGCGCTCGATCAGGAGCATTTCCTGACCCGTGACCGCACGCGGAACCTGTTTCGCGACGTCTTCCGTTTGGGGCGCGGCCGCAACTGGCGCTTCAGCCAGTCCAGCCTGTTTCTCGATTTTCTTGCCGGCAACCAGACATTCAAATGCACGCCGTGGGGCAATCCGACGCGCAATATTTTCGGCTGGCAGCGGCCGTGCTACCTGCTTGGCGAGGGCAACGTAAGCAGCTTCGCCGAATTGATGGAAGAGACCGACTGGGAGTCGTACGGCACCGGCGCTTACGAGAAATGCGCCGACTGCATGGTGCATTGCGGCTATGAGCCGACCGCGGTCAATGAAACCATAGCCCACCCGTTGAAGGCGCTAGGCGTCCATTTGCGCGGGGTGCGGACCGAGGGCGCGATGGCACCTGATATCGATCTGACCAAGGCGCGTCCCGCCGAGTACGTCTTCGAAGGCAATGTGTCACGCTTCCTCGACGACGTCGTTCACGCAAGTGAGGAAGGCGGTTCGCACGAGGATGCGGCTTAGCGTTGCCGTGGCACGCCGGCTGTAAAGGCCGAGTCGCAGCAGCGCCGGAAGCTCATACGGTCGGCTGAGTCCCCGCAGCAAGGCCTTGGTCGGGGAGACCGAGCCGTCGGCTTCGAGCGCCGACAGAGCTGATTTCGGAATCGCGAGTTCCGCCGGGTCGGCGATCGCCCGTATCGCCACGAACGGGACTCCAGCTTTTTCCGCGGCCGCCGCGACGGCGCCGCTTTCCATATCCACCGCACTCGCGCCGCTGGCGTCGAACAGCACTGTCTTGTCGGCGGCGGAGACCACCGGGGTGGCGGACTCGACGAGATCGCCGTCGACCACCTCATCGTCGCCGATCAGCGGGCCGATGAGGCCGCGGTGCCAATCCGGGTCGGCGTGGTATCGCTCGCCGCCCGACCCGATGACGGTTCGGGCGATGACCGCCGTGCCCGGCCACAACGACATTTTTAGACCGCCCGCGAGGCCGACGCTGGCAAGCGCGGCGGCGCCATTGAAAAGCAGTCGTTGCGCCGCTATTGCCGCACGATCCGGCCCCGGCCCTTCGCACTCGACGAGGACCGATCCGTCCCCGACATGGCGCGCGGCCAAGCGACGGATCAGATCCGCCTCGGACACCAGGCCGGTCACGATGCCGATGATGTCGCCCTCGACGCCGGTCATTTTATACCAAACCGCGATGAGTAGGACTCATCGCGGTTCGTAGTGCGTTCAAGCGCCACGCAGGCTGGCCTCGCATCAGCTCGGGCGCGCGGTCGCGCTTGCCGAGCTGTAATGAGTTGCCCTCATTGCAGCTCGTTATTAGGGGGTGTGCCCGTTCACATGCCGGGCGCGGGGCGTGGGGCATTGCCGCGCTTCAAGTTGCGGTAGCGGGCGAGCGCCCAGAGCGGAAAGTACGCCGCATAGCCGTGATAGCGGAGAAAGAAGACGCGCGGAAATCCGACCGCGGTGAACCAGTCCTCGTGCCACCTCGGCCCGTCGCCGGGCGCGGCGGCCAAGAGGTAGTCGATGCCGCGTCGCGTGGCGTCGGACTCAGCTTCGCCCGCCGCCATCAACGCGAGGACCGCCCATGCGGATTGCGAGGGCGTGCTCTCCTTGACCTCGCCGCGTCGTTCCCGCCAATAGGTCGCGCCATCCTCGCCCCATCCGCCGTCGGCGCGTTGGCGGTCCTCGAGCCAGCGCACGGCGCGTCGGATGTGCGGCGCGGCGGGGTCTTCGCCGGCGGCATTGAAGGCGCAGAGAACCGACCACGTGCCATAGATATAATTGGTGCCCCAGCGGCCGAACCACGAGCCGTCGTCTTGTTGGCTATCGCGCAGATACGCGAGACCGCGACGCACTACCGGATGGTCGCGCGGATGGCCGATTTGGCACAAAGCGCCGACACACCGCGCGCTTACATCTTCGGTCGGCGGATCGAGCAGGGCGCCGTGATCGGCGAACGGAATATGGTTGAGATAGTCGTGATCATTGTCGATATCGAAGGCGCCCCAGCCGCCGTTGCCGCATTGCATGCCCTCGATCCATTCGACCGCGCGTTCGATGTTGATCCGATGCTCGGCCTTGCCGGCACGATCGAGCACCATCGCCGCGACCGCGGTGTCGTCGACATCGGGGTAATGCGGGTTCTGATACTGAAACGCCCAGCCGCCGGGCCGCAAGGTCGGTCGGCTCACCTGCCAATCCGCGGGGCCATCGAGTATCTGCCGTTCGGCAAGCCAATCGGCGGCGGCGCCAACCGCGTTCTCCGCCGCGCCGTCATCGATTTCGCCCAAGGCCGACGCCGCGAGGGTGGTATCCCACACCGGCGACAGGCACGGTTGGCAATAGGCGATGTCGCCGTCGATGACCAACAACCTGTCGATCGCCCCTCGGCAGATCGCGCGATAGGGATGATCGGGGGTATAGCCGAGGGCGTCGAAGGCCATCAGCGCGTTGGCCATGGCGGGAAATATGCCACCGAGGCCATCGTTGCCATTCAAGCGCTCGGTGGTGAACGCGAGGGCGCGGTCGATCGCGCGACGCCTGAGACGGCGCGGAAACAGCGGATCGACGAGGCGGAGAAGGCGATCGAGGCCGGTGAAACAGCAGGCGATAAATCCGCGCTCGGCGAAATAATGGCGTTCCTGGTCGGCGGGTGTGATGAACAGTTCGTCGAGGGTAACGCCGCGCGGATTGCGCGCCCTCGGCTTGTGCGCCAACAGGATCAACAAGGGCGCGATGACCGTGCGCGACCAGTAGGACACCTTGTCGAGGTGGAACGGAAACCAGCGCGGCAACAGCATGATCTCGATCGGCATCATCGGCACCGCGCGCCACGGGACGGCGCCGAACAGAGCGAGCGCGATACGGGTGAACACGTTGGCGCGCGCGGCGCCACCGGCGCCGAGGATGGCCTCGCGGGCGCGGCGCATGTGAGGCGCGTCTGGATCATCACCGATCAATTTGAGCGCGAGGTACGCCTTGACCGAGCACGAGATATCGAGATCGCCGCCATGGAACAGCGGCCAGCCGCCGTGGGCGCCTTGGCGGGCGCGCAGATAGCGAGCGATTTTCGCCTCGAGCGCGGGATCGATTTCGTCAAGGAAATGGCCGAGCATGACGTATTCGGCGGGAATCGTGCAGTCGGCTTCGAGTTCGAAACACCAATGGCCGTCCTCGGCGCGGGCGGCAATCAGTGCCCGTGTCGCCTGCACGATGACCGCGTCGAGCGCCGCCATATCGTCATCTTGGCGATCGGGGTATGGCGACTCTATCGCGGCCATGGCCAAGCCCGCCCGGTCAGGCGGACTCGGAGGTCGCCATCGCCTCGGCCACCGCGGCGTCGTCGTCGTACCCGAGCGCCGCCAGCGCGGTCGCCACGATATGCGGCGCGTCGAGCTTCGCTTCTTCGTACATGCCGTTCGGCGTGCCCTGATCGATGAAGCGGTCGGGCAGTATCAGCGGGCGAATTTTGAGGCCCCTGTCTAAGCCGCCGCTCATCGCCAAGTCTTGTATGACGTGGGCGGCAAAGCCGCCGATCGAGCCCTCCTCGATGGTGATCAGCACTTCGTGCTCGGCCGCCAGGCGGCGCACCAATTGACTGTCGAGCGGCTTGGCGAAACGGGCGTCGGCGACGGTCACCGAGAGGCCGCGCGCCGCCAGATCGTCGGCCGCCATGAGACACTCGCCGAGCCGGCCGCCGAACGACAGCAGCGCGACGGTGGAGCCTTCGCGGAGTATCCGGCCCTTGCCGATCTCCAGCGGCGTGCCGCGTTCCGGCATATCGACGCCGGCGCCTTCACCGCGCGGATAGCGGAACGCGCTAGGCCGGTCGTCGATTTGCGCCGCGGTAGCGATCATGTTGACCAGTTCGGCCTCGTCGCCCGCCGCCATGACGACAAACCCGGGCAGAGTCGAGAGATAGGTGACGTCGAACGCGCCGGCGTGGGTTGGGCCGTCGGCGCCGACCAACCCGGCGCGGTCGATCGCGAAGCGCACCGGCAGCCGCTGGATCGCGACATCGTGCACCACCTGGTCGTAGGCCCGTTGCAGAAATGTCGAATAGATCGCGGCGAACGGTTTGTAGCCTTCGGACGCGAGCCCGGCGGCGAAGGTGACCGCGTGCTGTTCCGCCAACCCGACATCGAAGGCGCGATCGGGAAAGGCGAGGGCGAATTTGTCGGCGCCGGTGCCCGACGGCATTGCCGCGGTGATCGCGACAATCTTGTCGTCGTCGCGGGCTTCCTGGATCAAGGCGTTGGCGAAAACCGAGGTATAACTCGGCGCGTTGCCTTTCTTTTTCGTTTGGGTGCCGGTCACCACATCGAACTTGCCGACGCCGTGATATTTGTCGGCCGACTGCACGGCGGGCGCGTAGCCATGGCCTTTTTCGGTCACCACGTGGATCAACACCGGCCCGCCCTCGGTGGCATCGCGGACGTTCTTGAGCACCGGCAACAGATGATCGATATTGTGCCCGTCGATCGGCCCGACATAGTAGAAGCCGAGTTCCTCGAACAGAGTGCCGCCGGTCACCATGCCGCGGGCGTATTCCTCGGCCCGCTTCAAGGCCTGCTCCATCGGCCGCGGGAACTTGCGCGCGACCTGGCTGGCGACGTGGCGTAGGCTGCGATACGAATGCGACGAAATCAGCCGCGACAGATAGGCGCTCATGGCGCCCACTGGCGGCGCGATCGACATGTCGTTGTCGTTGAGGATGACGATCAGGCGGCTGGCCAACGAGCCGGCATTGTTCATCGCCTCGTAGGCCATGCCGGCGCTCATCGCGCCATCGCCGATCACCGCGATCACATTGTTGTCGCCGCCGCCGAGATCGCGCGCCACCGCCATGCCGAGACCGGACGATATCGAGGTCGACGAGTGCGCCGCGCCGAACGGATCGTATTGGCTTTCGGCCCGCTTGGTGAATCCCGACAGACCGCCGGGTTGGCGCAGACTGCGCATGCGGTCGCGGCGCCCGGTGATGATCTTGTGGGGATAGCACTGATGGCCGACATCCCAAATCAGACGGTCGCGCGGGGTGTCGAACACATGGTGAATCGCCACCGTCAATTCGACGACCCCAAGGCCGGCGCCGAGATGTCCGCCGGTATGCGAGACGATCTCGATCATCTCTTGGCGAAGCTCGTCGGCGAGGTCGGGCAAATCCCTTTCGGGAAGCCGTCTTAAATCGTCAGGCGTGTCGACCGTGTCGAGAAGTGGGGTGTTGGTCTTGCCGGGAATCGCTTTGCTCCCTGATCCTCATCCAGAACCGGCTGGGGTGATTATATATGTCTTATTGATTACACCAGAGCAGTATTCCACAAATGACCGGAAAGCCAAAGGCGCTTCAAACCATTAAGTCGAATTTACCGCATCAAGGCGCCACGATCGAACCATCCGCGATGCTGACAGTTCGATGGCCAACTTTCGCCCAGTATCGTTAACGCCTCGGCGCGGTCACAACACCTCTTTATTGATGACATTCTCCGCGGTGAGCTTGCCGTCGAAGCAGTCGACGACGTTCTTCGCCGCCCAATAGCCCATCCGGTAGATCGATTCGACCGACACCCCGGCGGAGTGTGGGCTGACAAGAATATTATCCAGTGCGAACAAAGGATTATCAGGGAATGCTGGCTCAACGACATAGGGATCGATGCCGGCGCCGGCGATCGAACCGGCGGTGAGCGCCGCCACCAGCGCCGCCTCTTCGATAATGCCGCCGCGGGCGGTGTTGACGACGAACGCGGTCTCTCGCAGCGCCGCCAGTTCAGCCGCCCCAACCATGCCGTCGGTCTCGGCGGTCTTCGGGCAATTGACCGAGAGAAAGTCGATCTCGCCCAGCACCGCTCGCCAATCGTCGCACGGGGTGGCGCCGGCGGTCACGATCGCATCTTGAATTACATAGGGGTCGTGGACCAGCACCTTCATTTCCATCGCCACGCAGCGATTGACCAGGCGGCGCCCGATGCGGCCAAAGCCGAGCACCAATACCGTCCGTTCGGCGAGGTCGAAGGCCGGGCGTTCGTACCGGATCGCCCAGTTGCCCTCGCGCACGGCGCGGTCGTAGGCAACGGTTTGCTTGGCCAGCGCGAGCATCAGCATCAGCGCGTGCTCGGCGACGGTGACCGAATTGGCGCAGCCGGTCACGCTCAGCGGGATGCCGGCGAGGGTGAGCGACGCCACATCCACCGCGTCATAGCCAACCCCTACGCGGCTGACGATCTTGAGGTTCGAAGCGGCCGCGATGATACGGTCGGTGAACGGGACGATGCCCAGAATCGCGGCGTCGTAATTGCCGATATGCTGGACGATATTGTCTTCCGACAGCTCGGTAAAGCGTTCGACCTCGATGTCGTCGCGGCCGTCGAAGATCGCCTTCATGCCGGCCGATATCGCCGTCTGCACCATGATCCGTTTCGTCATAATCCCCTCCCATATAGGTCGCAATAATACTCATAAACCGTTGGTTATATAAAATATAAAGAAATTTACCATATCGCAATATCATCTTGATCGCGCGGAGTCACTGATTCAAGCCTTGAGCGATCGAAGCAGCGCGCGTTCCCGACAGGATTGCGCCTTCGATGGTCGCCGGCAATCCGGTGTCGGTCCAGTCGCCGGCGAGAAATAGATTGGCCAACGGGGTGCGCGCGCCGGGGCGCAGCGCGGCGGCGGCGGGGGTCTGGGCGAATGTCGCGCGGCGTTCAATGATGACTCGATGAGCCGCGGGCGCCTCGCCGGTCAGCTCGAACGCGCGCGCGAGATCGGTCCACAGGGTTTGGGCAATGTCCCGGTTGTCGCGCGACGCCAGCGCGTCGGCGGCGCTGACCGTGATCGAGGCGACGTCATCGCGGACGAAGATCCACTGCGCGGTGCCGCCGACCAGCCCGAGGAACCGCGCGCCGCCGGGCAAACGCGGCGGCGTCTCAAGACGGAAATGCGCATTGACGATCGCGCGGGTGTCGACCGGGGCTATGAGGTCGGGCAGCAAGCCAACCGCGGCCGGTGCCGGCAAGGCAACGATGACCGCACCGTCACGTTCTACCGGCACCCGCCCCCGCGTGGTTTCGAGCGCGACCGCGCGGCCGCCTTCGGTCGCGATCGCGCGGACCCGTTGGTTGAGGTCGAGGGTGGCGCCTTGCGCTTCGAGCCGGGCGACCGCGGGATCGATGAAACACGGCGACAGGCCGACATCGGCGACATAGGGCCGACACCAGGCTTCGCCGCGGAGAAAAGTCTGGGTCAAAACCGGCCACAGCAATTTTGCCGCGCCTTCGGACGGATCGGTATTCAGCGCCGATGTTGCCAATGGCGCCCACAGCCGCCGGTAAACCGTCTCGGGCCGGGACAGTAGCCCGGCGACGGTGTCTTGGTCGCCGGCGAAGGCGAGACGGAACGCCTTGAGGTAATCGATGGCGCGGGTGTTGGGCACCCGTCTCGACGGGGTCATCAGCCACCACGGCAGGGGGCCACCGTTGGGGCGCACCACCCAGCTTTCGCCGGTTTCCAGGTCGAGGAAGGGAAACGCCGCCGGCCCGGTGGACACCAGGCGATCACGCGCGCCGATCGCGTCGAGATACGAGAACGTCGCGCGATTGCCGGCCATCACCAGATGGTTGCCATTGTCGATCAGGCGGTCGAGGATCGGATCGTGCAGGGACCGGCAGCGACCGCCGGCATGACCGGCCGCTTCGTGAATGTGGACCGACACACCCGTTTTAGCCAAGGTCACGGCGGCCGACAATCCGGCCAAACCCGCGCCGACGATATGCACCGTTCGGATCATGGTCGGCGGAGATAGGCGATCAGCGCGATCCCCAGTTTCTCGATCTTGCCCATTCTCACGGGCTCGAGCACGGACTCCCAGCCGCGCGCCGACAATCGATCGAACAGCCGACGATAGATCGCCATCATGATCACCGCCGGTCGCAAACTCGACGCGTCGTCGCGCGACATCGCGTGGAGCAGGCGCCCGGCTTCGCCATAGTGCCGCGCCGCTTCCGCCGCGACCGTGGCGCAGGCTTCGCCGAGTCCGGGGTGAGCCAGCGCCGTGTCGGGATCGTCGGTCTCCATGCTCGCCGCCAGAAGCGCCTCGCGGGGTAGATAGAGGCGGCCATCTGCCGCGTCCTCGGCGAGATCGCGCAGAATGTTGGTCAGCTGCAGCGCGCGGCCGGTAGCACGCGCGAAGTCGTCGGCATGCGCGTCGGCGCACCCGAAAATGCGCACCGATTGCCGCCCCACCGCGCCGGCGACGTCGTCGCAATAGGCGATGAGCGCGGCCATCGAGGGCGCGCGGACGGGGCCGCGGGCGTCGGTCTCCATGCCGCGCAGGATGGCGTCGAACGGCTCGCGGGGGAGGCCACAGCGCGCAATCGGCGCGATCAGCGCCTGGGCGACGATTTGCTCCGGAACCTCGCCGGAATACAGCCGGTCGAGCGCTTTTCGCCAATCGTCGAGGCCGGCCAGCTTGCTCGCTTCAGGCGCCGGTTCGTCGGCAATGTCGTCGACTTCGCGACAAAAGGCGTAGAGCGCATACATCGCGTCGCGCTTGTCGATGGGTAACAGCCGCATCGCCCAATAGAACGATGTCCCGGCGCGCCGGACGACGTCGCGCGCGCGATCCTCGGCATGCGGATATCTGGCCGCGGCGAGCTCTACCAAATCCCCCTCCCGATCCCCGAGACAACGCACCCGAGCTTAGCCAATGCCGACAATTCAACGCGTTCGGCGAGGGGGTCGCCGCGACGCAAACGGTTGCTGAGCCGGTGCGCCACCTCGACAATGACCGCCGCTTCCATCCGCATGCGTCGGTCGGCAATCAATCGCGGCAGCCCCATGGCGACCGCGTTGAGGTCGTCGCACGCGTCGAGACAGCGGTCGATTACCGCGCGCATCGCTGGCGTCGCCCGGTCGCGGTCGAGATCCTCGATCTCGGCGCCGCAGTCGTCCAGCCAATCGAGCGGCAGATAGACGCGGTCGAGCCGGCGTCGATCGACGCCGCAGTCCTGCACATGATTGAGCATCTGAAGCGACGCGCAGAGGGCGTCGGATGCCGGCCAGGTCGCCTCGTCCTCGCCGTGCAGGGAGAGCAGAAAACGGCCGACCGGGGCGGCGGAAAAGCGGCAGTAGTCCATCACCTCGCCCCAGTCGCGGTAGCGCTGCTTGGTGGCGTCTTGGCGAAACGCGCGCAGCAACTCGGCGGCGTGATCAAAGGGGATTCCGGTTGCCGTCATGCTGTCGCGCAGGCGCGTCGCCAGTTGGTGCGCTGGATCGGCTGACTTCGCTTCGGTAGTGCCCAGGAGAACGGTCTCGAGCGCCAGCAGTTCGGCAACCTTGGCGTCGGCGGTCCGTGACGGATCGTCGGCAATATCATCGGCGGCGCGGGCAAAATTGTAATAGGTCACGATATGGACGCGCAGATGCGCCGGAAGCAGCCATGACCCGACAGGAAAATTCTCCTCGCCGCGGCTGCGTTGCGGCGCCTCGCGCATCGTCGTCTCGATCGATGCCGCGGCAGCCTTGGTATGAGAGTGTCTTGAGGTCACGATGGTCCATCAATGGTTCGCGGGTAGCTCGATAATACTATCGCTGCCGATCGCGCAACTCACAAGGCCAGGGATGGATCAATAAAAAGGCCCCATTTTCCAGGGGGGGTGGAAAAAGGGGCCAAGAGTTAGGTGGCGGGTTGGGGGACAAAAGGAGGGTGCCCGCCACCAACTTTAAGGGAGGTACATATGCGACCTTCGACGACGAGTTGTTCGCGTTAAAGGTCGCCCTCTGGTCGCCGATATATGGTCAATCGAACGTTTAAATCAAGTGTTTGTTTTATGTCGAAAGCGAAAAATTTTGCACTGCCATAATTATGGCCTCATGCGGGCCATACGCGGCGCGATCAACAATATGTTTAAATCTTTATTTTCAATTAGTTAATGGTTGAATCTGTCATCGTCGGCGATTTTGCGGCCTTGCGGTGTAAGTCGGCATACCAGCCAGTCCGGCTTGATCGGGTTGGTGATCCAGCTTTCCGCCCAACCCTGCTTTACGCAGCTCCGAATCGTGCGCGGCGAGATCGCCCCGCCGACCTCGTCGAACAACGGTAGCTTGCCCGCCGGTTGACCCAGGCCGCGCCGCAGATACCGCAATTGCCCGCGTGTCGGCCTGATCGACGGCGACGCATTTGCTCGGTCGGCTTGGCGCCGCTCGGCGAAGTGTTCCCCGATGGCGAATTGCCGGTGTCGGCGGTCCTCTCGGACTCCTCCGGCCACTTTTCTTCCTCCCTCCAACACTCGATCGCCACGGTTGCCGCGCGTGCCGCGGCGACAGCCTGCTCCGATGTGATCACGCCCTCCGACGCGGCGGTATCATACGCGTGTCCGTTAATCTCCAACAAGAGGTGAATGAGTTCGTGGCGCAGGACAAAACTGACCCGTTCGGGTTCGCCGCGCAGCTGGGCAACATCGTCCGGTTCGATATTCGGCACCATGACGCCAATCACCCGGCCGACCCGGTCGATCACCGCGGCGCCCAGCAAACTGCTGCTGACCAGGGTCGAGACCTGGAAATAGCGCTGGTCGACGCGGTGCAACGCGGGATCGGAAGTCACCCTTGTGTCGGTGGTCTCCACGATCAGGTTCTTCTTCTCGTCGAGACCAAAGCCGACGACGGTAACGCGCTCGCCCGCGGTGATCGGCGTCTGGCGCAGCAGAAGCGGCTCGGTAATCGCCGAGCCGGTGGAGATCAGAGCCAGCCCGTAGAACCGGTCGGCGGTGACCAGCTCGGCGGTAAGCGGGTTTTGACCTTCCAGTCGCACGGTCATTTCGCGGCACGCGACCGCCGCCTCGGCGTGGGTGAGGATCAACCCCTCGGACCCGATGGCCAGGCCACTCGCCAGGCGGCGGGGCAGCATTACGCGTTTGACGCGCGCGCGCAGCGCGACGATGATTTCACCCGCGGCTTTCTGCGCTTCGGTGATCTGCGCGGACGTCATCTTGCGGGCCACGATCAACCGGTTGTTGGCGGCATCCTCGTTACCGGCGGCGGCGAGCTCGAAGTACAGAAAGGCCTCGCGAAACGAACGGTCGAGGCCGTTGCCTTCGTAATAGAGCAGGCCGAGATAGTTCTGCGACTGCGGATGCCCTTGGCGCGCGGCCTGGAGATACCATTCGGCGGCGATCTCGTAATTCTGCAAAACACCCAGACCCTGGGCGTGCATGAAGCCGTAATAGAACTGCGCCTCGGCGACCCCCTCGTCGGCTAGCGGCTTGAAGAACTCGAGGGCCAGGTCGTAATCGCCGAACTGGTAAGCCTTGGTCGCGGCTTCGAGCTGCTCGCTCTGAATGTCGTCGATTTCCTGCTCGAAAGCGAGGGTCGGGGCGGTGCCTATTACCCCTGCCACGAATAAGACGGCCAGAGTTGCGATTACCTGTTTGAGCATGAAATATCGGTCCGGAATAAGGCGTTTCCAGCACTTTAGGACCGCAATCCTGATATCCGGTTAACACCGCCAATTTACCTCCCGGAGATGTGCCGGTATCATGTCGGCAACGCTTTCATGGGAGGTAGACATGACCACGCCCGCCAAGACGCCGCCGCCTGTCGGCGACAAGAATTACCAATTCACCGTGAGCCGGGCCGAGAGCGCGGCGTTCGAGACCGATGGTCTGCGCGAGGAATTCGCCTATCGCGATCTCGGGGTGTCGGACGCCACCCACGGCGAGATTCATGCCCACATCATCAAGGCGAAGCACCTCAACGGCGGACACAACGGATTGCACCGCCATGTCGTCGATTTTCAGTTCGCCATGGTGCTCGAGGGCTGGGTGAGCTTCTTCTACGCGGATCACGGCGAGATCAAATACCAGAAAGGCGATACCGTGACCGTCCCCGGCAATACGATGCACGAGCTGCGCGACTATTCTGAAGATTTGGAGTTGCTCGAGATCACTATTCCGGCAATTTACGACACCGTGAAGCAAGACGGCAGTCACATGCCGACCCCGGGCCAAAAGGAGCGGATTGGCGAACGTGTGGCGGGCGCCAAATGACCGCAAGCACCGGCACGATTTGGCGCGACTACGACCAGGGTGGGCTCGACGCCCAGTACAACAACCGCAAGCGGTTTCCCGACTATGTCGAGCGTTTCGCGGCGTGGGCGGACTGGAGCGCGGCGACCCGCGAGAACATCCCGGGACGGCTGGATGTCGCGTTCGGCGACCAGGCGATGGAGACCCTCGATGTTTTTCCCGCCGATCGCCCAGGCGCGCCGATCCACGTGTTTATTCACGGCGGCTATTGGTACTCGCTCGACAAGAACGACTATTCCTATGTCGCCCAGGGCATGGCGCCCAACGGGGTGACCACGGTGGTCAACAATTATACCTTGGCACCGCATGCCGATATGGACGAAATCGTTCGTCAAAACCGGGCGGCGGTGGCGTGGGCATGGCGCAACGCGGCCGATTTTGGCGGTGATCCGAGCCGACTTTATGTCAGCGGCCATTCCGCCGGCGGCCATTTGGCGGCGCTGATGTTGGCGACCGATTGGCCGGCTTTCGGCGACGGCTTGCCACCCGATCTGGTCAAGGGCGCGTGCGCGATATCGGGCTTGTTCAAACTCGAGCCGATCCGCCTATCGTATCTCAACGACACCCTCAAGATGACCCCGGAGATGGCGGCGCGCCATTCGCCGGCGCTGCTCGACTATCCCCATTCGGCGCCGCTGTTCATCGTCGTCGGCGACGACGAGTCGGTCGAATATCATCGCCAATCCGACGCCATGGCGGCGCGCTGGCGGGCGCTCGGTTACCCTTGCGAACACATCGTGCCCGAAGGCCTCGACCACTTTGCGATCGTCGACACCTTGATCGATCCCGAAGCTGATCTGACCCGACGCCTGTTGGCGGCAATGCCCTGGTAAAGAGGAATTTTTCAATATGGCGGATGCGACCAAGCCGGTTTGTCTGATAACCGGGACCGGCCCGGGTACTGGCTATGAGTGCGCCAAGCGTTTTGCCGCGGGTGGCTATAGGATCGCCATGGTGGCTCGTGACCGAGAGCGCCTCGACGCCTTTGAAGCCGAGATCGAAGGCTCGCGCGGCTACGTCTGTGACGTCGGCGATCTCGATGCCTTGGTGGCGACCGTCGACGCGGTGCGCACCGATTTGGGTGATCCGGCGGTGGCGATCCACAATGCGGTCTCCGGCGTGCTCGAGGGCGGCGGCGCGGCCAAGTTCATGGAGAGCGATCCGACCCGGCTGGAGCGCAACTTTCGCATCAACACCACGGCGTTTCTCTATCTCGCGCGCGCGGTCGCGCCGGCGATGATCGCCGCCGGTCAAGGCGCGATCATCGCCACCGGCAACACTTCGGCAAAGCGCGGCAAGGCGAACTTCGCTTATTTCGCGCCGACCAAGGCGGCGCAGCGCATCCTCGCCCAGGCGATGGCGCGCGATCTTGGACCGCAAGGCGTTCACGTGGCTTATCTGATCGTCGACGCGGCGATCGACACCCCACGCACGCGGCCGATCTTCGCCCCCGACAAAGATGATGATTTCTTCTGCAAGCCGAGCGCGATCGCCGACGAAATCTATCACGTCGCGCATCAAGACCCGTCGGCCTGGTCGTTCGATATCGAGGTTCGGCCCTACCAGGAGAATTGGTAGCGGACTACCGCCGGATCGCTTTCGGATCAAGTGCGTCCTGCAGACCGTCGCCGAGAAAATTGAACGCGACGACGGTGATGAAGATCGCCAGGCCCGGCCACACCGCGAGCATCGGCGCCTCGTAGATCAGCTCCTGGGCGTTGGTCAGCATGTTGCCCCAGCTCGGCATCGGCGGCTGAATGCCGAGGCCGAGAAAGCTGAGCACCGATTCCAGAAGCACGATATTGCCCACCGACAAGGTGGTCGAGACGATGATCGGCGATATCGCGTTGGGCAGGATGTGGCGGCTCATAATCCAGCCGCCGCCGGCGCCCTGGCTGCGCGCGGCGAGCACGAAATCGCGTTCGCGCAGGCTGAGCGCGGCGCCGCGCACCAGACGCGCGACGGTGGTCCAGCCGAACAGCGCGATGATCAGCACGATGCGGTAGAGGCTGGCGTCGGGCGAGGTCGCGATGTCCGCCGGCAGGCCGAGTTTTTCGAGGTCGATCGCCGCCAGGACGATCAACAGCGGCAGCAGCGGCAGCGCGATGACGGTGTCGGTAAGCCGCATCAGCAGCGAATCGAGCCAGCCGCCGTAATAGCCGGCAATGAGCCCGATCAGGGTGCCGATCACCGCCGAGAGAAGCGCGGTAACCAGGCCGACCAGCAGCGATACGCGGCCGCCGTGGAGCAGGCGCAGGAACACGTCGCGGCCGAGTTCGTCGGTGCCCAGAATATGGCTCTCCGATGCCGGCTCGAAACGCGCCAGCAAATCGACCTCGGACGAATCGAGACCGAGCGAGGACTCGATCAGCGGCGCCGCCAGCGCGGCGGCGGCGAGGATCATCAGAAGTACGCCGCTGACCAAGGCCATGCGGTGATCGAGGAAGCGCTCGAAGGTGAGGCGGGCGAGCGAGCGCCGCGCCGGGGCCAAGGCCGTGTTCATCGCAGGCTCACCCGCGGGTCGAGCCAGGCGTAACAGAGATCGGCGGCGAGATTGCTCAACAGCACCACGGTGGTGGCGAACAGCAGGCTGATCAGCGCGACGTTGTAATCATTGCCGATGATCGAGTCGTAGATCAGCTTGCCCATGCCGAGATAGGAGAACATGGTCTCGGTGATCAGCGCGCCGGAGAACAAGGTGCCGAAGCTGAGCGCCAGGATGGTGACCACCGGTATCATAGCGTTGCGCAGCGCATGGCGCCACACCACGCGGCGCGCGGGCGCGCCCTTGGCGCGCGCGGTGCGGATATAATCGTGACGCATGACCTCCATCATCGCGGCCCGGACATAACGGGTCAGGCCGCCGATACTGGCGACGCTGAGGGTGATCAGCGGCAGGATCAGGTAGCGCGCGCGATCCCATAATCCGGCGAGCCCCGGCTCGCTATTCAGTGATGCCATGCCGCCCGCCGGCAGCCAGCCGAGTTCGACCGAGAATAGAATTATCAGCATCAGCGCGAGCCAGAACACCGGTACCGAGATACCACCGAGGGCGGCGAAATTGATCACGTAGTCGGCGGCGGAGTACGGTTTGAGCGCGGAATAGAGCCCGACCGGCACCGCGATGGCGAGCGACAGGACGAGCGCCAAACCCATCAGGATCAAGGTATTGACCAGGCGCGGCGAGAGCACTTCGAGGACCGGGCGGTTGTGGATCCGCGAATAGCCGAAATCGCCGACCGCCGCCGCCCCCAGCCAATTGCCGTAGCGCTCGAGGATCGGCTTGTCGAGACCGTATAG
This sequence comes from Alphaproteobacteria bacterium, assembly GCA_047517485.1. Lineage (GTDB taxonomy): Bacteria > Pseudomonadota > Alphaproteobacteria > UBA7887 > UBA7887 > JAKZSU01. The sequence goes on from JAKZSU010000180.1 coordinate 26,076, forward strand.
CGCCTTCAGCCGCGCCGCGTCGGCGGGGGTGAGATCGGGGTCGGATTGCACCATGATGTCGATCGGATCGCCGGGCATCAGCGCCATCAGACCATAGACCGCGAACGACATCACCGCGATGACGATCAACGATTCGACGATCCGCCCGGCGACGTAGCGGGTCATCGCGGTGCCGCCAGCGGGCAAGCGACGAGATGGTCGGCGCCGGGCGCGATCGGCTCGAGGAACGGCCGCAGCGCGCGGCAGCTGTCCTCGGCCTTGGGGCAGCGGGTGTGGAACGGGCAGCCGGTCGGCGGATTGAGCGGGCTCGGGACCTCGCCGGGGAGCGCGGGGTGGCGGCGGCGGCCGCGACCGGCCTCGGGAATCGCCGCCCGCAGCGCCTGGGTGTAGGGGTGGCGCGGGTCCTCGAACAGCGCCTCGCGGTCGGCGATCTCGACGATGTGGCCGAGATACATCACCGCCACCCGATCGGCGATGAAATCGACTACCGCCAGGTCGTGGGTGATGAACAGATAGGCGAGGCCGCGCGAGTCCTGGAGATCGCGCAACAGATTGAGGATCTGGCTCTGGATCGAAACGTCGAGCGCCGAGACCGGCTCGTCGGCGATGATCAGGTCGGGCTCGAGCGCGAGCGCGCGGGCGACCCCGATGCGCTGGCGCTGACCGCCGGAAAATTCGTGCGGATAACGATCGACCTGAGCCGGCGCGAGACCCACGGCAACCATCAGCTCGGTGACCTTGGCGCGGCGCTCGGCTCGCGTCCCGACGCGATGAATGCGCAGCGGCTCCTCGATGATCGCGCCGGCGGTCATGCGTGGATCGAGCGACGCGTAGGGGTCCTGGAAAACGATCTGGATCGAACTCTCGGCGTCCACCGCCTGGCCGCGAAACCGGATGGTGCCCGCATCCGGTGGGTAAAGTCCCGCCAGGACGCGGCCCAGCGTGGTCTTGCCGCAGCCGCTTTCGCCGATCAGCGCCAGGGTCTCGCCGGCCTCGATCGTGAGGTCGATCCCGTTGACCGCGTGTACCGTGCCTTGGCGCCGTCCGAACAAGCCCTGGCCGCGCACCGGAAAATGTTTGACCACGTCGCGGGCTTCGAGCAACGCCTCGGTCATGACGCCTCGGCGGCGTAACACGCGACCCGGTGATCGGGCGCGACGTCCGCCAACGGCGGTGGGGCGCCGGCGCACACCGACATCGCGCGCGGACAGCGATCGCGAAACGCGCAGCCGCTCGGCAGCTGACCGAGATCGGGCACCATGCCGCGGATCGCCGGCAGGCGGTCGTGGCCGGCACCGATGCGCGGCAGGGTCGCCAACAGACCCTGGGTATAGGGGTGGCGCGGGCCGGCGAACACCGCGTCGGCCGCGGCGCGCTCGACCACTCGCCCGGCATACATCACCACCACCTCGTCGGCGATCTCGGAAATCACCCCGAGATCATGACTGATGAACTGGATCGCCATGCCGAAGGAGTCCTGAAGATCGAGCATCAGATCGAGAATCTGGGCTTGGACGGTGACGTCGAGCGCGGTGGTCGGCTCGTCGGCGATCAGCAACGACGGCTTGCACGCCAGCGCCATGGCGATCATCACCCGTTGGCGCATGCCGCCGGACAGGTGATGGGGATACTCGTGCGCGCGCTTCATCGGCAGCGCGATACCGACGCGGTCGAGCAGCTCGACCGCCGATCGCCATGCCTCGCGGGCCGGCAGCTTGTCGTGCAGGATCAACACTTCCGCCACCTGATCGCCGACCGTCATCACCGGGTTGAGCGCGGTCATCGGCTCTTGGAATATCATCGCCAATTCGCGGCCGCGCAAGGTGCATAGGCGATCCTCCGACAGCCGGCCGAGATCGGTGCCGCGCAGGGTCACCGTGCCGTCGTCGAGGCGGCCGGGCGGATCGATCAGTCCCATTATCGCGAGCGCGGCGACCGATTTGCCACAGCCGCTTTCACCGACCACCCCGAGGGTCCGGCCGCGCTCGATGGTGTAGCTGATCCCGTCGACCGCCGTGAGCGGTCCCGCGCGGGTGTCGAAAATGACCGTCAGATCGCGGACATCGAGAACCGGCGGCGGCAAGGCTTTCGCCGGCTCGGGACCAAGCACCGCCTGGCGCAGATCCGCCATGCTTTAACCGAAAATGGCGGTCATTCGGTCGACCGCCATTCCTCGATCCACATTGTCGTGGTGACCAGGTGGCCGGTCGGGCGCACGCCGGTCAGCCAAGGGGGAAAGACATAGGATTCGGCGCGGAAGAACAGAGGAAGCGCCGGGAGCTCGGTGGCGTAGAGTGTCTGCAGTTCGCGCCAATAAGGCAGGCGGGCTTCGGGATCGAGTTCGCGCTCGATGAGATCGATCAGCTCGTCCATGCGGGGATTGTTATAGCCCGGGAAGTTCTGCCCCGACCAGCCATTGGCCTCGGTGGGGATCTGGTCGGATTTCAAGGTCGACAAAGGCACCGCTTCGGGCGCGCTTAGCCAAGCATACATCGACAGTCCGGAGTTGCCGCGCTTGGTCATTGTTTCGCCGAAAAACACCCGCGCCGGCTCGTTGCGAATGATCGCCTCGACGCCGACCTTGCGCCATTGGCTTTGCAGGACCTGTTGCACCAGCTCGCGCGACTTGTTGCCCGCGGTGGTCATCAGCGCGAACGACAATTTGTCGCCGGCGCCATTGTGACGGACGCCGTCGCGGACATCGCTCCATCCCGCGTCATCGAGCAGCGCCGCCGCGCGGTCCGGGTCGTGGGCGTAGATCGGCACCGCGTCGCTGAAAATGCGGTCGAGGGGATTGACGTTCGAATGGGCGACCGGCTGGTGGCCGCCATACAGCTTCTCGGTCAATTGCTCGCGGTCGAGCGCATAGAGCAAGGCTTGGCGAACCCGGACATCGGCGAGCATCGGATTGTCGAGGTTGACGTCGAGATGCTCGTAGATCAGCCCCGGTTTGTAGAGGTAGGTGAAGCTGTCGGGATTGCGGCGTTCGAACGACAGGGCTTGTTCGATATTGAAGCCGAGTTCGCCGGCGACATAGTCGACCTCGCCCGACAACAGATTGGCCTCGAGCGCGGCGGTGTTCTCGATGATCCGGACGACCACCCGCTTGAACCGGGGCGCCTCGCCATACCACGTCGGGTTCGGCTCGAGCATGACGTGGCTGCCCGAGACCACTTGGGTGATCCGATAGGGGCCGAAATAGAGCCCGGGATTGGTCGGGTCGGTATCATAGAGCGTGCGGTGGCGATACTCGACGGGCTCGGCGAAGGGGGCTTCCTCGAGATGGCGCGGCAGCAGATAGAACCCGTTCGCCGCGTTGTATTGATAGGTCAGCCGGTCGACATGAAAGGTAAAAGTCTTGTCGTCGATGACCTCGATCGATTGGGTGCGGCGAAACCCCTCGATGCCGGCGAAACCGCTCTGTTCGTTGCGCCCGACCCGCCAAGTAAACACCGCGTCCGCCGACGTGACCGGGGTGCCGTCGCCCCAGGTGGCGTCCGGGTGAAGGCGATAGGTGACGGCGACACCGGTGCTGCCGTCGGCCAGGGTTTCCACCACCGCCTCGCCGTTCTCGATCGACGGCAATGATGTGCACAGCAGGCAGATCAAGGTCCAGTCCTGGTCATACGTCGTCAACGGGCGCATGGTCGCGTTGAGAACATAGGACTTGGCCAACATCGAGTTGATGTGGGGATGAAGCGTCGCGGGGAATTGGGTGATGCCGATGACCAGGTCGTCCTTGGCGGCGACCGGCGCGGCGGAAACGATCAGGATCGCGGCGGCGGCGACGAGGCGGCGGATAATGCGGCGAAAGGTCATGACAGCGGATCTCCAGACGTCGGTCGGAGACGCCGACTGGAATCGGATTGAAAGTGCGCTACTCACCCTCGACAAATCGGGTGAGGAAATCGAGCCTGTCCTGGCCCCAGAAGACCTCGCCGTCGCACACCCAGGTCGGCGATCCGAACACCTCGAGCGCGATCGCGTCGGCGGTATTCTTTTCGAACACCGCGCGCGCCTCGTCGCCGTCGCCAGCCGCCAAGAGTGCGGTGCCGTCAAACTCGTGCTCGTCGGCGATCGCGACAAGGGTCGCCTCGTCACCCAGATCGCGCTCCTCGCGCCAGCAGGCGCTGAGAAAACCGTCGGCGAGCGCGATTGTCGCGTCCTGGTCGGCGCCCTGGAGCTGCGCCGCGATCAGCATATGACCGGCGCGGGTCGGATCGACCGGGAAATGCGCCGGGTGCAGAGTGAGATCCATGCCGAGATATTCGTGCCAGCGACCAAATTCGCGCAGGCGGTTGGATTGCACCGGTTTCGGCCGTTGGCCCACCGGTTTGGTGCCGTTGAGCCCGAATACGTGCATGATGTTATAGGGCTTGTACGTCATGGTTAGACCATTGTGCGCGACGAGGTCCTTAAAACGGGGTCCGGCTAGGTAAGTCCAAGGCGACGACAGGGCGAGGTAATAATCGACCGATCCGCTCATAGGAGCGATCCGCCGGCTTGCTGGGAGACCGGCGCGCCGGCGCTGGCGCGATCATAGGGAATGGCTTGAATGACGTGCGCCTTACCGATGATACGCACTTTGCCGTTGCGCTCGGTGAGCGCGAAAAAAGGCGTCAAGCCGTTGAAATAATCGAGAATTTGCCCGCCTTTCTCGACGAAGATCGAGCCCAGGTAAACCGACGTATCCGACATACGGACCTCGACCTCGACCTCGATCATGTTGGACTCTTCATTTACGGGTGTCGTCGGCGTCGCGGTCAGTGCGTCGTTCATATATTCGCTCGGATATTTGTTTCGATAGTCCCGCCGACCGGCCAAGATACCGATCCGGGAACGAAACATGATAGGCTTTCGCCGGGTCTGGATCAATAAACGGTCCGGGCTTTTTTTGCTCGCGAATGGCGGGACGGAAAGGGGCGGTGCGGTGGCGAAGGTCGAATTCAGGCAGAAGTTGCGAACCAAGCCGGAAAGTACCTATCTCGACGTGGTGCGGCGCAATGTTACCTCGCAAGCCGGTGAGGATGGCTTGATCCAGCGGATATTCTCGATGATCGGCGCCAGCAACAAATGGTGCGTTGAATTTGGCGCCTGGGATGGCCGCCATTTCAGCAATAGCTGGAACCTGTTGGCCAACAAAAATTGGCGCGGCGTGCTGATCGAGGGCGATAGCGCGCGCTGCGCCGAACTTCGCAACACCCATGCCGGCCATGATGGGGTCCACGCGGTCAATCGATTTGTCGGTCTCGATGCACCCAATACGCTCGACGCGATTCTGGCCGAGACACCGACGCCGGTGGACTTCGACTTCTTGAGCATCGATGTCGACGGCGTGGATTGGCACATTTGGCGCACGCTCGTGCGGTATCGGCCGCGCCTGGTGGTGATCGAATTCAACCCGTCGATCCCCAACGACGTCTATTTCGTCCAGGATGCCGACCCGGCGGTTCATCACGGTTCTTCGCTGTTGGCGATGATCGAGCTCGGCAAGGAGAAGCGATACCAGTTGGTGGCGACCACGCCGATCAACGCGCTGTTCGTCCGCGAAGATCTCTTCGAGGTGTTCGAAATCGCCGACAATGATATCGACGCCATGCACTCGCCGGCCGAATTCGAGAGCAGGATTTTCCAGCTCTACGACGGCACCTTGATGATAGCCGGGTGTCGACGGCTGCTCTGGGCCCAGGTCGATATCGAGCAGGAGGCGATCCAGGTGCTGCCGCCCGAGCGCCGGGTCTTTGTCGATAAAATGGAAGAGCGCTAATTATCGAGGCTAGCAAGCCAGGCGAGAATTTCCTCGGGCGCGCCTACCGCGATCAACTCGTTATGGCCGATGCCGGGGAAAAACAGCCCGCGCTTGGGCTCGGGCGCGGCGGCGAGGATTGCCTCGCCCATGGCGACCGGAACGATTTCATCGGCGGTGCCATGGATCACCATCACCGGCGCCGAAAGCGAGCCGATTTTGGCCAGCGAGTCGAAGCGATCGTGGACCAGCCAACGCACCGGAAGGTACGGGTAAGCGCGCGCGCCGGCATCGACCAGCGAGGTAAAGGGGGCCTCGAGAACCACCGCGCGGGACCGCACGCGGGTCGCCAGTTCGACCGCGACGCCGGTGCCCAGGGATTCGCCGTAGAGCACGATCCGGTCGCCGGCGATTCCCTCGCCGGCGAGCCAGTCGAGCGCACTCATGCCATCGTCATAAAGGCCGGCCTCGGTCGGCGATCCCGGATTGCCGCCATAGCCGCGATAGCCGACCAATAAGGCGCCCATCCCCGCCTCGAGATAGGGAATAAGCTTGCTGTCGCGGCGACCGACATGGCCGCCATTGCCTTGGAAATAAACGATCACCGGCGCGCCGGTGTCGCGCGGCGCGGCATACCATGAGCCGAGGGTGAGCCCGTCGCCGCTGGAATACGACACCACGGCGAACGGCGGCGGGATGTCGGGAACGCTGCGGTCGGGAAAATAAATCAAATTGCGCTGAAAAAGATAGGCGCCGGCGGTAATCACCGCGAACAGGGCCGCCACCACGCCGGCCACGACCAGTACATCCTTGATCATCGACGCGACTCTCATGTTTAGGGGGCCCTTCGTCGGAACGCAATCTAGCCAAACAAGGCGCGGTTGTCAGCGTTCGATTGAACTCTTATATTCTCGTTATGAGGGTATTTATTTCAATTTTCATATCTTTTTACGTGTGTTCGGCTTTCGCCGATCCGCTCGACGGAATCCTCGTCGTGGCCGAAAACAATACCGCCTATGAACGCGCGTCGTATGGCGGGTGGCGCGATGCCGACGGTGACTGCCAAAAGACCCGCGACGAGGTGCTGATCGCCGAAAGTCTGACGCCGATGCGGCTCGACGCGCGCGGGTGTCGGGGGATCGCCGGCCTGTGGTACGACCCGTTCACCGGCCGCGTGTTCACCGACCCCCGGGGTTTGGACATCGATCATTTGGTGCCGCCGAAAGAGGCGCACCAAAGCGGCGGCCACGCCTGGCGCGACGAGACCCGGCGCGCCTACGCCAACGACCTCGCCAATCCCGGCCACTTGATGGCGGTGCACAACGGCGCCAATCGTTCGAAGGGCGCGCGCGATCCGGCCGAATGGTTGCCGCCCAACGCCGCCTTTCATTGCGCCTATGTGCGCGCCTGGATCGAAGTGAAACGGGTGTGGAACCTGTCGATGGACGCCGCCGAAGTCGCCGCGATTCGGACCATTCTGGCGCGCTGCTGATTTACCGCAGCTTTCGTCTTCCCATGCGCCGCGTGGCAGTCCACTCTACCGGCATAGGTGGGGGCCGTCGGCGGAAGCGGGAGACGCGCAATGCGACGGGCAATTGCAATTGGACTAGCGCTGTGTTTGGCAACCGGGGCCTGCAGCCAGCGGGCGCAGGAGGCGCGGCGACTGCTGTCCGACATTGCCGCCGGCCCGGACCCGAGCCGGCTGAAGGCCGAGACACCAGTACCGGAGCGACACGCCGCCACCTTTCCTGGCGGCAGCGGCGATCTCTATGTCTCGCCCGAAGGCGCGCTCGGCGCCCTGGTTCTGGTCCCCGGGCTGGCCGCGACCGGCAAGGACGATCCGCGGCTCATCGCCTTCGCCCACAGTCTGGCGCGCGCCCGCTTCGCCGTCCTCGTGCCCGATATCGCGTCGTTGCGCGCGCTTCAGGTTCGCCCCGGCGATAGCGTCACCATCGCCGAGGCCGCGCACTGGTTGGCCGCGGATTCGGGATTCGCGGCGCGCGGGCGGGTGGGGGTCATCGGCATCAGCTATGCCGCCGGCCCGGCGATGCTCGCCACCCTGGTGCCGGGCGCCGGGGGGACCGTCGAATTCGTCCTCGCGGTCGGCGGCTATCACGATATCGACCGCATGGTGGTGTTCTTTACCACCGGCGACTACCGACTCGACGGGGTTTGGCGGCATCTCGAGCCCAACGCCTATGGCAAATGGGTGTTCGTCGCGAGCAACGCCGGGCGCCTGGACGATGCCGCCGATCGCGCGATTCTGGCGCGGATCGCCGATCTCAAGCTCGACGACCCAAGCCTGGACGTGACGCGGCTGGCGGCGAGTCTCGGACCCCAAGGGCTAGCGGTGCTCGCGTTGGTGGACAATGACGACCGCGCCGCGACAGCGGCGCTGATCGCCGGGTTGCCCGCCGGCATCCGCCACGACATGGCGGCGCTCGATCCGGCCCGCGCGCCCCTCGAGACCGCCAATTCTCGCTTTCTGCTGATCCACGGACGCGACGATTCGATCGTGCCCTATTCGGAAAGCGTCGATCTCGCCCAGCGCCTGGGGCCGGCCGCGACGTCGCTCTATCTGCTCGACGGCATGTGGCACGTCGACAGCGATTTCTCGCTCGCCGATCAGTGGATCCTGTGGGACGCCGCGATCGAGCTGCTCGAACTCAGGGACGGGGTGCGATAAACCTCAATGCGACTGACTCGGCACCGCCGAGCCGCTGCCGCCTTTGAGGAAATCGAGGTCGACGCCCTCGTCGGCTTGCAGCACGTGATCGATATAGAGACTGACATAGCCGCGTTCGGCCGCCGGTTTGCGTGGGGTCCAGGCCTCGGCGCGGCGCTTCAGCTCTTCTTCGCCGACCTCGAGAGTGAGGCTTCGGTTGGCGACGTCGAGTTCGATCATGTCGCCGTCCTGGACCAGGGCGAGGGGGCCGCCGACTGCCGATTCCGGCGCCACGTGGAGCACCACCGTGCCGAAGCAGGTGCCGCTCATCCGGCCGTCGGAAATCCGCACCATGTCCTCGACGCCCTTCTCCAGGAGCTTTTTCGGCAGCGGCATATTGCCCACCTCGGGCATGCCGGGATAGCCCTTGGGCCCGGCGTTCTTGAGCACCATGACGCAGGTCTCGTCGATATCGAGCTCGGGGCTGTCGACGCGCGCGTTGAGGTCGTTGATATCGTCGAACACCACCGCCCGGCCCCTGTGCTGCATCAATTTGGGATCGGCCGCGGACTGCTTGATCACCGCGCCGCCGGGGCACAGATTGCCGCGCAGGATCGCGGTGCCGTTGCCGACATCGATCGGCGCGTCGCGGCGCTTGATGACGTCCTCGTTGTAATTTTTCGCCTTGGCGACATTCTCGGCGACGGTGTTGCCGGTCACCGTGATCGCGTCGGTGTTGAGCATGTCGCCGAGTTCCTTCATCACCACCGGCAGGCCGCCGGCGTAATAGAAATCCTCCATCAGATACTCGCCCGACGGCTGGAGATTGACCAGGAACGGGACATCGCGGATCAGCTCGTCGAAATCCTCGAGCCGGAGCTGGACCCCGAGGCGGCCGGCGATCGCCAGCAGATGAATAATCGCGTTGGTCGAGCCGCCGATCGCGGCATTGACCTTGATCGCGTTCTCGAAGGCGTCGCGGGTCAGCACTTTCGAGATCGTGAGATCTTCCTCGACCATCTCGACAATCCGCGAGCCGGCATATTCGGCGAGCGCATAGCGCCGCGAATCGACCGCCGGGATCGCCGCGCCGCCGGGCGGCTGGAGGCCGAGCGCCTCGGCGACGCTCGCCATCGTCGAGGCGGTGCCCATGGTCATGCAATGGCCGGCCGAACGGCTCATGCAGGCCTCCGCGTCCATATAATCCTCGAGGCTCATGCGGCCGGCGCGGAGGTCGGCGGTAAACCGCCAGACGTCGGTGCCCGAGCCGATATCCTTGCCGCGGAACTTGCCGTTCAGCATCGGCCCGCCGGTGATCACCATCGAGGGGATATCGACGCTCGCCGCGCCCATGATCTGCGCCGGGGTGGTCTTGTCGCAGCCGCACAGCAGGATCACGCCGTCGAACGGATTGGCGCGGATCGATTCCTCGACATCCATCGCCATCAGATTGCGGAACAGCATGGTGGTCGGCCGCATCACCGGCTCGCCGAGCGACATGGTGGGAAACTCGAGCGGGAATCCGCCAGCTTTCCACACCCCGCGGGCGACCGCCTCGGCGACCTTGCCGAGATGGGCGTTGCACGGGGTCACTTGCGACATCGAGTTGGCGATGCCGATGACCGGGCGGCCGTCGAAATTCTCCGCCGCGAAGCCCTGGTTCTTCATCCACGAGCGATGAAGAAAGCCATGCATATCGCGTCCGCCGAACCAGCCGCTACTGCGCCGCCCGTTACCGTTGCCGTTACCTGACATGATCCGACCTCCTAATTCGCCACGTTGTGCGTTTCGCCTTTCTTAGACCGGGGGCGGGATCAGGTAAAGCTCGGCGCGTCGCGGCAAGTCGTGTCTTTGGTTTCAGCCGGTCGACCGGCCGTTATCTACCGCGCAATCAAGCCCGAGAGAACGCTCGGCAACATAGGCAAAACAATTTGCGGAAGAATCCGGACACAACTCGTTTTACCGGCCGCGTGTGACCTGTGGTCCGCTTTCCACCGGTTTATGTCCGCTCCCGGAGGTGGCGCTGCCGTCGAATTGGTGTGGCCAGAACGCCCGCTATTTACCCGAAGCCGACATAGCGCACTCGTCCGTTACCCTCCGGTCGAGAACCGCTCGGATGGGTTCAATCGACCATTCGCTTGTGGCGAGCATGCCACCGACGTACCCTTCTGGAACTAACGGGGAGACGGAAGGCATGGCCGAGGCCAAGCGCACATTGTTGGCTATCCTGGCGGCCGACGTTGCCGGTTACTCGCGCCTAATGGGTGACGATGAACGGGCCACAATGGACATGCTCAATGTCTGCCGCGACGTCTTTCGCAAGCATATTTCCGATCACGGTGGCCGTGTAGTCGATACGGCTGGCGACAGTGTGCTGGCGACGTTTCCTAGCGTTGTCGAGGCGGTGAGCTGCGCGGTGGACGTACAGGGCGATCTTGTGGAGTGCAACGCCGACCTGCCGGAAAGCAGACGGATGCTGTTCCGCATTGGGGTGAACCTGGGAGATGTGTTCGAACAGAACGACGGCACAATCTACGGCGACGGCGTGAATGTGGCTGCTCGGTTGGAAGGCTTGGCGGATCCTGGCAAAATTGCCGTGTCGGAGGATGCCTATCGTCAGGTCGAGGGCAAGACGGAACTTGTCTTCGAGGACATCGGCGAGCATGCGGTTAAGAACATCGTCCGCCCCGTGCGCGGCTACCGAATCATTGTAGACGAGCAAATTTCGTCCGTGGCTTCGAGCAAGGCACCGGCGATTTCCGCGAGGCCGTCCATCGCCGTGTTGGCGTTCGAGAACCTAAGCGGCGACCAAGAGCAGGAGTATTTCGCCGATGGCATTGCCGAGGATCTGATAACCGAGCTATCGCGCCTACGTTGGCTGCAAGTCACCGCACGGAACTCATCTTTTACCTATAAGGGCGAGGCTGCCGACGTGAGGCAGGTCGGAAATGACCTTGGAGTCCGCTACGTCGTTGAAGGCAGTGTTCGCAAAGTCGGTGACCGCGTTCGTATCACAGCTCAGTTGATCGACACAGGGACCGGCAACCATTTATGGGCCGAACGCTACGACCGCGACCTCTCCGACATATTTGCGTTGCAGGACGAGATTACCGAGACCCTGGTCGCGACGTTGCAAGGGGAAGTCGGCGAATTTGAACGCGAACGCGCACACCGCAAACCGCCGGAAAGTCTGGATGCGTGGGAGTCCTACCAACGCGGCCTGTGGCATCTATGGCGAATGAATGCCAAGGACATGGCCGAAGCGCGTCGATTGTTGCAACGTGCCGGCAACCTGGATCCCAATTTCGCCCAAGCCTTCGCGGCGTTGGGATTTGCGATGTTTCTCCAGGTCTTCCACTCCTTCGCCGACTCCCCGCTAGAAACCTTGGATCAGGCATTGCGGCTCGCCAACAAAGCCGTCGCCCTCGACGACAAGGAAGCGATGGGTCACTTCGCGCTTGGCAGGGTTCGGTCCTTGCGCGGCGAATACGATGCGGCGATCGGGGATTTGCGGGCATCGATCGATCTCAATCCGAGCTTGGCCCTGGCACATTTTGGGCTCGGCATGGCGCTCATACTGACAGAGCAATTGGACGAGGCCATCTCCGAATTTGACACGGCCATTCGGCTGAGCCCGCGTGATATTTTCATATGGGCGCCTTTTGGTGGCCGCGCTTGGGCGCATTTGTTGTTGCGAGATTACGAAGCGGCGGTGGAAGATGGGCGGCGCGCGATCCGACACCCGGCGGCGCCATGGTGGCCCCACTCGATGCTAGCATCGGCGTTGGGACTTCTTGGTAGATCTGAAGAGGCGCAGAAGGCGCTCACAAATCTGCTCGAAGTCAAACCGGACTTCAGCCCAGATGCCGCGCTGGCCGGACTGTCGCCGCTCAACCCGGACGCATTGAGGCCCCTAAACGAGATATGGATAGAAGGGCTGCGTAGGGCCGGGCTGGAAGTTCTCGATGAACCCAAAGCTGCCGACTAACACCGGCCCCAACGCGGCCCATCGAGCGAAGCGCTTATGTCGTGTTCTGGCTAGAAATACCATAATAGGGTATCCACTTCGCTCTCGTGATGTCAATATGTTGGGATGGCGAACCCGGCATCCCATCCCGAAGGCGGGGTCGACTACCCGCGCACCCTGACTGAATTCGACGCGTGGTTCGTGTCGGAGACGGCGTGTGCGGAGT
>JAKZSU010000181.1:0-22851 GCA_047517485.1 Alphaproteobacteria bacterium
CCCGAAGGCACCCCGGTTTCGATTCACCCATCGGGTGTGCCATATCCGCCGCTCCATGTATGCTACAACTTCATGATTCTTATAGCAGAATCGCCTTCTCGCCGCACTGAATATCGACGATACTTGGGAAATGCGGGCTCATACAAACGGTACTTCATCGACAGGCGGATCGGTTCAGCCGCGTCCCCGTTCGTCAGCTGCCCGGCAACCGAGGCGTCACGTGGCGACTCCGTAAACAGATACTCGAGATCGAGCATGCACGCCGTGCACTCACGGCCCGATCCAGTCACGTCGAGCAAGGTGTCGAAGCTTGCCATCGGAAGTCTTGCCACCTCGGCGACAAAATCCTCTCGGGTCAAATTCGCACAACCGCATAAAAGTTCGTCCGAAGGGCCGCGCTGCCGACTTTTACTTGCCTCACCCATAACGCTCATCCGTCTGCCGTTGTCGGGACCGTCAACCGCGCCAATCGTGTTTGTCCCGTGTTCCCACTTTCAATCAATTCGTACACGTAGCCGGCGGCGCGGCAGAGTTCCGCCATGTAATCCTCCGGATACCAAAAATCCTTCACATGGCGGCGTTTGTACGCCTTATCGGTGGAGAAGGTGAACAAGAACTGACCACCGGGGGCGAGCATCGGCTGCATTGAGCGAAGCATGACATCGATCTCCGAGGCTGGCATATGGGTTAACACCGACTGCGCCCAAACGTAGTCGAACTGGTAACCGTCGAGTTCTCGCAACGTGCAGTCGGTCACCGGGAACGCCTCATAGGAACTGGCTTCGATGCCCGATTCGGCGAGCAGCGCGCGTCCCTTCTTAAGCCGCACGCCGGAAATATCGACGCCGGTATATTTTCCCGCGTCGAGATAAGGAATTGCGGCCAGCCCAGTGCGCATTACGCCACAACCATAGTCGAGCAACCGATGGTGCGGCCGCAGGCCCGCCGTCTTCAATTTTTCCAAATGAGACGTCGATTGTTCGAGATAGAGGTCGCTGGGCCGTTTGTCCTTGCTGATTTCCGCCTCGCGGTTCATTCGATCGGTATAGAACATCGTCCAATCTTTGCCGAACAAACGATACGCGAAGACGTAATGCAGCCATTGCCTAGGGAGAATGAGAAAGCGGTAGCGGACGGAATTATAGTCCCCTCGCAAGAATTTTATGATTGCTTGACGCACCGCGATACTCTCCGTCTATGCCACTTGATGGCGTAACACCCATTCGCCATCACGTAGATTCCACAAATGCGGCGAGCGGAACGAATCCGCGATGGCGAAGAACTCGGCCTCGTCCATGTCGAGATAGTCGAGAAATTCGGGAAAATACTTGCGCGGGAATTCCTGATCGTAGCGCCGCACCAGCGCCACCCCTTCTTCGCGGGTGATGTGATGATTGCGAATTTCTTGGCTCGCGTCATAGGTCGCGCGGCCAATACCGAACTTCACCAATGTCGTCCAATAGTGATAGGGATCGGTCTTGTCGTCGATCGAGTTGTATTTCGAATAAGTCCCTTCGGTGCGGTCCTCGTTGGCCTCGAAACCGATATGCTCGGCAGCATAATAATAGTTCTCTTGCGGCGTCCAGTTGAGATAGTAGCCGAGGTAGTGGACCTCGACTCCGGCGCTATCGAGCGCGTCCGCATCGGCCGGCAGATAAGGGTCCAACTGGCCGTCGAGAATGCCATGGCCGGGAAGTTCCTCGCCCGGCACGCCGCCAAAAAACATTTGGGTATTGCCTTGCCGGGCTTGCGCGAAATACGCGAGATCGCGGGTCGCGGTGGCATTTTCCTTGACCGGATTGCCATACTCGGCCTCGTTCTCGCCATAGAAAACCAGCGGCAGTCCGGTGCGCAGCGCCATCTTCGGCGCATAGTTCTTCTGGCCGAGGATAAACGGTTGGAACGGGTGCAATAAGTTACGAAAGGCGAGCTGGGTAAGTTTGCGATGGACCTGGCCGTCGGGGGTGAAGAGATAATTGTCGAAGCCGCCCTTATGCAGCCAGGCCTGGAAATTGCGCCAACCAACATCGGTATAGAGATGCGGCGCCCAGGTCACGGTGAGCGGATGCATGCCGTAGGTTTTCTTGAGCACCAGCGCGGCGAATACCGAGTCCTTGCCGCCCGAGCCCGGCACCAGACAATCGTACGAGCCGTTGCGCGAGCGGTACTTGTCGCACACCGCGATGAGCTGACGTTCGCGTTCCTGCCAATCGAACTCATGGTCTTTTCGCTCGGCATAGCGGCACGCGTCGCAAATGCCGTCCTCGTCGAAGCGGATGGTGACTTTCTTCGAGTCGCGCGAATGGCGGAATTCGACCGCCGCCGACGGCCGCTGGTTCGAGATTACGCAGCGTTTGCAGAATGCCACTTCGGCGGGGAGCCCATATTTGACCGCGAGCGCCCCCCCAACAGTAGCCGGTGGCGCATGCTCTTGTTCCGTGCTCATCCTTTTTGCTCCATCAATCGCTCGCTGCCCGGCGTGTAGGCCCAGACCTGGGCGGCGCCCGAGGCATCGCCGAAGCCCGCGATCAAGCGACCGCGCCATTCGACCAGGCGGTAGACATACTCCGCGGTGGCGTGGCGGCTGCCACTCATCCGGGTCCGCCATGGCGACCAAGAGCCATTGACACCATTGCCGCCGATTTCACGCCAGCGCCCGTCCCCGCCATACTCCCAAACCCCGGCATTTCCCGCCGGTCGACCGCCACCGCCCACATAGAGACGGTCGCGATATACCAGGCTAGCGTTGAAATTATCGGTTTACGCCCACGATGTCGGCGTCTGCCGCGCCCCGACCGGATGCCAGTCGTCCCCCTGGAGCGCCCAGATCGAGACGAATGCGCCGGCGACCTGCGGGTTGCGGTTGAGCGTCACCACCAAATCACCCTGGTAGCTGGTGATGCTCAACGGGTAGTTCGACCCGGGCGAAGGCCAACTTCCCTGCACACCGCCCCCGCCGACTAGTGCCCAATGATTATTGTCTCGACGATAGACTAACCCCGGTCCAGCGATCGATATGACAGCGCCATAGAGCCGGCCATCATCGTGCTGGTGGAGCTCGTAAATACCATCGGCGAAGCTTTGCGGAAGCCCCTCGGACATTTCCTGCCAGCGATCGTCGGCATAGCGGAACACACGCGCCGCGCCGCCGGTGAGGCCAACGATCGGATCGCCGGCGACCACGGCGAGCGAATAGGCATTGGCATCTTCGGGCCAGGGCACCGACCCGTCGGCATCCACGAGCTCGCTCCAGGCGCCGTCTGCGAGCAGCCAGACACGATTTTCGACGCCGGCGTAGAGGCGATCATCGTCGGCGCGGAGCACCTGAACGTAGGCCGCTGTTCGCCAGCCCGAAATTTGATCCGCGTCGGCAATCCGTGCCCAGACATCACCGTCATGGCGCCAGATCGCAGCCCCTCCCGGTGACGGCGCGAGCAACCCGACATAGAGATCGTCGCCCAGCACGGCGAGTGCCTTCGTCTTGACGAAGCGCCCGCCGGCCCAACTCCCGGCGACCCCATTGCCGCCGATCAGCTCCCAGTTTCCCGGCGCGCCGAGTTCGGCGGACGGGACATCGAACCGGGCATCGCCGCGCGCGGCCTGATGGCGGATCAGGGCCGCCGCCTGGACTTCGCCCAACGAGTTCGCCCGCCGCTCAAGCAACTGGAACCGGTAACGAAGATCGAGCATTTTGTCGTAAGCGGGGCCAAATCCAACGCCGCCCACGACGACGATCGCCAAGACCAGCAGGCTCGCGATCAGAGTCTTGCGTTTCATTGCTGAATCCCCACGAATCGTTTCAGCAGTCGCAACCCGGCGGGTCCGCTTTTTTCGGGGTGGAACTGGACCCCAACCAATGCGCCCTGTTCGATCCCGACCGGCACCGCTTGGCCATTGACCGGAATGGTCGCGGCGATTGTCGCGGGTTCGCTGGCCATTGGAGCATAAGAATGAACGAAATACATCATCTCGTCGGCCGCGACGGCGCTGAGCACCACGGCATCGGCACGAGTATCCAAGCGGCGCCAACCGACATTGGGTATGCGGATCGCCGCCGCGTCGTCGGCGCGCGGCGCGGGCAGGCGCGTCACCGTGCCGGGGATCAAATCGAGACCGGCATGATCGCCGAATTCCTCGCCGCGCGAGAGCATCAGCTGGCAGCCGACGCAGATACCGAGGATCGGCGTGCCGCTGCGTGCCGCCGCCTTGAGCGGCGCGACCAGACCGCGTTCACGTAAGCCGGCCATGGCATCGGCGAACGCGCCGACACCGGGAAAGATAATGCGCTCGGCGGCGGCGATCGCCGCGGGCGCGGAAGAAATTTCGAACTCGGCCCCGAGATGACGCAAAGCCTGGCCGATGCTGAACAAATTTCCCCGGCCATAGTCGACGACAGTGATCATCGCCGCACCACGATGCCATCCTGGCTAAGCGCGGCCTTAAGGGCCGGCACCGGACAGGTGTCATAGTGAAAAATACTGGCGCAGGCGACGGCGTCGAGACCATCGCCGCGTACCGCCTCGGCGACGTGCTCGGCGGATCCCGCGCCGCCACAGCCGATCACCGGGATTTCGACCCGCGCCCGCACCGCGCGAAACAGCGCGTGATAGAAGCCATTGCGGGTGCCTTCGCGATCGACCGAGGTGAGTAGGATCTCGCCGGCGCCGAGCCCTTCGGCCTCGACCACCCAATCGAGGACATCGATTTCCGTGCGCTGGCGGCCGTTGTCGGTGAGTGCTTCCCAACGACCGGGGCCACGCGCCTTGGCCTCGACCGAAAGCACGACGCATTGGCTGCCGAAGCATTGTGCCGCCTCGCGGATAAGGTCGGGACGGGCGATCGCCGCGGTATTGACTGCCACCTTGTCGGCGCCGCTGCGCAACGCGGCGACGATATCGTCGATGCCGCGGATGCCGCCGCCGACGGTGAGCGGCACGAATATGTCGCGCGCCGCCGCCTCGACCACATCGAGGATATTGTTGCGCCCGTAGAGCGAGGCGACGGTGTCCATATAGACGATCTCGTCGATGCCTTGCTGGTAGTAGCGCCGCGCGACGTCGCCGGGTTGGCCGACCACGCGGAGCCCTTCGAGATGAATCCCCTTGATCACGTTCGGCCCCTTGATATCGAGGCGCGCGATGAGCCGCGGCGGCGGCGCGGTGGCGCACAGGCCGATCACGAGGACGCGTCCTTGGCGGGCGGCGCCGAGTGGATGCTGCGCCGCGGCCGGTCGAGAATCACCCGCGCTTCGGCGATGGTCGCCATCAGCCAGATCACTTCCGGCACAAGCTGCACCACGACTAGGCACCAGACATACCAAACCGGCCCGGCCTGCGGGATCAGCAGCAACACTGGCGCGAAGAAAGTGCCGTTGACATAGATCGCGCTGACCACACCTTGGACCGCGCGTGATCGGTCGGCGCGTACGACAGTGGCATCGTTGAGCGGGCCCGAGCTCGCGGTCATCCATTCGCGGGTGAAGCTTAGGCGCGAGCGCACCATCTGGCTCGCGAGCGACGTCACCGTGACCAACGCCCCGACCAGCAATAAATCGGCGCGCGCCGCATACAGCCACAGACCGACACCCGCGGCGATCGGGGCACCGAGCACGAAAACGAAATCGGACAACCCGTCGAGGAACTTGCCCCAATAAGAGACAGTGCCGCGTAGGCGCGCGAGATTGCCATCGACGCAGTCGAGCACGAAGCAGAGGTAGAAAATCACCGCCGCCGCCGCGTGCAGCGCCGCCGAGGCAGAGAGCAGCAGGCCAATACCGCCCGCCGCCATGACGATACGCAGGTAGCTCACCCCATCCGCCGACCAGCCAGCATTGAAGAACGGAGGCGTCATCAGATTGGCCAACGGCCGACCGAACCAGGTGACGGTGAAATGGTTCTTGATCTTGCGATTGAACGAGGCGCGGACGTCCGCGACGGTGACCTCCGGCGAATTCACGCAGGCATTTCCCTCGTTGGCCCTATTTTCACTCATACCGCGCGCGCCGCCGGCACCGCCGCCTCGTCGATGGCGTCAAGCGATCGCTCAAGCCCCTCCGCCGCCGCCCTCACCGCCTCGTTCTCGAATCGATCGAGGTGAACATAGTCATAACTGCCAAGGTCAAATGAGATGTCCTTGACCGCCTTGAGAAAGCGCAGCGCCTCATGCCGCGTGGCATCGTAATTGTGTGTGTTGTCGAGCGCCTTGGCGAGCATCGCCGGCAATTCCGCCTCGTCTACGACTACCGTGACCGACGGCAGAAAGTTGTAAATGTTGTGACGGCCGAAGGCGACTACCGGTTTGCCGGCGGCGGCGGCCTCGATCGCCGCGGTACCACAAATGGTAACCACTGCATCGGCGGCTTGCGCGACGTCAAAACCGACCTCCCAAACATCAAGCAACACGACGTTCTTGAGGTCCGCGATTTGGCGGTAGAAGGTATCCGGTCGACGGCCGATCGCGCCGTATGCCTCCTTGACCGCCAGAAGCACGCCGGCCGGCAAATCGCGGGAGACAGCAGCGATCAGGGCGTGTTGGTAGAAGTATTCCGGTGAGATTCCGTGCAACGCGGTCTCGGGCTCGACATGGAGCGGAAAGTAGACGAATTGCTTACCAGCAAGATCCGTGAGGCGCTTGAGCGGTAGGCGGCGCAAGTGGCGATAGTCGCGCCAGATTCGCCAAACGAACCGGATCGTCGATGACCAATAATATTGCTTGGCTTTCTTGTAGCCACGCAAATTCCAGTAAGCGTAACGCGCGGTGATCAGCCCAACGCTATGCGCCAGTGCGACCAGGCTGAATTTTTTGCGAAATTTGCTCCGGCTGACCTGATGAGTATAGTAGGGCGCCTTAAAGTCGATGTCCGAAACGTCGGTGACTTGATGCCAGGCCGGCTCGATGAGCGGATTCTCGTATAACTCGTTCCACGCCCAATAGTGATAATTGCGGTACCGCGATCCAGCGAGCGAGCGATAGGGCACCCCGAGTGCGTGCGCGACATACGCCGCTTCACGGGTGCCGTTGAGACACAAGGCGATGCCCTTGGAAGCCATCTCACCACGCCAGAAATCCAGTAGTTCGTTGTAAGCGTGAACCATGTGAGCATAGTCGACGGTCTCGGAATTGCGCGAGCGCGGGTGATAGAAACCGCCAAGACTGTAACCGCGCCCGAAATGACGGTCGGCGACCGCCATGCGGTTGATGCTGAGGCCGGTAAAAGCCTCGATCGTGCGCGCCCGCGCGAACACCGCAGCCTCGTCGATATCGGCGTGCACCGCCCCCACCACCGGCGTCTCTATATCGTTGATCGTATCGAACAGGCCGTCGTCGTTAAGTCGCCGGTAATGGACGACCTCCTGCGGGCCAGTGCAATAGAGATGGATCACCGAATCATGGCGCTCTTTGAGATCGCGCGCTATCGCCATCATTAGCGCTCGCGATTCCGAACGCGCAATAAACGCGATGCTTTTCAGATACTTGTTCATTCCGATCATACTGCCCGCGCGGTCGCCACGTTAATGTTGCAGAACGATGCCGGTGCGAGCCCGATCAGCGCGCCTTGAAGCGCCTCTCCGAGCGCCGACAGCCGGTAGCCCTCACCACGCGCGCGATGTTCATCAAAGCGGCGGTGATCGGGATGACGAAACAGTGGAAACTTGTACAGGAAAGGCATGTTCTCGACATACTCCATATGCTCGAGCATGAAGCCGGCCGCCGTCAACATATCGGCGAATTCGCGGCACGAATAGTTAGCCTTGTGAAACCGCCGTTCATCACCTGTCGGCGCCGCGGCATCCGCGAGCCAATCGACGATGCGGTTTTACAAATTATCGGCGCGCATACTCGCGCACAGCAGCCCGCCCGGGCGCATGATCCGCCGGGTCTCGGCGAACGCGCGCTCGACGCCGTGCTCGAGGCTATGATAGAGGCCGAAGGCAAGCACGCCCGCGAAACTCGCGTCGGCGAACGGCAATCCAGTGACGTCCGCAACACTGAGCGGCACTTCGGCCGACGCGTGGCGGATCTTACGCACCGCGACCTCGATAAAGTCCATTCCAACGATCTGCCGACCGGCGCGGCGGTAATGCAACAGTACACGTCCGGCGCCGCAACCCGCCTCAAGAACCGGACCATCGACCGCGCGCATCACCGCCTCCGCATAGCGCCCGGGATAGCGGTCGAGATTAAGCGCGCCGTCGTCGGCCGGAATCTGACTCCAGTGTTGCTGCCAATAGGCCTTGCTGCCGCCGTGAGTCCGATAAGTAAGCCGCATTGCCCGCTCCCTCAGGCGGTCGCTTGCCGACGTTCGGTAATCAGGCCGGACACCGGTTCGGCCACCGCATCGGCAATCATTCGGTTGCCCTCGGGTCCGACATGTGGCCCGAGTGGACCATCCACGTAGAGCTGGCGCCAGTTGTCCACACCAAGAAAAGCTTCCGTCATATCGATGACGGGCAACATTGTGCCGAGTTCGCTGATAAAATCGCGATAGTCGTCGCGGCCACGTTGTTGGCGCTCAAGATCGATCGGTTGCGGGATGATCACCAGCAACGGCGCGAGATCATCGGCGCGACAGCGATCACGAAACCGCTCGACCAAGGCGCGAAACAGGCCGCGCGCCGCCGGGTCACGATACAGCGCCGCGGTATGCTCGGCGTTGCAGCGCACCACGGTGTCGAAGGCGCGCCGACACCCACGTTCACGCGCCCCACTCACCGCGCCAACCGAGAGATGCCACAGGATCGGGACATGCCGGTGCGCGCGCGCCAGCACCCTGACAAGGCGCGGAAACGACCGCATGTCGGGTCGGAACTTGGTCTCGTAAAACGGGTCGAGCACGCGGATCTCGTCGATCTTGTCGCGATAACTCCGATAGCCTGCCGACGTGCGCACCGCCGGTGGATGCAAGACCAGACCTTTCGCATCCATTGTGAAACGCGGCTTGAAGGCGAGCAGGTTACCGTACTCGAAATAATGTTTCCAGTATGAATGAATTCGCGCCATGGTCTCCGGCACAACGGCCAGCGCGATCACTCGTTCCTCGAGATTTTCCACCTCGCGCTCATAACGCAACAACGCTTGGTCAAGACCATAATTACCAACGCCATAGTTAGTGACGTATCGACCAAGTTTCCAAGACAAATAATGCGGCCACGTTTCGTCGTCATCGACCAGCCGGCAGAAAACGTAGGAATCGCCGAATACCGCGACGCCGGGCGCTAGATCGACATTGCCCGAGTCGGCACGTCGACCCCGCGCATCGACAGTGAAGCACTTGGGTCCATCGGCGGTCTGGTCGGTGCCCTTCGTACCGGGTTTGCGAACCCAGCCGAGGTCGGGATCGAAACCGCCCGCGATGTGCTTTTCGACCAGCACATTGTCGATCGCAGGTGCCTCATCTGCGTGCCCGATCAGCCACTGAAAGTGTGGCCTGAAGAGATGATGGAGGCCCCACAAGATGACCTCCCCCGCGGCAAATACCACGACCACCCCGATCAGCCAAGTAGTCATGCCGGCGCTTCTCCACCCGGCAACAGCGCGGCGATCATGGCGGCGATTTCCACCGCCGGCCGCGCCACGTTTTCACCGTCGATCACCAGGTCCGGGTTCGCCGGTTGTGGGAATTTCAAATCGATGCCGACCACGTTTTTCAGGTCGCCACGCTCGGCGCGGGCATAGAGACACTTGCTATCGCGAGCGCGCAATGTCGCCATCGGCACATCGAGAAAGACCTCGAAATAATGCTCGAAGTTCGCCCGGTTCCAGGCCTGCCAGTCAGGGAACATCGAGAGCACCGCGGCAATCACATCGATGCCCTGTTGGTCGAGGAGACGGCACAGGTGGGAGATCCGGTGCGCGTTCAGCCGTCGACCCTCAATGGTGTGGCCGACGTCGTCGCCCCACACCTCACGCAGAATATCGCCGTCGAGAAACACCATCCCTGGGCGCTCAGCCTTGAGGCGATCATGCAACGCCTGCCCGACCGTCGTTTTCCCGGCACCGGACAGGCCAATGAGCCAAACGATCACGCGCCGTCCGCCTCTTGGTTCCAAATGTGGCGCATCTCGCCGGTTGTGATCAACGCCTCGTAAGTGGCGAGATCGCTGTTCGTGTCGACCTCCAGCCAACCGCCAACGGTGCGCACGGCGTGGACCGGCTGGCCGCTATCGACTAGGCCCTGCAACATCTCGGTGAATTGGAGCGCGGCGAATGGCCGGGTCAATTTGACCCGCCCAGCGGCCGCCTCGTCGAGGAAGTTCAGCAGCGATCGCTTGCCGACGACGCTGAACTTGGTCAGACCGATATACTGTCCCTCGATCTCGTCGAGGCTAGCAGGTTTGCCACCGATCTCGACAATGGAATTGCTCTCGCCAAGACGCAAGGTCTCGGCGTCCTTGAGCGGATTCTCGTTCCTGAGACGCCACAAGCGCAGCCATTCCATATCAATGACGGTCGCGACATCGTGGGTCGAAAGGGCGATGGCCTTGATCACCCTTGGCTCATAAACGATATCGCTATAACACACGATCAGGTCGGCGTCGGCGCGCAATCGAGGCATCGCGGACAACAGCGTCGCTACCATGTTGGTGCGCGCCCAGTCCGCATTGTGAACGGTGTCGAATCCATAATTCTCGAAAGCCTCGGCGCAATAACCGGTGGCCACAGTTATCCGGTCGAGATCGGCGATGGCGAGCGCCTCGAGCTGCCAATCGAGCAGCGCGCGGCCGCCGAGCGGCACCAAGCATTTCGGTCGGTCCTTGGTCAGTGCGCCGAGCCGTGAACCGCGTCCGGCGGCGAGGATCACCAAGTCAGGCGCCGTCATCGCCAAAACATTCCTTCGCGAAACAGGCGGTCGACCAGGGAGTCGTCGAACGCGTGGCTTGGACCGGGGCGTTCCGGATGCCATTGTACCGCGAGCACCGGCAGCGAGACATGACACAGGCCCTCGACCACGCCGTCGGCGTCGCTAATCGCAAAGACTTGCAGATTGTCACCCAGATTGCTGTCGAGCACCGCTTGGCCGTGGAAGGAATTGGTGGTGAGAACCTGGTCGCCGAGTAAATCGGACAAGCGCCCGCACAGGCGCACTGAGTGAGTGGTGGCCACATGGTCGACTGGGCCGCCGCTGATGTCGGGCTCGATGCGGCCACCGCAATAAGCGTTGACCACGTGAAGCCCGCGGCAGACCCCGAGTACCGGCAAACTGCGTTCGGTGGCGGCGGCGAGCAGCGCGGCCTCGTTCACATTGCGTTGTTCGGATACCGCGCTGGTATCGTCGCCGCGCGCGACCAGATCGTTGCCACCGGTCAGGATCAGCGCCTCCGCGCCTGAGTCTGAGAGCAGGCGCGCCGGGTCGGGGACTCGATTAGGCACCAGCACCGGGACGTGGCCGCGCGCCGCAAGCCAGTCGATCCAGTCGTGGCTGATCGCATCGCGCGGTTCAACATAGTTCTCGGCCTGGACGACCCGCATGGAGAGAGCGACTCGCATTCCGATCACAGTCGCGCGACCACGCGCACGGTCTGCGCTGTGCAGTCGAGCGCCACGACACGGCCCTGGGCCAAGTCGTCGAACAATCGTTCGCCGCAGCCGATTGCCGCCGGCACACCAAACTCAGCGCAGCGTATTGCCATATGCGAATTGGCGCCGCCGAACTTGGTGATCAGGCCGGCCAGCGGGTACGAAAAGATCCAATCGAAGCCGGGATCGGCGCTCTCTATCAGAACGATTTCCGCGTCGATTCCGCGCGGCGGCTCGCCCGGCAGAAGCGAGGCAAGCGGCGCGGTGACACTCGCCTGGGTGATGTAAGTAGGCTTGTTGAATGGCACACGGATTACATCGACATCGTCAGCGCTGGCAATCAAGTGGGGCAGGCGCACCAGTCGTCCGACTTGGAACGCGGTGCGGCGTACTTCGACGATGGCGCCGAGATCACTCGCGTCATCGGCGAGAATGTCGTCGAGCGAGAGATACCTCAGGGCCTCACGATCGAGTCCCCGCGCCTGACCCCATGAGGTGATCATCTCGAGCATGCCACTCACCGTGCGCGTAAATCGGAACTTGGCGAGCTCGCGTAAGCGGATAGCCTCGGCGATATAGGCGAGAAAATCATCGACCCCCACGGACGCACCGAGGGCTGCGAGCGCGTCGGCGATCTGCCGCCGCTGGCGCGAAGTGCAGTCGAAGCGAGACGAGGCCGCCGGTCCCTGGACACGGCCACCGAGATAGAGGTCCGGTGCCTGATCGTATCGCGGCGAGGCGATGTCGTAAGTGCCGGGTCGCAAATGCCCATAGCGGGCGAGAAAATCGTCGCGCGACATTTTGCCGAGATGCAGCGCCTGGAGATCGTGCACGAACTCCGCCGCGACGGTATGGACCGAAGCGAGAAAGCGGTCGAGTTCACTTTCATCGAACACTCCGATCGTCGCCAGTGAGCGCAGGAACGAGACCCCGATGAAGGCATGGCGCGCGAGCTTGGCAAACGGAATGGTGCCCGTCTCGATACAGTTCGCGAGCACCGGCAAGAATGCCTTTGCGTCACTCTGTCCGACCTCGGCGACCGTAGGCATGGCACTCCCGGCGACTATCGCCTCGAGACGCGCCATGTCGGCGAAACCGGTCTCGACGATTGAAACCGTGAGGCGGCGAAGCGAGTCTCGGAAAGTCTCGATGTCGTCCGCGTCGAGGCCGGCTTCGACTAATTCGGCACGGCGCTTACCAAAGGCGAAATCGAGACTCGGAATAGCGATCGCGAACTCGATGCGGTCATGCAGGTCGCGCCGTCGGGCGAGGCGCGCGAGCTGGGCATTGACCAAGGTTTCGCCAATCGCCTCGTCGAGGTCGGCCGACAAGAACGAGTTGAGACTGAGGCGGACGTCGATATAGGGCTGGCCGGCGAAACTTTGCATCAGCGGGTGGCCAGACATGTCGCGATAACCCATGCGCGCCCGGGCGACTGCCCAGGCATTGTCGGTAATCAGCCGACGGTAAATCGAGTAGGCCAGCGGGCGCGGCATGCCGCCAATCATTTCCGCCGGATTCCAGTCCGGCATCTGACCGAACAGCGTTGTCACACCGGCGACACCCGACCGCCGCGCCATGAGTTGATCGAAGCCGGCGCGGACTTGATCGACCGCGCCGTCGACGGCGTGATCGGAGATGGCGGGCCAGTTACGGCTCGCGGCCAGTGCCCGGACTTGGAGGATAAATATCTCGTCGGCATGAGTGACGCAGAATTCGATGTCGAGGCGGTCGCTCGAAGTAATCGCCTCGATCTCGGCAACCGCGCGCACCAGGCTGCGCATCCGCGGCGAATGTAGCGCCTCGGGACGATCCCGGTGGACGACGATCGTCTTGCTCTCGGCACCGCCGGTGACCGAGTCCGTGCGGCCACTGAAATCGTCGTAGTTGATAACATAGTAGGGCGCCCCGGTCTCGAGGTCGCGGGTCATGACGACACCCGAGATCGCCACTGATTCGAGCTTGGGTTGGACAAGCACTTGATCGCGGTTTTCGGCCCGACCGTAGCTAGAAATTACCCTGTCGACAGCTTCAGCGAGAGCAGCGCTCTCACGCGGCACCCCCACCAGGCTCAGAAAGGCACCCGCCATCGAGCCATTGACGCCGTCCTCGACCAACGTGCTCGAACGCACCACCAGATGGTCGCAGTCGAATGCCGCCACGATTTTCTTGATCAACGAGTCTCGACGGTCACTCCAATCGGCGACCGAAAAGAACGTCTGCTCGCAGAACCGCGGCAGGCGCGGCCGGCCACGCAGCCACTCGAGGGTTTCCGCCTTGGTCCCGAAGGTGAATGCTGTCAGCACGCCGTCGCCCCTGTAGTCACCGGCGCCGGTTTGCGCATCAAGTCAGCATCCTTGGCGGCGGCGCACCAAGCTGCCGCGACCCGGGGGCCCGAACGCCCATCGCCATAGGGTGACACGGCGGGATGGCGCGCCAGCGGCCGGGCGAGTGCGGCTTGGACCGACGCGGCAGTGGCGATCACGTGGATCACATTGTCGCCGTGGTCGCGGCCGCGCTGTCGATCGCCGACATCGATCACCGGAAGACCGAACAGCCCGGCTTCGATGAGGCCGCTCGACGAATTGCCGAGCATCACCGCGGCGTGGCGTAGCGCGTTGGGGTAGAGTTTCGAGCCGAGCGATTCGATGAACATGGCCCACGGTCGATCGTTGACATAGCCGACTATTCGTTCGTACGCTCTAGCGCCGCCGGGATCGCTGTTGGGCGCGGTGAACAGGGTCGGCGACGGGTTCACATCGAGAGCGCCCAGTACCGCGTCGAGCGCGGCCAATGGCTCGCGCGCATTGGTTTCGGGATGGACGGTGACCAAGCGCAGGCCGGCGATATCGCCCATGCCGAGTGCGGCGGCGAACTCGGTTTCGCTTAATTCCGGCGCCGCGCGCAGCGTGTCGAGGCCGGGCGCGCCGGTGATGCGAATGCGCGCGTCCGCTTCGCCCATGGCGAGAAGACGGCGGCGCGCGCTTTCGCCGGAGACGCAATGGAGGTGCGCGAGCTTGGTAATCGCATGACGCACCCGATCGTCGAGCGCGCCTTCGGTGATCTCGCCGCCGTGGAGATGGACCAGAGGTACAGTGTAGGGAACCGTCGCGCACGCCGCGGGAATCATGTCGAGCCGGTCACCGACCACCAGCACCACGTCGGGGTTGACCGTGTCCAGGCAATGGGCGGTGGCGGCGAAGACCGCCGCCATGGCGTGCGCGGCTTGCGATGCGTCCGCCCCGGCGAGATCGGCGCCGCCGCGATGAAGCATCGCCGCGGCCGGGGCATCGATATCACCAGCGGTCGCGGCGCAATGCATGCCGGTCAACAGGATGTGGAGTTCACAATCGGGCGCGGCGGCGCGCCATACCGGTTGCAGAATGCCGACGTCGGCGCGACTCGAGGAAATGCTGAGCAGCCGGGTCATGTCAAATCGCCCGGGCGCACGGGTGCCCCGGCATCGATAGGGTTGGCGAGGCTGTGGCCGACCGGGGACGACGCCGGGTCGAGTCCGTCGGCGGGGCGCTTGAGGACCACGTCGGTCTCGCGTACCACCGCGCCAGCGGCGAGATCGCGCGCCGCGAGCCAACTGCGGCGGACCAGCGCCGCGGTCTCGATCTCGCCGGGCGCCGGGCGTTTTTCGCCGTCGCCGAGCGCTGCCGCGGTAAGGCGCAGCCGAGATATCATCGCTGTCAGCGCGTCGGGTTCGAGAGAAGCTTGGTGATCCGGTCCCGGCAGGGAACGATCGAGGGTGAAATGCTTCTCGATCACGCAAGCGCCGAGCGCGACCGCGGCGATCGCGGCGTAATCGTCGAGGCTGTGATCGGAATAGCCGACCGGGCGGGCGAAGCGTTCCGCCATGGTCACCATCGCGTGGAGATTGAGCGTCTCGGCGGGCGCCGGATAGAGCGAGGTGCAATGGAGAAGGGTGACGTCGTCGGCACCGGCATCGTCGAGCACGGCGAGCGCGGCACCGACCTCGGCAAGCGTGGTCATCCCAGTCGACAGGATTATCGGCAGGCCGAATCCGGCGAACGTGCGCAGCGCCTCGACATTGGTGAGTTCTCCCGACGCGACCTTGATCCGGTCCATGCCGAGCGCGATTAGATCGGCGGCGGCGGCGACATCGAACGGGGTGCAGAGAAAGCGAATGCCATGGCTATCGCACAGCGCGGCGAGCGCGGCCATGCCGGCGGGGCCGATCTCGAGATCGGCGAGCAGATCGGCTTGCTCGGTCTTGCCGGTATTTTTCGCCTGGTAGGCCGCGGTCCCGGCGCCGGCGGCGACCAGGTTTTCCGCGGAGAAGGCCTGAAACTTGACGTAGTCGGCGCCGGCCGCGGCCGCGGCGGCGACCATCTCGCGTGCGCGTCCGAGATCGCCGTTGTGGTTGACCCCGGCCTCGGCGATGACGAGAGGCGCCGCGGTGGTCATCGCGGATATCGGCTCAGCGCCGGGATCAAAGTGTCGTCGGGGACATCGCTCGCCGGCAGCACCACCGCGCCGGCGCCGATCATCACGCAGTCGCCGATCGTGCAGCCGCCGAGCACCCGGGCGCCGGGCGCGATATGGCTGCCGGCACCGAGGGCGCAGTCGTGTTCGAGCAAGGCCAGGCTGTTGACGATGGTGCCACGGCCGAGCTTCGTGCCGGGTTGGACCACCGCGCCGGCAAGCACGATCGCGCCCGCCTCCAATGCCGCCGAGGGGCTGACCGTGGCGGCGTCATGGATCACCGGTTGTGCGGTGCGCCCGGTATCGAGATAGCGGTCGAGGACGCCGAGACGGCGGCGCAGCCCGGCGGGATCGATACCGCCGAGGCCGATCGCGATGCCCGCCGTCACGTCGTAGGAGTCGGCTGTCGCGTCGTCCGCGATGTGGGGAACGGCGAGCCATGCGGCGGCGTTGGGGTCGGCATACGCGGTCACCGAGTCGCCGGCGGCGACGATCGCCTCGCACACCGCCTTGGCATATCCGCCGGCGCCGATCAGCAGCACGTTCATAGCGCCGTTCCGCGCCAATTCGCGAGCGCCGCGATCACCCGCTGCTGATCGGCCTCGCCGAGCGAGGTGCTGCACGGCAAGGAGACGACCGCGCCCGACAGTCGCGCGGCGACGCCGGTCAATAGGGTGGGCATGGCGGTGAACGGCGCCTGTTCGGACAGGCTTTGCCAGGCGATCCGCGCGGTGATGCGTTCAGCCGCCAAATGATCGACCAAGGCCGCCGCGGCGCTAGCGTTGGCGCACAGCAGCGAATAAAGCCAGCAGGCGCTGGTCGCCCAATCGGCGCGCGGCATCGCCACCACGTCGTCGCGGCCCGCCACGGCACCATCATAGCGCGCGGCGATCGCGCGTTTGGTCGCGACCATGGCGTCGATTCGTTCGAGCTGGGCAAGCGCGAGTGCGGCGTTGATATTGGGCATGCGGTAATTGAAGCCGATCTCAGCGTGGCGGTAGGCATCGCCGTCGCGCGCCTGCGCCGAGAGCGAGCGAGCGCGCGCCGCCCAGTCGCCGTTGCGGGTGGTAATCGCGCCGCCACCGCCGGCGGTCACCGTTTTGTTGCCGTTGAAGCTGAAGATCGCCGCGTCGCCGAGACCGCCGACCGGGCGGCCGCGATAGCGCGCGCCGATCGCCCCCGCCGCGTCCTCGATTACCGGCACCCCCCGGTCGCCGGCGAGCGCCATGATCGGCGCCATATCGGCCGGATGACCGAGCGCATGGACTGGGACCACGGCGGCGATCGCGTCCCCATGATCGTCGAAGGCGCGCGCCAGACATGCGGGATCGAGGGTCCAGCTCGCTGGATCGACATCGAGCAGAATCGGCCGCGCGCCGGCATGCACGACGGCGTTGGCGGTGGCGACGAAGGTGAAATCGGGGACGGCGACGAGGTCGCCGGAGCCGATCCCAGCGGTAATCAGCGCGAGGTGAAGCGCGGTGGTGCCGTTGACCGTGGCCACCGCGTGATCGACTTCGCAGAGCTGCGCCATGCGGTCTTCGAGCGCGCCCACTTCAGGGCCAGCGGACGACACCCAATTCTCGGCGACGCAGCGCGCGAGATACGCCGCCTCGTTGCCGCGAAGGTCGGGCACCGCGAGCGGTATGATTGGGCTCTCGGTCATGAAATTTCGCGGTGGTCCTGTATGCCGTTGGCAATACAGGGGATTGTGCTGTATTCGCAGAGTGTGTCAGACGCCGAGGAGCGCGCGCCGCCGTGACCAAGCCTTTGCTGCATCCGACCCGGATTACCCTTGGCACCGCGCAACTCGGCCTGGGGTATGGCATCGCCAATCGGGCCGGGCGTCCCGACGATGCCACGGCCACCGCGCTGCTCGACCGCGCTTGGGGCCTTGGTATCCGCAGCTTCGACACCGCGCGTGCCTATGGCGACGCGGAACAGAGATTGGGCGATTGGCTGGGCGGAAGTCATCACGAGGCGATGGTCGTTTCCAAGTTGCCGAAGCTGGCGGGCAAGCCGGTGGGCGGTATCTTCGACGAATCCGAAACGTCGCTCGGCAAGAACCGGCTCACGATTTACATGGCCCACGACGTCGACGATCTCGTCAATCCGCGGGTCGCGGAGGTGATGCGGGCGCTCAAGGAAGCGGGTCGTATCGCGGCGGTGTTGAGTCGTCGCGAAATCGATTCCGTCGTGGTGGGGGCGGAAACACCGGACCAAATTGAAGAAATCGCCGCCTCGGCAGCGAAAATCGTCGAACCTGATCTCATTGAACAAGCCTTCGAACTGGGTGCGAGTGCGCCGGCCGAGGTGTTCGACCCTTCGACTTGGCCCGAGCGCTGAGATACCCGCGCATATCATGATCACCCGCGTTCCCCCATCACGCTGACCAGGAGGTCGGGATAGACCACGGTTTCTCCGACATACCGGGCGGTCGTGGTCTCGAAGACGGCGGCCGCATCGCGCGTCGTCGCGACGATCCAGCGGTCGGCGGTGGGCGGCGTGATGCGGTCGAGCGCCGGCATGCCGCCAACATCGTCGTCACGACCGTCGCCGCGCACCACGCCGATCACGTCGATGCCTTGATTGAAGGCACAGAGAATGGCGATTTCAGTGAGTTCATCGGCGCCGCAGAGGATCACCCGCCGCACCCCCTGCGCCATCAGATCGCCATAGAGGCGCTCGAAGCTCTGCCGCGCGCGGCGGAAAAACTTCAAAGAATCGGAGAAATATTCCGCCGTGAGACGGGTCTTCTCGGCAAAGCCCTTTGGCGTCAGGTAATAGCGATAGCGCCGCGCCGGGACTTGGCGAACCTTGACCCAGCCCTTTTTGACGCAGCGCTTGAGGTAGGCGTTGGTCATGCCGAGCGCGATGCCGAGTTCGCTGGCCAGCGCGCGTTGATTGATTTCCTCGTCGCCGTCGATGCGTTCGAGAAGATCGCGAATGATCGCGTCGTCACGGGCGTCGCGGTCGATCACGCGGAAGGGATCCGATTGGAATTATTCATGAGTTTTGCAGATTCGTATCGGCCTACGATCGCCACGCTGGTTACCGCGCGGCAACGCTACCGCCATTCCGGGTGCGAGAGCGCGCCCGGGCAAACGAATCGGTCGTAGTGTTCAGGAAATGAACATAGACGTCAAGGCGTATTGTTCAATCCGTGAACGATAAATTCCACAGAGACACCATGTGGTTGAGGAGGATGCTGCGGCGCAATATGTTGGTTGCGGCGGGCGGCGATATCCCGTATCACTCGCCACCGGCAAGCGCCTGGCATAGAGCTCGGCGGCCCGAGAAATAGCAAAAAGTCAAAGATCATGGCGAGCCAACTCGACCGACTGGAAAGCCGCAGCATTTATATTTTTCGCGAGGCGTTCAATCGCATCGACAAATTGGCGATGTTGTGGTCGCTGGGCAAGGATTCGAACGTAATGATGTGGCTGGCGAAGAAAGCGTTCTTCGGCCACGTGCCGTTTCCGGTGGCCCATGTCGACACCGGCAAGAAGTTCGCCGAGATGTACGCGTTTCGCGACAAGTACATCAAGGAGTGGAATCTCAACTTCGTGTCGGGCGACTGCCCGCCGGTCGAAGAGATGGATCCGAGCCTGCCGCCAGCGGCGCGGTCGGCGGCGCGCAAGACAGCGGGCCTCAAGAACCTGCTGGCTAAAACTGGCTACGCCGGGGTGATCGCCGGCATTCGCCGCGACGAGGAAGGTACGCGGGCGAAGGAAAGGGTGTTCAGTCCGCGCGGCGCGGGCGCCGCGTGGGACGTGCGCAACCAGCCGCCGGAGTTCTGGGACCAGTACAACACCGATTTTCCGCCCGGCACCCACCTGCGGATCCACCCGCTGCTGCATTGGACCGAGATCGACATCTGGCGCTATATCGAGCGCGAGAACATCCCGGTGGTCGACCTCTATTTCGCCAAGGACGGCAAGCGCTACCGCTCGCTCGGCGATCAGGACGTCACCAGCCCGATCGCCAGCGAAGCGGCGGATATCCCGTCGATCATCGCCGAGCTCGAAACCACCCGGGTGCCGGAACGCGCCGGCCGGGCAATGGATCACGAGGCCGAGGACGCTTTCGAGCGTTTGCGCGCCGACGGCTATATGTGAGCGCCCAGATGTCGGCGGATAATAGAGAACGGCTGCCGATCGTTATCGTCGGCCATGTCGACCACGGCAAATCGACTCTGGTGGGGCGCCTGTTCCACGATACCGGTAGCTTGCCCGAGGGTCGCCTGGAGGCGATCCAGGAGATGTGTACCCGCCGCGGCATGCCGTTCGAATGGGCGTTTCTGACCGACGCGCTGCAGGGCGAGCGCGACCAGGGCGTGACCATCGATACCGCGCATATCTGGTTCAAGACCGACAAGCGCGACTATGTCTTGATCGACGCGCCGGGGCATAAGGAATTCCTGCGCAACATGGTGACCGGGGCGGCCCAGGCCGATGCCGCGCTGCTGCTGATCGACGCGGCGGAGGGGGTGCGCGAGCAATCGCGGCGGCACGGCTATCTGCTTCAGCTTTTGGGCATCAACCAAGTTATCGTAGTGATCAACAAGATCGACCGCGTCGGCCACGATCGGGCGCGGATTGCCGAGATCGAGGCCGATTATTCACGTTATCTTGCTGAACTCGGGGTGGTGCCGCGCTTCGTGATTCCGATTTCGGCGCGCGAAGGCGACAATGTCGTCCAGCGGTCGGCGCATACGCCGTGGTACGACGGCCCGACGATCATGGAAGCGCTCGATCATTTCGAGCCCGCCGCCGCGCCGCCCGACCTGCCGCTGCGCCTGCCGGTGCAAGACGTCTATAAATTCGACGACCGGCGCATCATCGCCGGGCGGATCGAGGCCGGTATCTTGCGCCCGGGCGACGAGGTGCTGTTTTCGCCGTCGAACAAGACGGCGCGGGTCGAGACCCTCGAAGCGTGGAACGGTCCGTCGCCGATCGAAGCCACCGCCGGCGACTCGGTCGGCCTGACCCTGGACGAGCAATTGTTTGTCGAGCGCGGCGACGTGATCAGCCATATCGAACGCGCGCCGATCGAAAGCGACGTGTTTCGCGCCCGCCTGTTCTGGCTGTCGCGCCATCCGATGGAGGTCGGCAGCCGCTATACGCTGAAGCTGCACACCGCGGAAGTGCCGGTCACCGTGCAGTCGATCGAGAAAGTGATCGATTCGACGAGCCTCGATGAGGGTGGCGGCACATCGGTGCCGCAGAACGCGGTCGCCGAGGTGGTGCTGCGCACCGACCGTTTGCTGGCGCTCGATTCCTACATCACCTGTCCGATGACCGGGCGTTTCGTGCTGGTGCACGACTATCAAATCGTCGGCGGCGGCAATCTCAGCATGGAAGGCTATCCCGACCAGCGCGCGATGGTGTCGATCAAATCGACCAATATCACCGCCGTCGACCACGCGGTGAGCGGCGACGAGCGGGCGCGGCGGATTGGCCATCGCGGCGGGGTGATCTGGTTTACCGGCCTGTCGGGCGCCGGCAAATCGACAATCGCCCAGGCGACCGAACACGCACTATTTCAGCGCGGCTATCAGGTTTACGTCCTCGACGGCGACAATGTGCGCGGTGGTTTGAACGCCAATCTCGGCTTTTCGCCGGAAGACCGGGCGGAAAATATTCGCCGCGTCGGCGAGGCGGCGGCGCTGTTCGCCGATGCCGGGGTGCTGGTGATCACCGCGTTTATTTCGCCCTATCGCGCCGACCGCGACCGCGCGCGCGCCGCCGCCGAACGCCTGCTCGGCGCCGACGCGTTTCAGGAGATCCATATCGAGGCCGACTTGGCGATCTGCGAGGCGCGCGATCCCAAGGGGCTCTATAAGCGCGCGCGGAGCGGTGAAATCCGCGACTTCACCGGGATCTCGGCGCCCTACGAAGCACCCGACAACCCAGACCTGGTCATCGATACCGGCGAGAACTCGGTCGAGGTGTGCGTCGACTCGGTGATTGTCCACGTCGATAATTTGTTCTCGACCCGCTGATGAAGGCGCTCGCCGCGGCGATCAGCGAAATCGCCCGCGCCGCGGGGGCGGAAATTCTGGCAATTCGCGAATCCGGCGCGGCGGTGCGCGAAAAAGCCGATTGCTCACCGGTGACCGACGCCGACGAAGCGGCGAACGCGCTGATCGTCGCCCGGCTCGGCGATCTCACCCCGGATATTCCGATCATCGCCGAGGAAAGTGTCGCCGCGGGCGATATTCCGGCAATTGGGCCGCGCTTCTGGTTGGTCGATCCGTTGGACGGGACCCGCGAGTTCATCGCCGATCGCGACGAGTTCACCGTCAATATCGCGTTGATCGAGGATGGCCGGCCGACCCTGGGCGTGGTCGGCGTTCCCGCCCGGGGCGAGCTTTATGGCGGCGCGACGGACCTCGGCGCGTGGTCGGAGAACGGGCCGATCGCGGCACGGCCGGTGCCCGATAAAGACCCGTTGGCGGTCGCCAGCCGAAGCCACGGCAGCGATGAGACCGAGGCCTGGCTCGACAAGCACGGCATTACCCGGACCATCCGCGCCGGCTCGTCGGTCAAATTCTGCCGTTTGGCCGAGGGCGCGGCCGACCTCTATCCGCGCTTCGGTCGCACCATGGAATGGGATACCGCCGCCGGGCACGCGGTGCTCGCCGCGGCCGGCGGCAGCGTGCGAAATCTCGATGGGTCCGATCTCTCGTACGGCAAACCGGGTTTCGAAAACCCCCACTTCATCGCCCGTGGCGCGTGAGGCTTAACAGCCCGTTGACGAAGTCGGCACTGGACACAAGCGGCCTGGTCTGATTCTTTGACGTTCTGATTTGACCGGGGGATTCGCTGATGACGATGGGACAGCAGAAGGATCGTCAGGGGGACTTGATGGTAGGCTGGG
>JAKZSU010000182.1:0-10223 GCA_047517485.1 Alphaproteobacteria bacterium
ATGGACTGGGCGACGTCGATGCCGTAAGATGTTTCATGGCGTAAGCTCCTTTCGGCGGCTGCACACCGCCTTTCTGAATATTTTACAATCCGGAGTTTACGCCAGTTCTCCAATTTTCCACCAACCTTGCGACACCACCGCTTTCGCATCACGCCAATTGACGCAGACGACGGGTTCGTTTTCGCCGCGCGAATACCCTGGGGTTCGCCAGTTGCGCGATGATTCGATGCGCCAGTCTCCGCGCTTGTATATGTGGCAGCGCGTGCCCGACCGATGGTCGGTGCTGCGGATGAAGGCGGCGTATTGGGCGCGTGTCACCTCGTATTTGCCGACCGCGAATCTGTAAGTAATGCGGACTTTGTGGCGCGGCGTCTCGTCGGAGATCCACTCGATCTCGGCACTTTCCTCATCAACGAGATAGGTGATTTCCTCGTCGGTCGACCCCATGAGAAATTCGCCCGGCGGAATGACCACCAGATCGGGGCAGGCGGGACAATCGCGGATGGTGTTACCGGCGCGGTCGCTCACCACGGGGGTCGCGGGCGCGGGCCGTGCCGCCACCGTATCGGCCCGCAGCAATGGCGCCCAGACGAAGCCTTCGCTGCCATCGTCGAGCACCACGGCAAACCACTTGTGTCCGGCGATGCTGGTCACGCCGGTGACCGAAACCTTGGATCCCGGCTCGAGCTCGCTCACCTTGTCGAATTCGGTGGCCGGTCCGGACCGGACGTTCGCGGCGCGGGCGACCGTCATCCGCGCGTCGCGTGGCTCGACGGTGTACGTCAAATTGGCCGGGTCGCCGCCGCCCGGCAGTCGCTGATGATCGATCCGGTGGACGTTGGTCGTGGGCGCGGGAGCCATCCAATGCCCCGTTCCATGAGTGGGCGCGGCAATCGCTGATCCGAACAGCGACAAAGCGATGCCCGCGGTGGCTAAAATCGTCGCGGATATTCTAATGAATGGTACGTGCATTCGATCCGGCTAATACTGCGCTCAAAGTTCCTTAATAGGACCTGGGCGCAATCGGTCGGCAAAGCAAGTACCTGACGAATCGATCCCCGGCTATCAATGAGTCGCGTCGCATGTCTTTGAGTCAGAACAAAAGCACCCCGTCGCCCGGCTCTTCGACGTAGAGCGCCTCGACATCCTCGGCCCGGCAGTCGAGCCCGGTGATCTGGTTAATATAGCCCTTGTCGGTGATCTCGCCGCCGTCGAACGACGGCGCCGCGGCAAGGAACATGGCGCGGCCGATCCGCGTGCTCGAGCCCATTTGCCGCCCGTTGTGCGCCGCCAGGCCGTCGCGAAGCGCCGCCACGACGCTATCGTGCCGAATCAATTGTTCGACCGACAATTGTTGCTTTGTATCGCTGGCGAGTTGGCGGCAAGCGGCAATATTGGGCCAGGCGAGCAAGCCGATGTCGGCGCGGTCGTGGCCGGCGACCAAGGCGTCCTGGACAACCGGGCTCGCCGCTTCGATGGCGGCAACCCGCAACGAGCCGACATGCACCCAGGTTCCGGTCTCGAGTTTGAAATCCTCGACCACGCGGCCGTCGAAGCGAATGCCCTTGGTGGCGTCGTCGGGATCTTCCAGGCGGCCGGCATCGCCGATCTTATAATATCCTTCCACGTCGAACGCCTGGGCCGTGAGGTCGGGTTGTTTGAGATAGCCCGGAAATACGATCGGGCCCTTGATGCGGAGTTCCATCTTGGTTCCGGCAGGCACCATCTTGATCTGAATTCCCGGCAGCGGCAGGCCGATCACCCCTGGCCTGTCGACCTCCCAATAGAGCGAGGTCGCGGTCGGCGCGGTCTCGGTCGAGCCCCATCCGGTCAGCAACATCACCCGCTTGCCGGTGGTCTTGACGGAAAGCGCGGTCAGGCGTTGCCAGAGGTCGTCAGGCAAGGAGGCGCCGCCGTAGCCCGCCAGTTTCAAATTCCTGAAGAAGGATTCGCAGAGTTGCGGATCGTTCTCGAGCAGCGGGATCAGCATGGCATAGCCCGCCGGAACCCCGAAATAGACTGTCGGCGAAACCTCGCGCAAATTGCCGATGGTGAGGTCGAAGATCCCGGGAAGCGGCCGCCCGGCGTCGATATACATCGTGCCCTGATTGCGGATGACGTAGTTGACGTTGTAGTTGCCGCCATAGGTGTGGTTCCACGGCAGCCAGTCCAGTAGCGTCGGCGGGTCCTCGGCATTGGGCGGGCGAATCTGCGCGATCTTTTGTTGATTGGCACACAACATCCGCTGCAGGTTGATCACGCCCTTGGGCCGTCCGGTCGAGCCCGAGGTGAAGAGATACTTGGCGATGGTGTCGGGGCCGACCGCGGCAAAGGCCTGTTCGACAGCGTCGCCCGGGACAGACGCCAAAAGATCCTCGAAAAGAGTGGCTTCGACACCCCCCGGCGGGTTTTTGCCGACCACCACCTCGGCGCCGTTGGCGGCGGCGACGGCGAGCGCGGTGGCGTATTTCGCACCGTCATCGGCATAGACCATGGCCGGTTCGACGAGATCGCGGATATGGGCGATTTTGGCGTGGTCGGTCGACATCAGCGAATAAGCAACCGAGACCGGCGTCGCGGGCACGCCGGCCTGCATCGCACCGAGCGTGAGGGTCGCGTGATCGATCGAATTGGCCGACAGGATCATCACTGGACGGGTTTGGTCGAAATCACGATCGAGCAGGCTTTGGGCGATCGCATCGGCGCGCCGGCGCATTTCGCCATAGGTCACCGTCCGCCAGCCGCCAGTGGTGGAGCCGCTGTCCGGGCGCTCGGCGAGAAACACCGTGTCGGGGGACTGGCTGGCCGCGCGCCGCAGCATTTCGCCGACGTGACGATCGTAATCCAGCAATTCACGCGGCGACGACAATATGATCGTGCCGTCGTCGCGGCGCTCGACGTCGACTTCGGGGGCAACGAAATCGAGATCTACCAATGGCGCCGTCCCTGGCGGGTCTGAAAGTGTCGTGCCGACCATCGAATCCTCCACCTTTGCCGTTGGCTCAAACCTGTTCGGTTCAAAGGCCATGGTCAAGCCCATCAATGCACCATCGACGGGCTGTATATGCAAATTGCGAAAAATTGTATGTATTTTGCGTAATGCGACGAATAATTGCACATTGCGACGCACTTTGAGCAAATTGCGATTTTATTTTGGCCTCGGCACTGCGCCTCTGATAGGTCGAGAATCTGAAAAAGCGCTCGTTTCCGCCATTTTCCACGATTTTTTCGGAAATTATTTCGCTTGGCATCAGATGGCACGGACCTTGCGTATTAAAGGGTGCCCCAAATCCAGACGACAACAACGCCTGGATTTCGCCGCCGCGCCATGGCCTTCCGACCCCGGCGCGGCGGCACCCCATTTAGGGGTACGGCACCCCCCAGACAGACTTATTTTTGCGATTATGGTGGCTATCGGCGCGCCTAGAGCACATTCCAGAGCCGCGCCGGTCGGTTGAGAAGCGCGCTGGTGGTCGATGAAAAGCAGACGACCTACACGTCCGGGGCGGGGCGCTGGCATCCCGATTTCGCGCTTCGCTACAGCAACAGCTTCGGCGATTGGGATGTCGGTCTCTATCATTTCTACGGCACCAGTCGCGAGGCGACCTTGTCGCTCGGCTTCGATCCCGAGCTCCAGCCGGTGCTGGTTCCCGAATATGAGTTGATCAACCAGACCGGCACCGACGTGCAATACACCACCGGCGCCTGGCTGTGGAAGCTCGAGGCGCTGTTCCGCCAAGGGCAACGCAATCGGGTCGGCGAGGAAGACAATTATTACGCCTTCGCCGGCGGCTTCGAATACACCCTCTATGGCCTATTCGACAGCAATGCCGATCTTGGGCTACTCGCCGAATATCTGCGCGATGGCCGGCAGGACAATGCCACCGGCGCGTTTCAGGATGATGTCTTCCTTGGCGGACGCCTGGCGCTCAACGATCCCCAGGATACATCGCTTTTGTTCGGCGTGATCGAGGATCTGACCTATCGCGCCAGGCTGCTGAGCCTGGAAGCCAGCCGGCGCCTCGGCGATAGTTTCACGATTGGCGTCGAGGCCCGCTTCTTCACCAATGTCGATCGCCGCGACACCCTCGACGGCGTGCGCGACGACAATTTGATCCAGATCGAACTCGGGTATTATTTCTGAGATGGGCAAGACGTGCTCTAGGCTGGCAGGGCATCCGCCTGCGCTTGCAAGCGCGCGACCCGGCAATAGAGCGACAGGCTCTCGGTGCGCAGGGCCTCGATACGCGGTTCGTCGGCAAACGCTTCCGCTTCGTGCGGTGCGGCGGTCATCAACAGCTGGTCGGCGATCCATGGCGCCGGCGCATCGATATTGGGCGCGTCGGTGGGGCGATGGCCGTGTTCTTCCTTAACCACCCACAAGACGATTTGCGACAGCCGCGCCGCGACAAAAAGCATTTCCCGGCTCTTCACCAAGCGCTCGGTGGTGCTGTCCGCCGATGGTGGCATTGGCGCCGGGGCCTGAAAGCACTCGTGCGCTTCAAGGCTGAGGCGCAATGCGTCATGGCGAATGTCGCTCAGGACACGCGACACCATCGAAATCTCGGCATCATTGGGTCGATCGGCACTCGAGCCGGCTCGGCAATCGGGCATGCAAAAAATCCGTCCAACGTCCACAAATAAATAACCGACCGCGGTTCGGGCGTCGTTTCACCCGCTGCGGCCTAAAATCATAACAAAATATGAGGTTGCATGCCATTATTGGCAAGCGACGGCAGCTAACCATCAACTGTCATAAATATAAAAAAATTGTTATTTATCAATTAGTTGTAGGTATTTTCTAATATCGTTAATAATTGATTAATGGCCCTCGGAATGTGCCGTTATCATGGTCCCCAGCGCGATTGTGCGCGCCACTTCATCATTTTCTTATCAGCATCGAACTGCCCAGCGACCGGGGATCGCGCAAGCCCCACGCGTTGGCGTCCACCGCGGTGTGAAAGTCCGCGACCCCGCGATTGAACATCGCCGGCTCTTCCAGATTGATCGTGTGCCCGGACTTGGGCATCACCCACAGGCCGGCGCTCGGGATCGTTCTTTTGAGGTACAAGTCGGCGTCGAGACACGGCTCGTCTTCGTCTCCGGTGACGATCAAGGTCGGCACGGTCAACGCCCGCAGCTCGTCTTCCAGGTCATAGAGCGAGGGGCGGGTCTTGAGGTAGCCGCGCAAGGTGGCGGCGCACCCTGCCGCCGAGTGCTCGGCGAGTTCATCCTTGAAATTTCGCCAGCCGCGGGGATCCTTGTTTTGATATTGGACGCGGGTCGATCCCAGCGCGTAGTCCTCGGCGACGGCGGCGGCGCCATGATCGTCGTAGGCCTGCGCCATGCCCTCGACGTCGCTGAAAAATTTCTCACGATCGCCTTTATCGGCGCCGTAGCCGCACCCGGCGACGACCAGCGATCGCGCCCGATCGGCATGGCGCAAGCCGAAATGCAGGGTGGCGAACCCGCCCATCGACAATCCGACCACGTGAGCCTGTTCGATTCCGGCGGCATCGAGCACGCGGCCAATATCGTCGGCGACGATGTCCTGGCTGTAGAACAACGGATCGGCCGGCGCGTCGGATGGCGGATAACCCCGCGCGTTGTAGGCGATCGACCGTCGAAGCCGCGAGAAATACCGCATCTGCGGTTCCCAGCTGCGATGGTCGCCGGCGAATTCGTGGACGAATATAATCGGAGTGACGTCGGCGCTGACATCGCGTCCCGCCGCTTCGACATAGTAAAGCTTGATCTCGCCGGACTCGGTATATGGCATCGCCGCCCCCCGCTGCTGCCGCAGGTGCTCGGCGCCTATTTGAGCATGTGGCCCGGATTTAGAATAGAAAGAAGTGTTTGCCGATCAGCGCCAACGGCCAGCGGCCGCACTCAAAAAGATTGAGTTTCAATCGGAAGGGATGGCTTGCCGGCGCGCCCGCCGCCAAGGCCAGCGCCCCTTGACAAGCGGCTTCTGTCGCCGCCCGCGCCGCGGCGCCGGTCAAGCGCTCGTCCTGAATGCCACGGTCGAGCGCGGCGGCGGTGGCCAGATCCGCCAATAGCGCGGCGGCGGCTTCCTCGACATGACTGAGTTCGCTATGCACGGATTCCGTGCCGTGCTCGGAATTCGCATCGAGCAGCAAGGCCTCGCCTTCGCGTTGCGCGGCGTCGCGCCACCGGTTGTCGCGCTCTGGATGCAATGTCGCGGTGCGGGCGTCGGGCCAATCGGTGACGCCCTCAATGGCAATACCGTCGAAACCAAGACCGCCGAGATGGGCCTCGGCGTCGGCTATTTCAGACGGCGTCAGCGGCTCGCCCAGGGCGCTAAACCAGGCGGCGTGATGAAGACCCTCGACGAAGGCGTGGATCGAGGATTCGAGCGAGCCGGGTGCGGAGCGCGAATCGGTCATTGTTCAGCCACGAATATCCGGTGAATGGTCATTACGATCGAGCCTTGGTGGGCCGTGGATTTTGCCGACCTCAACCGGCTTTGTCGACCGCGGCCTTCTCCGCCTCGGTGTAGAAGGCGTCGGCATGGCAATCGCGGCGGCGGACGCCGCGCTGTTGCACCAGGCGCACCGCGGCCTCGACCATGGCGGGTGGGCCCGCGACATAGGCCTTGGCGCCGTCGAGCGCTTGTGGTCCAGCATAATCCTCGGCCACGGCGTCGGTCACCATGCCGAATCGCCGGCCATCGACCGGCGTGCCGTTCGCGATCGGCGAGGACAACACGAGATCGACGGTTACATTCTCATGATCGCGCGCGAGCTCCTCGAGCCGCTCGATATCGTAAAAGTCGTCCTCGGTCCGGGCGCCGTAATAGAGCCGGATCGGCTGGGTCATTTCATAGTCGATCGCGCTTTCGATAATCGAGATTGCCGGGGCCAAACCGGTCGATCCGGCGATTACGATGATTGGTCCGCGATGCTGGTTTCGCAAATACGACACCCCGAATGGACCTTCGGCCTGAACGACATCGCCGACTTTCAGCTCCTCGATCACATAGCGGCTGACCACGCCGCCATCGATATGACGCACATGAAACTCGAGCGGTTCGACGTACGGGCCGTTGGCCATGGAAAAATCGCGCGGCGGCAAATCGGCGAAGGTCAGGCTCATATACTGACCGGCGGAGAAGATCAGCTGGCCACCTTTTTCGACCTTCAACAATAGTCGGCAGGTATCGTCGGTCAGCTTGGTGATCTCGGCGACCCGGCAGGTCAGGTATCGCCGTTGGTGGGCCGCCACCTCATCCGGATCTTCCCAGGCGATCTCGCAGTCGCCGCGGGGCAGGGCGCGGCACGCCAAAATATAGCCGTCCGCCCGTTCGTCGTCTTCCAGCGCGAATTCCGAATACGGTTCGAGATCGACCTCGCCGGATATCAATTCCACCTTGCAGGTGCCGCAATTGCCCGACTGGCAGCTCGACGGAAAATCGATCCCGGCGAGGATCGCCGCGTCGAGGATCAGGTCACCTTCGTCAACCTCGATGGTTTGTCCGACGTTGGTGATCGTCACTTTGAAGCCCACGTGAGTCCTTTCCCGTGCCGGTTCCACGGCCGTTCGAGTCGGGCGCAAGATAGCCTGAAGATCGGCGTATCGCGAGACCCTGTTTTTCGCGCCCCCCGGACCGTCGTTTGACTTGCAGCCAAGCGAGCCCTATCAATTTCCGCATGCCGCTTAAACGGCTTGGGCCAAGCCGGGGGACGCCACGCATGGGGATGATCGATCGCAGAGGCAGGACACTAAGTCTCGTCGCCTGGCTCGTCGGCTTTGCTTTGATGTCCGGCGCCGGCGCCCAAGACGTGACCTTGAAGCTGCATCACTTTCTGCCGCCGCAGGCGATCGGTCACAGCCAATTTCTCGCGCCCTGGGCGAAACGCATCGAAACCCAATCCGATGGGCGCATCCGGGTCGATATCTATCCCGCGATGCAGCTCGGCGGCAAACCGCCGCAGCTCTATGACCAGGTGCGCGACGGCGTGGTTGATCTGGTATGGACCGTGCCGAGTTACACGCCGGGGCGCTTTCCCAAGCTCGAGGTCTTCGAACTGCCCTTCGTTACCGCCTCGGCGACCGCCACCAGCCAAGCGGTCATGGCTTATGCCGACACCTACCTGCGCGGCCAATTCGACGGTGTGCGGCCGCTGGTCTTCCACGTTCACGCGCCCGGGGTTTTACACATGAACGGGCGCCCGATCACCCGCCTCGCGGACCTCGCCGGTGCCAAGTTGCGCACCCCCAACCGGTCGATCACCGCGACCCTGAGGCAGCTCGGCGCGGTCCCGGTCGGCATGCCGGCGCCGCAAGTCCCGCAGGCGATCGCCCGCGGCGTGGTCGACGGCACGGTGTTCCCCTACGAAGTGACCTTGCCACTGCGGATTCACGAAATCACCGACAGCCATACCGCAGTGTTTGACCGTCGCGGTTTGTATACGACGGTCATCATGTTGGCGATGAATCAAGCAAGCTACGATTCGTTGCCGCCCGACTTGCAGGCGGTGATCGACGCCAATGCCGGCATGGCGGTGGCCGCCGACGTCGGTCGGATTTTCGATCAGGCGGAGGAGCCCGGTCGCGCGGCGGCGGCGGCGGCGCGGGGCAATCGCTTCATCGATCTCGATCGCGGCGAGGTCGCGCGCTGGCGGGAAGCTAGCCAACCGGTGATCGATCGCTGGGTCGCGGATATCGGTGCCGACGGTGCCGACCTGCTCGCCGCGGCGCGCGCCCTGGTCGCCAAGTATGTTGAAGATTAGAGGACAATCGTGACCGGCACCGGGGCGGCGCGCGACTTGCCGCCGGGCGAAAGTCTGGGCGCGGCCATCC
The DNA here is from genome assembly GCA_047517485.1 of Alphaproteobacteria bacterium. Taxonomy (GTDB): domain Bacteria; phylum Pseudomonadota; class Alphaproteobacteria; order UBA7887; family UBA7887; genus JAKZSU01. Next base: position 8,824 of record JAKZSU010000182.1, read on the forward strand.
ACATCCTGTGTCGCGGCGCGGCGTTTGGCGGCGGCGCCGTTCTGATCGCGATCATGGCGCTGACGGTGGTGAGCGTGGTGCTGCGCGAGGTCACCGGGCGACCGATCCCGGGCGATTTCGAGTTGGTTGAGATGGGCTGCGCGATCGCCATGTTCGCCTTCCTACCCTATTGCCAATGGGTCGGCGGCAATGTCGCCGTCGAATTCGTCACCGCGCGCGCGCCGGGCTGGCTGCGCGGCTGGCTCGACGGCTTGGCGAGCGCCGCCTACGCTACCATCGCGCTGCTGATGACCTGGCGGTTGACCCTCGGCGGCCTCGACCTTCAGCGCTACCAGGAAACCACCATGGTGCTCGGGGTGCCGGTGTGGTGGGCGTTCGTGCCGATCGTCCCGTCGGTGGCGCTGCTGGCGTTGACCGCCGCCTACACCGCGTGGCGCAGCCTGTCGCGGGCGCCGCGATGAGCGGGTTCGAGGCCGGCATCGGCCTGTTCGCGCTGCTGCTCATCCTGATCGCGCTCAGGGTACCGATCGGGCTCGCCATGCTGGTCGCCGGCATGGCCGGCTATATTCACCTCAACGGCTTGATGCCACTGATCAATTTGCTCAAGACCGCGCCGTACTACCGGTTTTCGACCTATGAACTGTCGGTGATCCCGCTGTTTCTGTTGATGGGGCAGTTCGCCACCCACGCCGGTCTGAGCCAGGCGCTGTTCGAGACCGCCAACCGCTTTCTCGGCCGATTCAGAGGCGGTATCGCGATGGCGTCGGTGGGCGGCTGCGCGGCGTTCGGCTCGATCTGCGGCTCGAGCCTGGCCACCGCCGCCACCATGGGCCAGGTCGCGCTTCCCGAAATGAAGCGCTACGGCTATTCCGGCGCGCTGTCGACCGGCGCCCTGGCGGCCGGCGGAACACTCGGCATTTTGATCCCGCCGTCGGTGATCCTGGTGATTTACGCCATCCTCGAACAAAGCATCGGCATGATGTTCGTGGCGGCGGTGATCCCTGGCCTGCTCGCGGCGCTCGGCTACATCGTTGCGATCGCCGTCTTTGTCCGGCTGCGCCCCGATGCCGGCCCGGCGGCGCCTCCCGAGGCGCGTATCGCCTCGCCGGGCAGTACCCTGCGCTCGGTGCTGGTGTTGGCGATCTTCGTGATCGTCATCGGCGGCATCTATACCGGCCGTTTCACCCCCACCGAGGGCGCGGCGATCGGCGCCTTTCTCACCGCGGTGATGGCGTTCACCGCCGGCCGCATGCGGCTCGATGTCAACGCCGGAGTAAAAGTACACCACTGGCCGGCGTAAAAATGCACCACTTGATGCGATTCAGCCCAGCGTTGGCGGTTGTCCCGGTAGTCCATAGGAGGGACCCGCGCTGCTTCGTGTAGCGCTTGCGTTACGCGAA
>JAKZSU010000183.1:0-3029 GCA_047517485.1 Alphaproteobacteria bacterium
GTGTTCATGAGCATCTCCTCGGAGAAACTCCGAAAAGTGCTCCATCCAATTCAAATCGACACCATGCATTTTCGCTTCAAACCCCGCAGAAATCCTGGCTCTCAAAGCCAGCACCGCTCAGTTAACCGGACAGCAGTGGGAATCAGTGTCTAGGTGCGCCACCGATTATGCCTTGGGAAACTACACGCGTTGGTGGCGGTTGCAAAGCTCCCGGGGCGCCGGGTGCGGGTTGTAGTGGCGGCGTTTTCCAGGTCGGCTTTTGGGTCGCGTGTTTGGATTCTCCGCCTCCTACGAGAGTGGAGGGTGTTTTTAAATTTGGCGGGAGCTTAATCAGGGGCACCGAGACTGTGTTCCGCGTGGTTTTAAAGGGCGTTCAGGCGCCACGCAGGCTGGCCTCGCATAAGCTCGGGCGCGCGGTCGCGCTTGCCGGCCTGCGCATCGCGCAGTCCGGTTGTTTATAAGCGCGTTCAGGCGCCACGCAGGCTGGCCTCGCATGGGCTCGGGCGCGCGGTCGCGCTTGCCGTGAGCGACGCTCACGGGCGGTGGTGCGGACTGGATGGTGGGGGAGACTGGGTTCCGGTGGTTTATAAAGGGCGTTCAGACACCACGCAGACTTTCCTCGCATAAGCTCGGGCGCGTGGTCGCGCTTGCCGTGAGCGAAGCTCACGGGCGGTGGTGCCGGCTGGATGGTGACGGAGACTGAATCTAGAGTCAGCGAAAGCGGCGGCGGAGGCGGGCGATTGTCTTGGCGATGAAGGGCCAGATGACGCGGCATGCGGGGTCGGTGGCGGCGACCGCGCTGCGGATGCCGCGGCCGTCGAGAAAATGCGACGAGCATGGGGCGTTGAGCAGCCGGTTGAGGCGGCGCTGCGTGAGTGCCTCTCTATTGGGTGCGGCGTTGGGTGCTGCGCTTGTGCCCGGCATGGGACTGAGTGTCCCAGCATTGCCGCGAGGATGCACGCGTTTTCGCGACGGGCGGGGATCTATCAGTCTTCGAGTTTGCTCAGCAGCTTCCAGACGCCCCAGAGCATCAGGCCGCCGACGAGGAGGCCGAAAGCCAATGCGGCGAGGGCTCCGAACGACATCGCTCACTCCGCCAGGTTGAGGTTGCGCAGGGTGATCACCACGCGGTCGACGTCGACCCGGACCAGGGCGGTGATTTCGATGAGGCCGGCGGCGTCGATGCGGTCGTCGATAATCTCGAAGGTGTGGAGATACATTTTGCTGTGGGGCATCAGCAGGTCGACCACGTCCTGGCGCTCCTGCTCGCTGATTTCGTATTGCTCGATCCAGGCGCGGACGCCGATGGTGCGCCGGGTGACCAGCGCCACCGCTGACTGTTCGGCGTCGATGATGGCGTTCTCCCGGGTCTCGGCGCGGCCGGTGACGGTCACCCGGTCGAGGTTGACCGGCTCGGCGGCGGCGGCGGAGAACGCCACGAACAGAGCGATGGCGGCGATCGCAAGCGGGCTTCGGGCGGACGACATTCGGCGACTCCTCAACCTTGGCCACCCAATTTAGCCGATTCTCGCGAGATATCATCCAAATTCGCCGCCCGCGAGGCGGTGCGGTTCCCTGGAGCCGGGAAATGCTCTAAACCCTTCGAAAATGATGTTTCGAGGGCGGTTATGAGAAGGTTTTCGGCGGCGGCGTTGGTGGTGTTGGCGGGGTGGCTCGGCGCGAGTGGTGCGGTCGCCGACAATGTGCCCAATCGAGTCTACGAGCTGCGCACCATCACCGCGACCGCCGGCAATCTCGAGCGCTTGCTGGCGCGGTTTCAGGATCATGCGATCCCGCTGTATCTCAAGCACGGGATCCAGGTGGTGGGGTACTGGAAGCGCTTGGACGGGGACGCGGCCGGCGATCAAGTAGTGGCGGTCCTGTCGCACGCCAGCCGTGACGAGGCGCGCTATTCGTGGCAGAATTTTCTCGCCGATCCCGCGTGGCTGGCGGTCGCCGAGGCGTCGAACGCCGACGGCCCGCTGGTCGCCGAGGTGGTCAGCCTATTCATGGAACCGACCGATTTTTCACCGTTGAAGTAGAACCCCGTCAATTTAGAGGACAGTATGACTTTTATGCGAACATTCGGCGTAATCACCGTCGCCTTAATAATTGCCCCGCCGGCGGTCGCCGGCACGTTTTCCGGGACCATCACCGATAGCGGCGGCGGCGCCCTGGAAGGGGTGATGATCCGCACCACCGATGGCGTCTCGGGGATGTCGGAGACGATTTTTTCCAATGCCGAGGGCGCGTTTCGCCTCGAGACCGCGCTCGCGGGGACGCTGCGGGTGCGCTTGCGGACGCCGTATTATCGCGACCTGGAAACCAAGATCGAGCTCGCGGCGGACGGCGCGGTCGACCGCGCCCTGGTGATGACGGCGATGACCGGCGACAAGGAAATCTCCGACAGCCTGCCGGCGGCGTATCATTTCGGCAGCTTGGCCTTCGAGACCGGCGACGACGCGGTGTTCAACCAGTTCCAGTTCCAGCGCGACTGCCTGTCGTGTCATCAGTTGGGCAATGCGATGACCCGCAATGCGCGCGACCCGGCGTCGTGGCATCAGACCATCGTCCGCATGCATCGCTATATGGGCGGCCGGTTCGACGCCAAGCTGCGGCGCCGGCGCTCGGTCATTCTGTCGCAAGGGTTCGACGGCGAGCCGATCATGGTGCGCCCCGAATTTCCCCTCGATCCGTCGCTGGCGGTGGCGAAGATTTACGAGTATCAGCTGACCAAGGGCAATCCGCACGACGCCATCGTCCACCCCGATACCGGGATCATTTACTCGGCCGATCAGGTGCATTCGCATTTCACCGTGACCGACACGGTGACCGGCAAATCGCAATACATTTCGCAATATGGCCAGGGCAATGCGTTCCACGTGCCGGGTAATACCAACGGTCATTGATCAGAACCCATGCGCCCATTTGCGCATGCCGAGGGACATGATCTTCCATGGTTGGTCGATGAGGTTGTTCCAGGCTTGGCAGCACAGCGCGACGATGTCTTCGTAGGATTTGAAGATCCG
>JAKZSU010000184.1:0-5525 GCA_047517485.1 Alphaproteobacteria bacterium
ACCTCCGCCGTCCTCATGCCGCGCTCCTGCTCCGCCAGAATCGCGATGATCTGTTCGGCCGTGAACCGTGATTGCCTCATGTCCGTCTCCTCTGTGACGGACTCTCCTATCAGATGAGGGTACTTTTGGGGCTCAGGTCAATCTCTCAAATGGTCCTCGCCTGCCGCGGCCCCGTTCACGGAGCCTCGGCTGCGTGCAGCAAATGCATCGGTTTGGGCTATATCTCGGCTGGAAATATGACATTAGTTGATCCGGTGCCCCAATGCGCATCCCCGGATTGTAGACGCGTCAAACTAATTCTTCAAATTGTATCCACCCTCGGGAACCGCAGCACCAGCAGCTCCAGGCCCTCCCCGCCGGCCTCCAGCGCCACCGCGCCTTCGTCGGGTGAGGCGAATTCCACCGCCAGCGGGCCGAAGACCTCACCGTCGCGGGTCAAACTACCGGACAGGACGACGTGGTATTGGCCGCCGCCCTCGCCGGCATCGGGCAGGGTTGTCGACGCTCCCGGCGCGAGGCGCAGCGCGAGCGCCAGCAGCCCGTCGTCGGCGGGCGCGAACAGTGGTTCCTCCACGACTCCCGTTTCAGGAATCGCCCCGCGCGTCGCGGTGCCTAGCACTTGGCGTTGTTGCCCCTTGACCAGTAGGTCGCGGCGCTCGGGCAGGTATTTGGCACCCGATTCCCAGTTTTGGCGGAGGGTGAAATAGTTGATGCCTTGGTCCTCGGCGTGGATCGGGCCGTAGGGGGTGTTGGCGCCGGCGTATTGCACGGTCACCGGATCGACCCGCACCTTGCCCACTCGTCCCGAGCCGCCGACGAACAGTTGGAACTGGTTGGTCGGGTGGAAATGCGGCCGGGTTACCGAGCCCGGCGGCTGGATCACCAGATAGGCCTGCGGCCCAGCGGCGCCGGCGGCGCCCGCCATGTTGGTGCCGTAGCCCGGGGTTCCGGGTTTCGGCGACTCACCGATGTATTCGCGCCCGATGTAAGGCTGGTCGTCGACCATGTGCACGCTTTCGCGCGCGAGCGCGGTCTCGGCGGAGGTCGTCAGCAGCATGCTCTGAACTCGCGAGGCTCTTACGCCGGCGCTTCCTGCAGCTCGATCATGTTGCCGAAACCGTCCTCGAAGAACACTTGCTCCGAGGCCGCGCCGACCAGGCCGGAATAGATCCAATAGTCGATGTCGCGGCTTTCCAGCTCGCGCTTGGCGTCGTCGAGGCTTTCGACCGCAAGCGCGACGTGGGGGCGGGTCGGGTCTTCGCGTTTGGTGCGCGCGCGCGGCGACGTGCCATTGGCGCCAAAGATATGAATCTGTTGCGGTGGCTCACCTTGGTCGGCACCGTTGGGCGCGAAATTCAGCCAGGCGCCGGGAATATCGGGAAAATCCGGCCGGCTCGAATCGATTTTCAGGCCGAGCATATCCTGCCAAATACTGAGCGCCTTCTCGACATCGCCGTCCTCCGGCGTGATCCGCACCCCGGTGTGCATCAAACCGACAACCTTGATTCCCATCGCTTGCCTCCCCTCAAAAATTAACCTTCGCGCGACCCTACCAGAATATCCCCATCCGATCCCAGGGTGCTCAAAGCGCGGTGCGCAAATCCCATAATTCCGGACAAAACCGGTAATCCAGTGCGCTCGCCAAATAGCCGACCCCGGCGGTGCCCCCGGTGCCGCGTTTGAAGCCGATGATCCGTTTCACCGTCTCTAGGTGGCGAAACCGCCACTGCTGGAACGAATCCTCGAGATCGAGCAGTTTTTCCGCCAACTCATAGAGGCCCCAGTGGGTCTGGGTGTCGCGATAGATCGCCAACCACGCCTGCATCACGCTGTCGTTGGCGACGTGAGGCTCGGCCCAATCGCGCGCAATCACCGCCTCGTCGATGGCGAAACCGCGCCGCGCCAGCAGCAGGATCGCCTCGTCGTAAAGGCTCGGGGCGTCCAAGGCCGTCCGCAATATTTGGTGAATTTCCGGGGTGTGTGCGTGCGGCGCGAGAAACGCCGGGTTCTTGTTGCCGAGAAAAAATTCGATCTGGCGGTATTGGTGCGACTGCAGCCCCGAGGCATGGCCGAGCGCGTCGCGAAAGCGCAAATAATCCGCCGGGGTCAACGTGGATAGCACGCTCCACGATTGGATCAGCTGGGTCTGAATCGCGGCGATGCGGGCCAGCATCTTGAACGCCGGGCGCAGGTCGTCGGCGGCGAGACAATCGCGCGCCCCGGCCAATTCGTGCACCACCAGCTTGAGCCACAGCTCGCTCGCCTGGTGGATGATGATGAACAGCAGCTCGTCGTGTTCCTCGGTGAGGGGCTTCTGGCTGCCCAACAATGTGTCGAGCCGCAGATAGTCGCTGTAGCCGAGCGCGTCCTTGAAGTCGGTGTGGGTGCCGTCGGGCAATTTCGGTGGCGAGGGGGTGGACACGTCGGGGCCTCCTGCTCAAGTCACCGTCGATGTTACACGATAACGCGGCTGGTCCTAGTGGACGAAATCTAACAGATGGACCCCAGACGACGGCTTACCAGGCCCGCCCGGTTAGGCACCCGATGCGCGGTGATGCCGGCACATCACAAGCATCGGGCAACGCGGCCGGCGGGCCTGGTAAGCCGCCCGCAGGGTCCGCATTCCCGGCTTCTCGCGGCGTCGAGCGCCCTTGACGATGCTCCCACATCGCCTTCGGGCGCTCTCCTATCGAGAAGCCGGGAATGCGGATCGTATGGGGTCCATCTGTTAGATTTCATCCACTAGTCGCGCCGCGCCATGATATCGCGCAAGGTGGCCACCGCATCCCACAGATCGACGAACCGCAAATACAGCGGGCCGAAGCCGAAGCGGAGAATATTCGGCGGGCGAAAATCGCCGATCACGCCGCGATCGATCAAGGCGGCAACGATCGCGGCGCCGTCGGCGTGGGTCAGCGAGACCTGGCTGCCGCGTCCCTCGGCGGCGCGCGGGGTGATTACGTCGAAGCCGAAGTCGCCGCACCGCGTCTCGATCAGGGTCATGAACAGCGCGGTCATGCGCGTCGATTTGGCGCCGATCATCGCCATGTCCGCTTCGGCCAGGACATCCAGCGCGGTATCGAGCGCCGCCAAAGCGAGCACGCCCGGGGTGCCACACAAATGACGCAAAACCCCTGCGGCGGGACGGTAGTCGAGGTCGAAATCGAACGGCGCCGCGTGCCCCATCCAGCCCGACAGCGGCGGTTTGATCTCGTCCTGCAGCGCCGGCGCGACATAGAGGAACGCCGGCGCGCCCGGCCCGCCATTGAGATATTTGTAGCTGCAGCCCACCGCCAGATCGACGCCGCAGCCGCCGACATCGACGGAAAACGCGCCGGCGCTATGGCAGAGATCCCACAGCATCAGCGCGCCATGGCGGTGCGCGGCTTGGGTGATCCGCGCCATGTCGTGTTTGCGCCCGCGGCGGTAGTCGACCTGGGTGAGCATGACGATGGCGACATCGTCGTCGATCGCCGCCTCGACGTCATCGGGCTCGACCAGCCGCAACCGATGCCGCGCCGAAAGACCCACCACACTTTGAGCGACATAAAGATCGCTCGGAAAATTACCGGTATCGGACAACACGACCGCGCGGTCGGGGCGCAACGGCAGCGCGCCCGCGAGCAGTTTGAATAGATTGACCGAGGTCCCGTCGGCGCACGCGACGGTGCCAGGGGCGGCGCCGATCAGCCGGGCGATCTTGTCGCCGACGGTGCCCGGCAGCCCGATCCAATCGTGGGTGTTCCAGCTGGTGATCAGATCGCGCCCCCACTCGACCTCGACGACGTGCTGGAGGCGCGCGGGTACAGTGCGGGGCAGCGGCCCCAGCGAGTTGCCATCGAAATAGATCACCCCCTCGGGAAGCACGAAGGCGTCACGAAACCGCGCCAACGGATCATCCGCGTCGAGCGCCGCGAGATCATCGCGGGTCAGCATCCGATCGGTGCTCGTATCCATGGCGATCCGACAAATCTGAGAAATTATTGGCGCACCCGACAGGATTCGAACCTGTGACCTCTGCCTTCGGAGAACAGTATAGACCCATTTGTTCACGCCTTGATCACGGTTTAGTCGCCGTTTTGTTCACGTTCAAACCGATTCAAAACGGTTGAAACTGTGCAGTGCACAGAAACGATTCACGATTTCCGCGCCATTATCTCGGCAGCGCCTTGCAGGTAATCGTGATGATGGTGGGCATAGGTGCGTTCCAATATCTCCATCGTGACTCCGAAGAATCCGGCGGCGAGCCAGCGGTCCATGCCGCGTTGCATCGCCCACGTGATCGCCGTATGGCGTAGATCATGACGTGTGCAATGATCGATGCCGGCCTCCGCCAGCACCCGCTTCCATGCGGTCTTGACGGACGCGACCCGTTGCCCGCCGACCTCGACAACGTAGCGGCCACCGGCCCGCTCCCACCGGCGAAGGTGGGCGAGTAGAGGGCGCGGGATCGGCGCTGGCGGAGTGCGTTTGTTGGTCTCGGCTTGGCCGACTCCCCGGCGATGCATCATGCCCTTATTGGTATCTACCCAGCCGCCCTCGGTGTTGGGCATGAAACGCAAGCCCAGGATGGCGTCAGAGCGCGTGCCGGTGTAGAGCGCGACCAGGATGAACCGCGCCAGATGCGTTCCCTTTGGGCTCCGGTAGGCGGCCCAAAGCAGGCGTGCTGCTTCGGATCGCGTGAGCCAACGGTCCCTCGGCGCGGATTTCTTGGGAAGCCGGACCTTGCGTGTGGCAGTCAGGTAGCCCTCAGCATGGGCATAGTTGATGGCCGCCTGGAGTACGCCCAATTCCTTGCGCACCGTTCCGGCCGCCTTGTTTCGGGTCTCTGCGTAACGTCGGCAAACGCTGCCGTTGATGTTTCCGACCGGCAGGTCGCCCAAGATCGGAAGTAATGCCTGGATCGCATAACCGATCCGCTCAGGTGCCCTGACCGTCGGCGCGTGCTTCTCGCCGTAGATTTCGAGCGCCCTGGCAACGGTCATTTGATCTGGTGTAGCTGGGCCGCCGGTGGGGCGGTCCCGTTCCGCGATATAGCGGGCGAGCGCCGCTTCAGCTTCTCGGCGATTTCGAGTGCCCGTTGTGATGAATCGGGCACCGTCGCGGATCGAGAAGATGCCGTTACTGCGTTCGTAGAGTCTCGCTCCTGCGGTTTTTCTCGGCATAGCTCAATAAGCTCCGGTAGGGATTCGGGATCGATACGACGCGCCCTCCCCATGCAAACAAGGAAGCCGTGCGCCCGTGCGGCTGTCTCAAGCGAGCCCTTCGGCACGCCCAGCTCGGCGGCGGCTTCATCGATGGTGATCAGGCGTGGCGACATTGTCAGTGCGTCGAGTCGGCCACGCGGTCAGGTCCCATCAGCGGGCCGGGCATGATCAGCGGGAAAGATTCACTGTCGACGAAATGAACAATCAGGGTGTTGTGTTCGGTGTCGAACGCGACACCGCGCAGCGGGCGCTCGGGCGCGATCCGTGCGAGAAGTTGTGCGACGACGGAAACCACCTGATCCCGGTGGCGCTGCTCAA
>JAKZSU010000185.1:0-27522 GCA_047517485.1 Alphaproteobacteria bacterium
GCGGGCGATGTGGGTGCATCGGCCGAGCGTCGCAACGCGCTCGAAAAGCCAAGTTGGCCCACCGGAGGCCGCGTTCCCGGAGCCCGAGGCGTCCGCGCGTCTTGCTCGATGCACCCACATCGCGCGGCGGCGCGCTCCTAGCCACGGGCTGCGGGAACGGGGTCAAACCGCATCCAACTAACCTTGAAAGGCTCTAGAACCGAAACGTGACGCCGACCTCGGGGCCGTGCAGAGCCATGACTTCCTCGCGTTTAAGCTCGCGGAGAACGAATGACCGATACCGTATATGGACGTTCATATTGGCGGTAATGACATACTGATAGCCGATGTTTGCGTCCAGGAACGGGATAAGGCCTGAGTGGTCTCCAGGCTCCGCGCTCGATACTCGATTGGTCACTTCTTGTATTTCGTATCCTATCCCGGTCATGAAATTGCCGAACAGCACATGCTTTCCGCGGCGATCGACAGGCGTCGAAAAACTCACGCCGATTTCCCCGAGATAAAAGTTGGTACTCTGGTCAAGTCGGTTGGTCCCCGAAGCCGTGAACAAGAAACCGGGCTCGCCTTTTGCTTCTTCCTCCATCAGCGTCCATCGCGCGCCAACGAACCGATGGACGTCTGAATCGGGAACCCTGGTTCGGTAGAGAAGTTCGAGATCGGTTCTCGTGGCGTCGGTATTGAGCCGCGAGGTTACCCCCGACGCGGTAACAATTCTTCCCTTCACGTCGGCTGACCCACGGAATCCGGTGAAAATGAAGTCTGAGTTCTGAAATCCCGCTGGCTTCACGTTCACCGAAAAACCGTATAGAGGAAATTCCGCGGTTTCGTTGGTCTGCTGTGCCACGGTCAAGTCGTCGAAGGGCGTGGGATTGAACATCATGTACCAAAATCTTGGCGATATTTCGATGTCCCATGCGTCGGCTTTGGTCTGCGCAAGAGCCGGATCGTAGAGCAGAAGAAGGACGGCGAAAAAACCAGACATGGAGAGAAATATTTTCATATCAGACCCTTTCTGAATTTTAGATGGTGCGCCAACATTTCTTTCTGACGCACACGGTTTTGCGTTGCCGCGCCGAGGCCCGAGGGGATCCCTGTCGCACTAAGGATTATTGCCGCGTCATGGGCCGCAGATTGGGCCGCGTCGCGTATGTGGTCGAATTTAGAGGCCCCAGATTTGCCGATAATACCAGCTTGTGATGATAAAAACTTGTTTGACGGCCTACATCGGGGCGCGTTGACAAGGTTCCGGGCGGCTGATTTGGTGCCGGGGATTTCCCATCATGCCGGCCGAGGTGCCGATTCCACAGGAGGATACAAATGTCGAAATTCGTCGAAATGCGGACCTATCGGTTGGTGCCGGGCGGCCACGCCCAATGGTTCAAGCACTATGAAGAGCTCGCGATGGACGTGCAGAAGAAAATTCTCGGCAATATGGTCGGCTATTACAACACCGAGCACGGGCCGCTGAACGAAATCGTTCACATGTGGGGCTATGACAGTCTCGACGATCGACTCGCGCGGCGCAAAGAGCTGTTCGAGCAGCCCGAATGGAACGAATTCATCCCCAAGGTCCGGCCGCTGATGGAAACCCAAGAATCAAGGGTCCTGATTCCGGCGCCATTCTTCACGGTTCCCGAATCGGACTAAGCTGAGTGGACGGCGGCCGTCCGGCCGAGCGGGCGCCATCGTGGCAAAATAAGAGAGTCCTGGGAGCGACCCTATGAGCGACGCGCCGGTGGTGCTGTTCACCAATCCCGGCCATTTCGCCGGGCCCGCGGCGATTCCCGCGCTCGAGGACGCCGGCGCCCAGGTGATCGGCTTCGAGGCCGGCGATGCCGATGATGCGGCGCGCCGGGTCGGCGAAATCGTCGAGGCCCACGGCCGCATCGACGTGCTGATCAACAATGACGCGTTTCCAGCGATTCGCGCGCGAGTGGAAGAGGCCGAACTCGCCGATATGCGCGCCGGGCTGGAGGCCATGATGCTGACGCCGTTCGCCATGGCGCGCGCGGTGGTGCCGTCGATGAAGGCCAACGGCGCGGGGAAAATTCTCTTTATCACCTCGGCGACGCCGTTCCACGGCCTGCCGAATTATTCGATGTATGTCGCCGCGCGCGGCGGCGCCAACACGCTGGCGGTGACCCTGGCCAAGGAACTCGCGGCGGCGAATATCCAGGTCAACGCGATCGGCCCGAACTATGTGGAAAATCCCGACTATTTCCCCGACGAACTGATCTCGAATCCCGAGACCCTGGCGCGAATCACCAAGCACATTCCGCTCGGCCGGCTCGGCAAGCCGGAGGAGTTGGCGGCGTTGATCGTTTTCCTCGCGTCCGACAAAGCCGACTGGATCACTGCGCAAGTTTTTCCGTTTGCCGGCGGCTGGGCGTGAGGTGTAAAGCGCGTTCAAGCGCCACGCAGGCTGCCTCGCATAGGCTCGGGCCCGCGGTCGCGCTTGCCGGCCCGCACACCGTGCGGTCCGGTTGTTTAAAGCGCGTTCAAGCGCCACGCAGGCTGGCCTCGCATAGGCTCGGGCGCGCGGTCGCGCTTTGCCGGCCTGCGCGTCGCGCAGTCCGTTTGTTTAAAGCGCGTTCAAGCGCCACGCAGGCTGCCTCGCATAAGCTCGGGGGCGCGGTCGCGCTTGCCGTTCGCTTTGCTCACGGGCGCCGGTGTGGACTGGTTGGTGTGGGAGACTGGGTTCTGGTTTCTAAGCGGCGATCACGCGCCACGCAGGCTGTCCTCGCATACGCTTGGGCGCGCTTGCCAAACCGCACGGTGTGCGGCTTGGTATAATGTCAATTCCCTGTTTGGTGATAGAAGGCGATCATGACCGATGGAGTTCCCGCGCCGCCGGGACAAGACGTGCTCGACGCACTGAAAAATATCAGCACGCCGACCCTGTGCACCCAATTGCTCAAGCGCGGTTTGCGCAACACGTTCCTGGTGGGCGTGGGTCCATTGGCGCCGGAATCCGCAGCGTTCGCGGCGCCGGCCTTTACGTTGCGCTATATCCCGGCGCGCGAGGATATCGCGGTTCCGGCGCTGTGGGGTGACCCGGAATATCCCCAGCGCAAGGCGATCGAAACGGTGCCCGAGGGCGCGGCGCTGGTGGTCGATGCGATGGGCGACGTCCGCGCCGGCGCGGCGGGCGATATCCTGATTCGCCGATTGCAGGTGCGCGGCGTGGCCGCGATCGTCACCGATGGCGCGCTGCGCGACACCCCGATTCTCGCCAAAATGGATTTTCCTGTATTCTGCGCGGCGGCGGCGGCGCCGGCCAGCGTCGCCACCTTGTTCGCCGTCGATCTGCAGCGCCCGATCGCCTGCGCCGGGGTCGCGATCTTCCCCGGCGACATTCTGGTCGGCGATGCGGAAGGGGTGGTGGTGGTGCCACGCGCGCTGGCGGAAGAGGTGGCGCGTGACGGGTCCGAACAGGAGCGGCTCGAACGATTTGTGCACACGTGGATCGAGCAAGGACATCCGACGTTCGGCACCTATCCGCCCAACGCGGAGACCTTGGCGGCGTACGCGGCGTGGACCGAGGACGACTGACGACAGCCGGATAGGAGCGGCGGTATGAAGCAACGCATGCTCGGCCGAACCGGGCTTACGGTTTCCGAGATCGTCTTTGGCGGCGGTTGGGTCGGCGGCATCCTGATTCACAAGGACGACGACACCAAGCGGGCGGCGATTCGCCGGGCACTCGATGCCGGGGTCAATTGGATCGACACCGCGCCGGCCTATGGCGACGGCAAGTCGGAAGAAGCCCTGGGATGGTTGCTGCAGGAGGTCGATGCGACGCCCCGAATGTCGACCAAGGTCTTGCTCGATTTGAAACGCCTCGACGATATCGCCGGCCAAGTCGAGCAAAGCCTGAGCGGCAGCTTGGCGCGGTTGCGGCGCAAGAGCGTCGATCTGGTGTTCCTGCACAATCCGATCGCTCTGGTTACCAACGATCAACAGATCGGCATCGACCACGTGATCGGTCCGGGCGGGGTGCTCGACGCCTTCGAGGCGATGCGCGACCGCGGCCTGATCGGACATTTCGGGATTACCGCGCTCGGCGACGGGGCGGCGGTGTGCGCGGTGCTCGAATGCGGCCGGATCGACGCGGCGCAGGTCTATTACAACATGCTCAATCCGAGCGCCGGTCACCCGGTCCCCGCGGCCTGGACCGGACATGATTTCACCGGCCTGATCGCTGCTTGCGACAAGTTCGATGTCGGGGTGATGAATATCCGCACTTTTGCCGCCGGGGTGATCGCCACCGATCAGCGGACCGGCCGCGAGGTAATCATTACCGACCAGACCGGCGTGCCCGAGGAAGAGCGCAAGGCGCACGCGGTGTTCGACGCGCTCGGCTTGGAGTACGGCACCCGAGCCCAGACCGCGGTGCGGTTCTCGCTGTCGAACTCGGAAATCGCCTGTGTGGTGGTCGGCATGGCCGAGTATCGCCATCTCGAGGAAGCGCTCACCGCGGAAGAAATGGGCCCGTTGCCGGCAACCGCGATGGCAACCCTGAACGCCCTCTACGCCACTGATTTTGGCCGCATATGACAGGGGCGCCGGTGGGGTGAGCGGTTTCCATGCAACGCTTCAGATTTATTCGCCATCCCCACTTGACCACCCAAATTGGCGATCTTGACCCTGATTCGCAATTGCCGAAGCCGATCCGGAACACAGAGCGAACGCACGGCCTGATAGCCTATCGAGAACAATATTTTAGCCTTGGGGTTGGCAATTTGGAACAAAACGTGTACATTGACTTTCGTTGAACCATTTCAGCGGTTGTGGAATAAGGGACGGGTTGGTCATGTCAGAGCCTACATTGCGGATAGTCGAGAAAGAATCGATGGATAAACAGAATGCATTGGACGCGGCGCTCAGTCAGATCGAGCGCGCATTCGGCAAGGGCTCGATCATGAAGCTCGGCCAAGGCGGCAGCGTGGCCGAGGTCGAGACGATTTCGACCGGCTCGCTGGGGCTCGACATCGGCCTCGGTGTCGGCGGCTTGCCGCGCGGTCGGGTGATTGAAATTTATGGCCCCGAGAGTTCGGGCAAGACCACGCTGGCGCTGCATGTCATCGCCGAGGCGCAAAAATCCGGCGGCACCAGCGCCTTCATCGATGCCGAACACGCGCTCGATCCGCTCTATGCGCGCAAGCTCGGGGTCGTCGTCGATGAACTGTTAATTTCGCAACCCGACGCCGGCGAGCAAGCGCTCGAGATCGCCGATACCCTGGTGCGATCCGGCGCCATCGACGTCCTCGTCGTCGACAGCGTCGCCGCGCTGGTGCCGCGTGCCGAGCTCGAAGGCGAAATGGGCGACACCCATGTCGGCCTGCAGGCCCGCCTGATGAGCCAGGCGTTGCGCAAACTGACCGCGTCGATCTCGCGCTCGCGGACCATGGTGATCTTCATCAACCAGATACGCATGAAAATCGGCGTGATGTATGGCAGCCCGGAGACCACCTCCGGCGGCAACGCGCTGAAATTCTATGCCTCGGTGCGCCTCGATATTCGCCGCATCGGCGCGATCAAGGACCGCGACGAGATCGTCGGCAACCAAACCCGGGTCAAGGTGGTGAAGAACAAGGTCGCGTCGCCGTTCAAGGTGGTCGAATTCGATATCATGTACGGCCAGGGCATTTCCAAGACCGGTGAGCTCGTCGACCTCGGGGTCAAGGCGGGGATCGTCGAGAAATCCGGCTCGTGGTATTCGTACAATTCCACCCGCATCGGCCAGGGCCGCGAGAACGCCAAACAATTCCTGCTCGAGAACAGTGAAATCGCCGACGAGATCGAGTGCGCGGTGCGCGCCAACGCCGGTCTGATCGCCGAATCGCTCGACGGTCAACCGGTGGCCGCCGACGACGATGCTGAGCAGGTGGTGTAAGCGGCCGCGCCGCGAGACTGAAATTTGGGGCGGCGTGTTCGGCCAACGCCTGACACTGGGTGGGCGCCATGGAGTGACGTGACGTGACGTGACGTGGTGTACCTAACAGAGCGAATTTGACGGACCCTCCGGTCCAAACCCCTGACGGCGTCGAGTTGCCTTTCGCGGCACCGCGCCGTCTTTTTCTGCTGTCCCGGCTGGTATATAAGCCATGGCGAGACACGCCGCCGGCGCCCGACGGTGCGCCGGTCGGCGTGTCGCCACGAATGGGATGGGACCATGGCGTCGCTCAGCACCAATGAGATCCGCACCGCGTTTCTCGATTATTTCGCCGACAACGGTCATACCGCGGTCGCGTCGAGCCCGTTGGTGCCGCACAACGACCCCACGTTGCTGTTCACCAACGCCGGCATGGTGCAGTTTAAGAACGTCTTTACCGGGGTCGAGAAACGCGACTATGTGCGCGCGGCGACGAGCCAGAAATGCGTCCGCGCCGGCGGCAAGCACAATGATCTCGACAATGTCGGCTACACCGCGCGCCACCACACCTTCTTCGAGATGCTGGGAAATTTCTCGTTCGGCGATTATTTCAAGGACGTCGCGATCGAGCTCGCATGGAACCTGGTGACCCGCGAATTCGGCCTTGATGCCGAGCGCCTGTGGATCACCGTCTACCACACCGACGACCAGGCTTTCGATCTGTGGCGCAAGATCTCCGGGCTGCCCGAGGACCGAATCGTTCGCATCGCCACCGCGGATAATTTTTGGGCGATGGGCGATACCGGGCCATGCGGGCCGTGCTCGGAGATCTTCTACGATCACGGCCCGGCCATCGCCGGCGGACCGCCGGGGAGCGCGGATCAGGACGGCGACCGCTATATCGAGATCTGGAACCTGGTGTTCATGCAGTTCGAACAGATGGCGGGCGGCGACCGCGTCGATTTGCCACGGCCGTCGATCGATACCGGCATGGGGCTCGAGCGGATCGCCGCGCTGCTGCAGGGCAAACACGACAATTACGACATCGATCTGTTCCAAACCCTGATCGCGGCGATCGCGAATGCCGCGGGAACCGATCCCGACGGCCCGCACAAGGCGTCGCACCGGGTGATCGCCGACCATTTGCGCGCGACCAGCTTCCTGCTCGCCGATGGCGTGATGCCGTCGAACGAAGGCCGCGGCTACGTGCTGCGTCGGATCATGCGCCGCGCCATGCGCCATGCCAATTTGATGGGGGTGCGCGACCCGCTGATGTGGCGCCTGGTGCCGGCGCTGGTCGGCGAAATGGGCCGCGCGTTTCCCGAGCTCGGGCGCGCGCAAGCCCTGATCGAGGAAACCCTCAAACTCGAAGAGGCGCGGTTTCAGGAGACCCTCGAGCGCGGCCTCAAACTGCTCGGCGACGAGACCGCCAAGCTCGGCGACGGTGTCGCGCTGCCCGGCGAGGTCGCGTTCAAGCTCTACGATACCTACGGGTTCCCCCTCGATCTGACCCAGGACGCGTTGCGCGAACAGGGCCGCGCCGTCGAGCTCGCCGGCTTTGACGCGGCGATGGAACTACAAAAGGCGACGGCGCGGGCGTCGTGGGCGGGCTCGGGCGAAGCGGCGACCGAAGCGGTCTGGTTTGATCTTCGCGAGCGCGTCGGCGCGACTGAGTTTCTCGGCTATGCGGCGGGGCAAGCCGACGCGCAAATCGTCGCCCTGGTGGTCGACGGCACGTCGGTCGAGGCGGCGGCGCGTGGCCAGAGCGTGGCCATCATCACCAATCAGACACCATTCTACGGCGAATCCGGCGGCCAGATGGGCGACACCGGCGTGCTCGACGGCGACGCAACGCGGGTCCGCATCGACGACACCGCGAAGAAGCTCGGCGATATGCATGCCCATATGGGCGAGGTCCTCGACGGCACGCTCGCGGTCGGCGATGTGGTGCACTTGGCGGTCGATGCGGCGCGGCGCGCGGCGTTGCGGCGCAATCATTCGGCGACGCACTTGCTGCACGCGGCGCTGCGCAAACATCTCGGCGATCATGTGACCCAGAAAGGCTCGCTGGTAGCGCCCGATCGCTTGCGCTTCGACGTCTCGCACCCCAAGCCGATGGCGGACGAAGAGCTCGCCGCGGTCGAGGCCGAGGTCAACCGCGAGGTGTTGGCCAACGCCGCCGTATCGACACTTTTGATGAGCCCCGAAGAGGCGGTGGAGAGCGGCGCCTTGGCGCTATTCGGCGAAAAATATGGCGACGAGGTCCGAGTGGTTTCGATGGGCGGCGCCGAGGCCGCGCCCTATTCGGTCGAGCTGTGCGGCGGCACCCACGTCGCGCGCACCGGCGATATCGGCCTGGTCAAATTGATCGGCGAAGGCGCGGTGGCGGCCGGGGTGCGGCGCATCGAGGCGGTGACCGGCGAGGACGCGCTCGCTTACGTCAACCAACAAGGGCGCGCGCTGGCCGAGGCCGCGGCGGCGCTAAAGGCGGCGCCGGGCGAGGTCGCGGCGCGCATCGCCGCGCTGCTCGCCGAACGCAAGAAACTCGAACGCGACCTGGCGGACGCGCGGCGGCAGATCGCCACTGGCGGTGGCGGCGCGGGCGCGCAGGAGACCGTCGAGGTCGCTGGCGTGACCCTGGCGGCGCGCAAACTCGACGGCGTGCCGGCGAAGGAATTGCGCGGCATGGCGGATGTGATCAAGCAGCAGATCGGCTCCGGCGTCGTCGCCATCGTCGCGGTCACCGACGGCAAGGCGGCGGTGGTGGTCGGCGTCACCGAGGATCTGACCGACCGGCTCGACGCGGTCGCGCTGGTCCGCGCCGGCGCCCAGGCGCTCGGCGGCAAGGGCGGCGGCGGCCGCGCCGATCTCGCGCAAGCCGGCGGGCCAAATGGCGATGCCGCCGATGAGGCGCTCGGCGCTATTGAGGCCGCGCTCGCGAAAATCGCCGAAGCCGCTTAGTTTTTAAGCGCGTCCAAGCGCCACGCGGGCTGCCTCGCATAAGCTCGGGCGCGCGGTCGCGCTTGCCGGCCTGCGCCTCGCGCAGTCCGGTTGTTTTAAAGCGCGTTCAAGCGCCACGCGGGCTGCCTCGCATAAGCTCGGGCGCGCGGTCGCGCGGTCGCGCTTGCCGGCCTGCGCAACGCGCAGTCCGGTTGATTATAAGGGCGTTCAAGCGCCACGCAGGCTGGCCTCGCATAAGCTTGCCGACCCGCGAGTGTGCTGGTCGGTGTTAGCCCATCGCCGCTTTCAAATTTTCGTCGAGCTTGTCGAGGAATTGGGTGGTGGTTTGCCAGCCCTGATCGGGGCCGACGAGGATTGCCAGGTCCTTGGTCATGAAGCCCGATTCGACGGTGTCGACGCAGACTTTCTCCAAAGTCTCGGCGAAAGTCTGGACCGCGGGCGTGTCGTCGAACTTGCCGCGGTAATAGAGGCCGCGGGTCCAGGCGAAGATCGAGGCGATCGGGTTGGTCGAAGTCTCCTTGCCGTCCTGGTGCTGGCGGTAGTGGCGGGTCACCGTGCCGTGCGCGGCTTCCGCCTCGACGGTGTCGCCGTCGGGGGTCAGCAGCACCGAAGTCATCAGGCCGAGCGAGCCGAACCCTTGTGCCACGGTGTCGGACTGGACGTCGCCGTCATAATTCTTGCAGGCCCAGACGAAACCGCCTTCCCACTTCATCGCGCAGGCGACCATGTCGTCGATCAAGCGATGCTCGTAGGTGATCCCCGCGGCGGCGAACCGGTCCTTGAATTCGGCCTGAAAGACCTCCTCGAACAAGTCCTTGAAACGCCCGTCATAGGCCTTGAGGATGGTGTTTTTGGTCGAGAGATAAACCGGCCACTCGAGCCCAAGGCCGTAGTTGAGACAGGCGCACGCGAAGCCGCGGATCGACTCGTCGAGATTGTACATGCCCATGGCGATGCCGGCCTCGGGGAAATCGAAAATCTCGTGCTCGATCGCCTCGCCGCCGTCGGCGGGCTCGAAGCGCATGGTCAGTTTGCCTTTGCCGGGCACCAGAAAGTCGGTCGCGCGATACTGATCGCCGAAGGCGTGACGGCCGATAACGATTGGTCTGGTCCAGCCGGGCACCAGGCGCGGCACGTTGTTGCAGATGATCGGCTGGCGGAACACCGTGCCGCCAAGAATATTGCGGATCGTCCCGTTCGGCGAGCGGTACATCCGCTTCAAGCCGAACTCCTCCACGCGCGCCTCGTCGGGCGTGATCGTCGCGCATTTGACGCCGACCTTGTGCCGCTTGATCGCTTCCGCCGCATCGACGGTGATCTGGTCTTCGGTGGCGTCGCGCGATTCGATGCCGAGATCAAAATAGGCGGTCTCGAGATTGAGATAAGGCAGGATCAATTTGTCCTTGATGAACCGCCAGATGATGCGGGTCATCTCATCGCCGTCGATTTCGACGATCGGATTGGCGACCTTGATCTTGTCCATAATGGTAGACTCCTGGGGCGCTGAGGTGGGAGTGCCGAACGGCGCGCGGACCATAACAAGGCCGCTCGGTATTGCCTAGAGACGGTCGGGATCAGTCAATATAGGCGAAGAAACCGCCGATTCGAGCGCGGCGAAGGCGGCTTTTGGCGAGTCGGCGATGGTGTACAGATCGGCCGCCGTGGCATGGGCGAATCCTTGGTCGACGAAATGGCCGACGAGGGCGCGGAATGGTGTCCAAAAGTTGTCTTGGTCGAGCAAGACGATCGGCTTGTCATGTTGGGCGAGCAGCTTCCAGGTCATCATTTCGACGGTCTCGTCGAGGGTTCCGAGACCGCCGGGGAGGCTGACAAAACCATCGGCCAATTCGAACATCCGTTGCTTGCGCGCGTGCATGCCGTCGACGGTGATCATCGTGGTCACACCAGGATGGGCGATCTCGGGGCGTTCGAGAAAACCAGGGATTATGCCGGTGACACGGCCGCCCGCGGCCAGTGCCGCGTCGGCAACCACACCCATCAACCCGATCGCGCCGCCACCGAATACCAGATCCACTCCGCGTTGGCCGCATTCGCTGCCAAAGGCGCGCGCGAGGTCTGTGTAAGACCCGCCAATACCGGTACTGGAGCCGCAATAGACGCAAACCGCCTTAAGTGTTCGCAATCGAGTCTCCTTGGCAACGAATATTACCGACTATACGGTTCGAATTGGACGGTGCACGTGGACTGACCAAATGCCACCCGCCAATTGCAGCGGCGCGCGTATCGGTTTACTCTTTCGTAACGATTCGAGCCAGGGAGAGTTGAGTGCGTCGGTTGAGAGGATTGGCAATAGCGGTGGCGATCGTTTTGATCGCGGACATTGCCTATGCTTTGTCGCTAATTCGCGAGGACGGCGCCGCGGTGGAGACCGCTTCGGAGCCGCCGTCGGAGCCGGTTGAGACTGCTTCGGAGCTGCCGTCGGAGCCGGTCGAGACCGCTTCGGAGTCTGTCGAGCTCGCCGAGGTAGCGCCTTCCGACGAGACCGAAGCGGCGCCGCCGATCGAATCGGCCCGGGAACCGGAGGTCGCGCCGGCCTCTCCCGATGTGGTGGATTCGCCGGCGGAAGATGTTCCCGAAGTCGATGTCGCGGTCTTGCCCGACACGGTTGCGGCGCCGCCTCGATCGCCGGTCTCCGACATTGTGGAGCCGGAAGCCATGCTGCGCGAGAGCGCCAAGGAGCCGGTGGCGCTGGCCGCGACCGATGATTCCTGTCCGGTCCCCGGGTCGGGCATAGCCCCAACCGACAATGTCATTTGCGAGGCGGTGGTCGACGAGTCCGTTCCCGAACCCCTGGTACGGCCGCAGGAAGTGGAAAATCCGGTCGGCTCGGTGGCGCCCAGTTTCGACGTCGTGCGCATCGCGCCCGATGTCAACGCGGTGATCGCCGGGCGCGCGGAACCGGGTGCGACGGTGTCGGTGCTCGACGGCGACACCGTGATTGGCGACGCGGTCGCCGATGCGCGCGGCGAATGGGTGGTGTTACCCAAACAACACTTGAGCCAAGGGACCAGTGAGCTGTCCTTGACCGCGCGGTCGCCGAGCGACGTCGAATCGCTCTCTGAACAGGTGGTCGTGCTTGTCGTGCCGTCGTCGCCCAGTGGCGTGCGACCGGCCGAACCGATGGTCGACGAACGACCGGTCGCGGTGCTGTTGTCACGCGACAGTGGCGGCATGAGCCGGCTGCTGCAGGGTGGCGAGCCGGGACGCGGTATCGACGCGGCGAGCGGTCTGACCCTCGATTCGGTGAGCTACGATGAATCCGGCGACGTCGACATCGCCGGCCAGGCGCTGCCGGGCAACGCGATCGCCGCTTATATCGACAATCGGGCGATCGGGTCCATTGTCGTGGACGCCGAAGGCAAGTGGCACTTGGTGCCCGATGGCGATATCGAACCCGGGCTCTACACGCTTCGGATCGATCAGGTCGATGAAGACGGCCAAGTGGTGTCGCGGCTGGAAACGCCATTCTCGCTGGCCGATCTCAGTGATGCCGCGGTTGGCGAGGGACTGGTCGTTGTGCAGCCCGGCAACAGCCTGTGGCGCATCGCGCGCCGGGTGTACGGCCAAGGCGTGCGCCACACGTTGATCTTCGATGCCAACCAGGATCAGATTCGCGATCCCGACCTGATCTATCCGGGGCAAATCTTCGTCGTGCCAGGGACGAGCGCCGACGGGTGAAGACACTTGATTATGTGTCGGGCCGCGCGACCGAATGAGCCCACCTGGGTCCTTGTCGCGCGATGACGACGACGCCGAAAAGCAAACCCGATCGAGCCGTGATTGGCATGTAATTCGGACGTTGCTGCCCTTTCTGTGGCCGCCGGGCCGGTTCGACCTGCGCACCCGCGTCGTCGTCGCGATGATATTTCTCATTTCGGCCAAGATCGCGGTGGTGCAGGTGCCGCTGCTCCTCGGGAGCATCGTCGAAGCGCTCGACCCGGCCGACGGGAGCAAGGTTCTGGTGCTCCCCATTGCCCTTATCGTCGCCTTCGGTGTCGCGCGCTTGGCTACCGTGGCGTTCGGCGAATTGCGTGACGCCGTGTTCGCCCGGGTGGCGCAGCAGGCGATCCGCGATGTCGCGCTGCAGACGTTTCGGCGCCTGCACGCCTTGTCGCTGCGCTTTCATCTCGATCGGCGGACCGGCGGCCTAAGCCGGGTTATCGAGCGCGGCACCAAGGGCATCGAGTTCCTGCTGACGTTTTCCCTGTTCAACGTCTTGCCGACCTTGCTGGAAATCGGCTTGGTTTGCGGCATTCTGCTCTATCGTTATGACCCACCGTTTGCCGCGATCACCTTTGTTTCCGTTGTTCTCTATATCGGTTTCACCTTTTTCGTCACCGAGTGGCGCACCCGTTTCATCCGCCGGATGAACGATTCCGACGAGCAGGCCAACACCAAGGCGATCGATAGCCTACTCAACTACGAAACGGTCAAATATTTCGGTAACGAGGAGCACGAGGCGCGGCGCTTCGATGTGTCGCTGCGCCGCTACCAAAACGCGGCGGTAACCACCAAGGTTTCGCTATCGCTGCTGAACATCGGCCAGGGCGCGGTGATCGCGCTCGGCATGACGGCGGTGCTCATGCTCGCCGGCGATGCGATCGCCGAAGGACGAATGTCGCTGGGCGATCTGGTGGCGATCAATGCATTCATGTTTCAGCTTTATCAGCCGCTCGGATTTCTCGGTTTCGTGTATCGCCAGATCAAGCAATCCCTGGTCGATATGGAACGCATGTTCGAGCTGCTGGATAAGCAACCGGAGATCGCCGACGACGGTGGCGCGAGCGTCCTGGAGGTCGGCGCGGCGGAGATCGAGTTCGACCATGTCGATTTTTCCTACGACCCGGACCGCCCGATCCTGCACGATGTGTCGTTCCGGGTCCCGCCCGGCAAAACGGTGGCGATCGTCGGCCCCAGCGGCGCCGGCAAATCGACGATCTCGCGCCTGCTGTTCCGCTTCTATGACGTCAGCGCCGGCGCCATTCGCATCGACGGCCGCGACATTCGCGAGGTCACCCAAGCCTCGGTGCGCGCGGCGATCGGCATCGTGCCGCAGGACACGGTTCTGTTTAACGACACCATTCTTTACAACATCGCCTATGCCCGACCGGGGTGTGGTGACGACGAGGTGGAGACCGTGGCGCGAACCGCGCATATTCACGACTTTATCGCCGAACTCCCGCAAGGGTATGCGAGCATGGTAGGCGAACGCGGTCTCAAGCTTTCGGGCGGCGAAAAGCAGCGCGTGGCGATCGCCCGCATGCTATTGAAGAACCCGAAGATCATGGTGTTCGACGAGGCGACATCGGCGCTCGATACCGCGACGGAGAAGGATATCCAGGCCAACCTAGCCGAACTGTCCCGCGACCATACGACGGTGGTGATCGCCCATCGCTTGTCGACCGTGGTCGATGCCGACGAAATCCTCGTGCTCGAAGCGGGCCGGGTGGCGGAGCGCGGACGTCATCTCGACCTGCTCACCAAAGGCGGTCTGTACGCCGAGATGTGGTCGCGCCAACAAGAGAGCCAGCGGGTGGCGGAACGGCTCGCCGAGCTTCAGGGTGCCGACGAATAGTGGAAACGAGTTATGCTTAAATCCGTGTTGGTGCCGATTCATCGAGAGGGGCGGATATTTGTCGTGCTGTTTGTCGGCGTCACCGCGATTCTGTGGTGGCTCACGCCGCATTTGGGCGTCGTGGGGCTGATCGCCACCGCGTGGTGCCTGTATTTCTTTCGTGATCCGACGCGGGTGACGCCCAGGCGCCCCGGCATCGTCATCGCCCCGGCGGACGGGGTGGTTCTGCCGATCCGCTCGCTGGCGCCCCCGGCGGAAGTGGCCGATAGCGAGGAGCCGCGCCAGTGCGTGGCGATATTCATGAACGTGTTCGATGTCCATGTGAACCGGGCGCCGGCGGACGGAACCGTCGACGCGGTGGACTACCGGGCGGGCAAGTTCTTCAATGCCTCGCTCGACAAGGCGAGCGTCGATAATGAGCGCATGGCGGTACGGATGACGACGGGCGCCGGGCATGGCCTGATCTTCGTGCAGATCGCCGGCTTGGTGGCGCGCCGAATTGTCTGCGGCCTGGAGGCCGGCCAATCGGTCGTCGCCGGCGACCGTTTCGGCATCATTCGCTTCGGCAGCCGCGTCGATGTGTATCTTGATCCCGCGTATGAGCCGTTGGTTCTCGAAGGCCAACGCACCGTCGGCGGCGAAACAGTGATCGCGCGACTGAAAGCCGAGGCTGAATAATGCGCCCGCGTCGTCTGCGACCACCGCCGATCAATCTTCTGGTGCCCAACGGGGTGACCGTACTGGGCATCTGCGCCGGGCTGACCAGCATTCGGTTCGCCTTCCTCGACCGCTTCGAGGCGGCGGTGATCGCGCTGCTCCTGGCGATGATCTGCGATGCCTTGGATGGTCGGTTGGCGCGCCTATTGCGGGCGACCAGCGAATTCGGGGTCCAGCTCGACTCGCTCGCCGACATCGTCAATTTTGGCGTCGCGCCGGCGATTGTGCTGCATATTTGGGTGCTGTCCGAGATCCGTGGCGCGGGCTGGGCGGTGGTGCTGTTTTTCGCGGTGTGCTGCGCGCTTAGGCTCGCCCGTTTTAATGTCGGCGCGACCTCGGCCGAGCCCGAGCCGGCGGCGTCGTCACGTTTT
The DNA here is from genome assembly GCA_047517485.1 of Alphaproteobacteria bacterium. Taxonomy (GTDB): domain Bacteria; phylum Pseudomonadota; class Alphaproteobacteria; order UBA7887; family UBA7887; genus JAKZSU01. Next base: position 15,521 of record JAKZSU010000185.1, read on the forward strand.
TTCACCGGTGTGCCGGCGCCCGCGGGATGTGGCGTCGTGCTGCTCCCCCTGCTGCTCTCGTTCGAGCTCGGCGAGGGCTGGTGGACCCATCCGCTGGTGGTCGGCGCGCATGTTCTGGTGGTCGCGTTCCTGATGGTGAGCCGGGTGCCGACGTTCAGCTTCAAGGCGGTGCGCCTGAAACACGAGCATGTGCTGCCGGCGATGGTGTTGCTGACGATGCTGGCGGCGTTGTCGGTGGCATATATCTGGTGGGTATTGCTCGCGGTTGTGGCGTTTTACATCGCGTCGCTACCGTGGGGCCTGCGCGCCTATGCACGAGATCAAGCGGCGCCGCCCGCCGAATCGGACGACGAAGAAGCAGGCTGAGGCGCCGGTCTAGAGTGATTTAGGCGAGGCCGGTCCCGATCCGGACATGGGCTTTCATGAGGTAGCGGTCGCCGTCGAGATAGGCGTCGAAAGCCTTGTCAATTTTTTCGTCGAGCGCGGCGCGGGTGTCCGGTTCCAGTTCGGCCAACTCCGCGGCGAACGACATTTCGACGTTGGCTTGCCAGAATTTCGAGTCGGCGGGCGGCTTGGCGTCGAAGCGAAGTTCGGTCTCCGAGACTTGAGTGAAGCCGGCGGCGCGGAGCGATGAGTCCAGCAAGCCCCCGGCGCCGAAACGGAATTGCGGCAATCCAGTGGCTTCGTCGAGCCCGAGAAAATCGCGCACTTCGCGCTGGATCACCGTGAACATCGTGATGTCCGACATCGGGCCCCAGACCATGAATGCGGTGCGGCCGCCGGGTACCAGGACGCGACGGGCCTCGCGCAAGGCTTGCACCGGATCGGGCACGAACATGATGCCGAAGCGGCAGGTGACGCGGTCGAAGCTGGCATCAATGAAGGGCAGGGCCTCCATGTCGGCGACCTCGGCCGACAGGTGGCTCAAGCCTTCGGCGGCGGCGCGGGTTCGCGTCGCCTCGAGCATGGCGTCGACCAAATCGCTGGCGACCACCCGGCCGCTGGCGCCGACGGTACGGGCGATGGTCAGGGCCGGTTCGCCGGCACCCGAGGCGAGGTCGAGCACGCGCATGCCCGGCGCTATATCGGCGGCGTCGATCAGCGGCTGATTGAAGCGCCGCGCCATGCGCTCGACACGCTCGGCCCAACGCGTCCAAGCCGGCACGCGGATATTCCAGTTTCGGGCGACTTCGGTTTTGTCGGGGACCCTGTTAGAGCCATTCATGTCTCAATGGATTCGGTTTGACCGCGCTCCCGTGCGCCGTGGCTAGGAGCGCGGTGCGGCGCGATGTGTGTGCATCGGGCAAGCCGCGCGACGACGCCACGGCGCACGGGAGCGCGGCCTTCGGTGGGCCAACTTGGCATTTCGGTTGCGTTGCGACGCTCGGCCGATGCACACACATCGCCCTTCGCGCCGCGCCTACCCGAAAAGCCAATTTGGCCCATCAAACCGGTTCCATTAAGACATGAAAGGCTCTAGTTCCCATAGCGGCGATAGATGAACTCGGGCGCCTCCGCGAGCGCCTCCCGCAGCGGCTCTTCGAGGACCGCGCGGTCGGGGGCGAGCTCGCAGGTTGGGTCGGTCTTCGCCGCGTCGCCGACCAGGGCGTAGGCCTGGCAGCGGCACCCGCCCCAATCGATTTCGCGGCGGTCGCACGATTGGCACGGCTCAGGCATCCAATCGGTACCGCGGAACATGTTGAAGCTTTCCGAATGTTCCCAAATCCACGCCAGCGGTTTGTCGCGCACCGAGTCGAAGGTGATGTTGGGCAGGCTTTCCGCCGCGTGACACGGCAGCACCGTGCCCGAGGGCATGATGTTGAGGAATTGCCGGCCCCAACCGCCCATGCAGGATTTCGGCCGCCGCGCGTAATAATCCGGCACCACATAGTCGATCGCCAGCACACCCTTAAGCCGTTCGCGGGCCTCGGTGACGATCTCGGTGGCGCGATCGAGCTGCTCGCGGGTGGGCAGGAACGCGGCGCGATTGCGCAACGCCCAGGCGTAGTACTGGACTTGCGCCACTTCGATCCGCTCGGCGTCGAAATCGATCGCCATTTGGATCATGTCTTCCAAGTGATGGAGATTGTGGCGGTGCATCACCGCGTTGACGGTGAGCGGGATGTCGGCCTTGCGGACCAAACGCGCCGCCGCCTTTTTTTTCTCGAACGCGCCTTTGTAGCCGGCCACCCAATCGCCGAGCTCGGCTGTCGAATCCTGGAAACTGATCTGCACGTGATCGATACCGGCTTCGGCGAGACTGTTAACGCGATCCTCGCTCAACAAAACCGCCGACGTGATCAGATTGGTATACAGGCCGACCTTGGCGGCGTGCGCGACCAGCTCTTCCAGGTCTTTGCGCGAGGTCGGCTCGCCGCCGGAAAAATGGAAATGCAGGACGCCCATATCGACGGCCTCGTCCATCACCCGCTTCCAGTCCTCGGTGCTCAGCTCCTCGCTCGCGCGTTCGAGCATCAGTGGGTTCGAGCAATACGGGCATTGCAGCGGGCAGCGATGGGTCATCTCGCCCAAAATCGCGTACGGCACCACTTTGTCCGGCTGGGTACGGCCCAGGGCCGCGGTGTTTTCTACGACGTCGCTCATGACACGATGAATCCTTTGTCCGCCAGGTTTTGCAGCATGCCGGTCACATCCGTTTGGATGGCGTCACGCGGCGCCTGATCGAATTTCGCTGAAAGCACGTCGACGAGGTCGACCAGCGAGCGCTCGCCATCGCACAGCGAAACGATCTCGTAGGCGATCTCGTCGAGCTCGAATACCCGTTCCGGCGCCAGAATTATCCACTTGTCGCGTGGCTTGTCGAAACGCAGTTTGGCGTGCCGCGGCAGTTTCGGTTGGGTACCGTCGGCTATGACCAGTCGCTCGCTCAAGGCTCAGCCCTTGAGATCGTCGGGCACAAAGGCGCCCGGCGGGATAAACGCCGGCTCGACATAGGCGAAGTAAAGCGCGTCGAGTTGTGCCCACAACACGTCGGTCTTGAAGCGGATGGCATTGAGCACCGCCTCTTGGCTCGCGCGCGTCGCGGCCTCGCGGATCACGTAGTCGCGGCCGAACTCGGCATCTTTCGGCGCCTCGGCGAGGCGTTTCTTGAAGTACGCGAGCGCGTAGTCGTCGGCCCAGTCATAATGCTTCGACAGGCCGGCGATGCGTTCCTTGTGAATGGTCGGCGCGAACAGCTCGGTCAACGACGACGCGATCATCTCGAGTTGCGACCGGGTGGCGACGTAGTTGACATAGGCATCGACCGCGAAACGGGTCGCCGGCAGCAAGCCGATGGTCGATTCGACATAGACGTTGTCGAGGCCAAGCCGCTCGGTGAGCTGGAGATAGCGGCTGATCCCGCCGGTCTCGACCTCGACGCCATCGTGGTCGAGCACCCGCGAGCGCCAGGCGCGGCGCAAATTGGCGCTCGGCAGGCGCGCCATCAAGGTCAGATCCTTGCGCGGAATGCTCGCCTGATAATAGTAGCGATTGAGCGCCCACGCCTGAACCTGGCCGTGGTTGAGCTCGCCATTGTGCAGCAATTTGTGAAACGGATGCAGACTGTGGTAGCGCTCGCGGCCGATCTGCTGCATGGCGTCGGAAAAATCATCCGGCGACAGCAAACCGTCGTCGGGGACGTCGAGCTCGTACCAATGGGTGGGTTTGATCGCGGCCAAGGCGGCGGCACTGCTCATATCGTAATCTCCATGCCGTCATACGACACCTCCCAGCCCGCGGCGACGACTTCGGCGCGCTCGGCGCTGTCGTCGAGCAGGATCGGATTGGTCGTATTGATGTGAATAAAAATTTTCCGCTCCACATCGAGATCCGCGAAAGCCGCCACCGTGCCGCGGGGACCCGAGACACTCATATGGCCCATTCGCTTGCCGGTCTTGATGCCGACATCCGATCGTATCATTTCGTCGTCGATCCACAGAGTCCCGTCGAACAGGACCAGCGGCGCGCCGCGCAGCCGATCGGCGAGCCAATCGGGAAAGGTGGCGCAGCCGGGGACGTAGAAGGCCCGGGTTTTTCCGTCCGCGTCGCGGATTTCAAGGGCGATCGTGTCCTCGCCCACCGCCTCGGTCTCGACCGGCGCGTCGGCTTTCTCCAACCACAGCGCCACCTTGCCGGGGACCGCGAAGGGGACCACGGTGACGCCGCTGTCGCTGCCGTCGGGACAGATCAACGCCAATGGCTCATCCAGACGGAGGGTATCGCGGGCGACGAACTTCGGATTGAGCACGTTGAACACGGTGTTCGCGGCGAGCACGTCGAGCACCTTGCTCGAGCCGTAGAGCCGAAGCGGGTGGGATTCGCGCAGCGTCAACAGCCCGGTGATGTGGTCAACATCGGCGTTGGTCAGCACCACGCCTTGGATCGGACTGTGGCGCAGCCCGTCATGGGGGTGCATCGCCGGGGTTTGGTTGATCTGCTGGCGGATATCCGGCGAGGCGTTGCACAGAAACCAGCGCTCGCCGTCGGCGCTTACCGCGATCGACGATTGGGTTCGTGGGCGTGCCGCCGGGTCGTCCTGGCGCGCGCGTCGACTATTTGGATGATTGCAATTCCACTGGGGATACCCGCCGCCGGCGGCAGAGCCCAGAACACGGATGTGCATCATTTCACCTCCGACTCTGTTGATGCCCTAAAGCCGCCAACGGCGGGCCTACACGATTAAATCGTGACCCGACCTTAGACGTCGGCGCAGGCGTAGCAATTGATCTCGAGACCAACCGCAATCTCACGAACTACAGGGGTGCTCCACATGTGAACTCTCCAGTATTCTAGTTTCCGTTCGAAAACGTACTGCCCGGAAATCCAGGCAGCGTCGGGAAGATAGAAACTCACGGCCGGCGATATAAGCTATAGACCTAATCGCGTTTCCCAATAGCGCTTGCGAATCCCGTGAAAAAGCGGCAAATCATTGGCAATGATGGATTTTTCGACGTTGCGATATGTCGCACTAACGCTGATTGCAATGCTCTATGCGGGCGTGACGACGGCCGGTGCGGCGCGCGCGGAAGCCGCGCCACCGATCGTCGACGTGGCCTGGCTGGCGCCGCGGGTCTGTTCCGCGGATCTGGTGGTGCTCGACCTTCGCCGTTCGGTGCGCAACTTCGAGGCCGAACACCTGCCGTGCGCGGTTCATAGCGACTACTACAACGGCGGCTGGCGGATGACGCGCGCTGGGGTGGAGAACATGGTGCCGGCGATCGACCGCCTGGAGAAGCTGATCGGATCGCTAGGGATCGGCAACACCACCCATGTGGTGCTGGTCACCGCGGCGCTCGACATGTTCTCGCCAGCCGAACTGGCGCGGGTTTATTTCATATTTCGCGCCCTCGGCCACGACGCGGTGTCGATCCTCGACGGCGGTATCGCCGCGTGGACCGCCGATTGGGACAATGACATCGAAGTCGGACCGGCGACGGTTCGGCCGACCAGCTTCACCGCGCATCCGCGCGCCGCCATGATCGCCGGCCGCGGCGATGTCGTGGCGGCACTCGATAGCGGGCTGACGCTGGTCGATATGCGGGCGAACGACCACTATCTCGGGATTAACAGCAGCCCGGTGGTGGTGCGCCCCGGAACCATCCCCGGCGCTATAAATCTCCCAATGATGTGGCTGGTGGTCGACGGCAAGCTGAGGTTCCGCACGCGCGCGCAAATCCGCCGGCTGTGGCGCGCCGCTGGTCTCGACGCCGATGGCGCGCAGATCCTGTTCTGCAATTCCGGCCTGGAAAGCGCGATCGGCTGGCTGTCCCTCGGCGGCATCCTCGGCAACGAAAACGTCCGGCTCTACGACGGCTCGCTCGCCGAATGGTCGGCCGATCCGGCGCTGCCGATGGAACTTAAAGTGCCGCTGGAATAGGGCGGGTCGATTTTGCGCCGGGCCCGCGCCCTGATACAACGAGCCTATGAATAGTGCGGCGATAACAGCGGCGGCGGGGCGAAGCACCGTCGGGCGCTTGCTGGCGGAGCAGGCGCGGATTCGGCCTGAGGCGATCGCGGTCGATGATGAGCGGTTGAGCCTGTCCTATGCTGCCTTCAATACGCGGGTGAACCGGTTGGCGAACGCGCTGGCGACCAGGGGCGTGGGCCGGGGCGATCGGGTTGCCATTTTGTCCGAAAATCGGGTCGAGTATGTCGAGCTCGAATTCGCCTGCGCGAAATTGGGGGCGATTGTCGCGGCGCTCAATTGGCGGCTGGCGCCCGGCGAACTCGAGCATTGCGTGGCGCTCGCGGCGCCCAAGGCGGCAATCGTGTCGCCGCGCCACGCGCGGGCTCTCGACGAACTCGCAGCGCGGCCGCCGGACGTCATCGAACTCGGTGACGCGTATGAAGCCATGCTGGTCGCCGCTTACCCCACTGAACCCGCCGCGGTCGCGGTGCCCGAGGACGGGCTGGTCATTCTCTATACCAGCGGCACCACCGGCCGCCCCAAGGGCGCGGTGGTGAGCCATCGCGCCTTCATCGCCAGGGTCACCGTGTTTTGCACCGATTACGGTCTGTCGCGCGACGAGGTGTTTCCGGCTTGGGCGCCGATGTTCCACATGGCGTCCACCGATCTCGCGATCGGCATGCTGTTGATCGGCGGTCGGGTGAGCCTGGTCGACGGTTTCGACTTGGACCGGCTGTGGCCGCTGTTGGCGGAACAGCGGGTCTGCTGGTTTATCCTGATGCCCGGCGTTCTCGATCGAGTGATCGCGCGTCATGCGGCCGAACCGCTCGAGCCCAAAGGCATTCGTCTCACCGGCGCCATGGCCGACCTCATCCCGCGCCACCAGTTGGCGCAGGTGACCTCGATCCTCAAGGCGCCGTATCTCAACAGTTTTGGCTCGACCGAGACCGGTATTCCGCCGGTGTCCGCCGGACTGATCGCGCCGGGAGAAATTCCCGACAGCCTGTCGAAACGGCAGAATTCCTTGTGCGAGGTGCGCTTGGTCGATAGCGACGACCACGATGTCGCGGACGGAACGCCGGGCGAGCTGGCATTTCGCGGCCCCACCCTGTTCTCCGGCTATTGGGCGGACGAGGCGGCGACGGCGGAGGACTTTCGCGGTGGCTGGTTCCACATGGGTGATGTCTTTCGCCGCAATCCGGACGGCACTTACGATTTCGTCGATCGCGCCAAATATCTCATCAAGACCGGCGGCGAGAACGTGTATCCCGCCGAGATCGAGCAGATCCTGTTGGCCGATCCCCGGGTCGCCGACGCGGTGGTGGTGCGTCGCGCGGACGCCGAATGGGGCGAAGTGCCGGTGGCCTTCGTCGCCGTCAAGGACGACAGTCTCGCGGTCGACGACTTGATGGCGGCGTGCCGCAAGGGTCTCGCCGGCTATAAGCGGCCCAAGGAAATTCGCTTTGTCGCGCTCGAAGACCTACCGCGCTCGACCACCGGCAAAATTCAGCGCCACGAGATCGAAGCTCGTTTGCGACGAGAGGTTTAAGCCGCGGCGCGACCGTTGCTCCGGGCGGCGAGGGGACCGCGCAAGATGCGGCCTGGCAGCGCCCCGGTCGGCTCGTTGTCGATCAACACCGGTTGGCCGGCGACCACGGTGGTCTTGATCCCGTCGGCATATTGTTTCAGGCGCTTGGCGCCGGCGGGCAGATCGGTGACCACCTCCGGCATCCGCGGCTCAATCGTTTCGGGATCGAACACAACGATGTCGGCGACCAGGCCCTCGCGCAGCAGGCCGCGATCGTGGAAGCCCCAGTTGGTCGCGGTGTCATAGGTGACCATGCGCACCGCTTCCTCGAGGGTGAAGGCTTCCTCGTCACGCACCCAGTGGCTGAGCAGATGGGTTTGCAACGAGCTGTCCATGATCTGCGAGACATGGGCGCCGGAATCCGAGAAGGTTACCACCGAGTGCGGATGCTTCATCAGCGCCAGCGCGTCGTCCTGGTTTTCGTTGACCAGGGGTTGGCGGAAAAACAGTTTCAGGTCGTGCTCGAGCGCGAGATCGATCATCGCCTCGGCCGGGACCACGCCGCGCTCGCGCGCGACATCGGCGACGGTGCGGTGCGGCCGTGGGATGCGGTCCATGACATAGAAAATGTCCCACTCCGGCGGCCGCGCCTCGGCGCCGACGATTTCCGGGCCGTCGTATGGTCGGCTCGCGACCTCGACGAGTTTAGCCTTGAGTTCGGGGTCCCCGAGACGGGCCTGTTGTTCCGCGAGCGGAAGCTGGCGAAATTCCGACCACACGTCCCATGTGTCAAACGGGGTCGACGTCTCGAACGATAGGATCGAATTGAGCTCGCGGCTATGCACTTGCGGGAATATGCGCGCGCCGTCGCGGTTTCCTTGCTCGATAATATCGTAGAATTCACGCCATTGACCGGGACATTCGCGGCGGGCGAGGCTGCCGAAGGTGACCGGGCGGCCACTCTCCCGGGAAAGCGTCGCCAGCGACTGGTAGAAGGTTTTCATATACGCGGTATTGCCGCGTTCCATCGCCAATTGAAAGATGCCGGCGCCGATATCGCCCATGCCGTGGACGATGGCCTCGACCTCGGAGAACGGTGCGATGCGGCTCGCCACCGGGCGATCGTCCGAGGTGCGGTGGCTCGGGCTGCGCGAGGTCGAGAACCCCATCGCGCCGGCGCGCACCGCGTCCTGGACGAAGTGCACCATTTTGGCGAGATCGTCCTGGTTGGCGTCCTGCTCGAAAGCGCGCTCGCCCATGACGTAGGTGCGCAGCGCGGAGTGGCCGATGTAGCCGCTGTAATTGATTGCCTTGGGCAAGGTGTCGAGCACGTCGAGATATTCCGGATAGCTCTCCCACCGCCACGCGATGCCGGCGAGCATCGCTTCACGGGAGATATCCTCGGCACGCTCGAGATTGCGGAACACGAAGTCGACTTCGCTTTCGCGGCACGGCGCCAACGTAAAGCCACAATTTCCCATCACCACCGAGGTGACGCCGTGATAGGACGAGCAACTTCCCATCTCGTCCCAGAATATCTGCGCGTCCATGTGGGTGTGGCCGTCGACGAAACCCGGGGTGACGACGTGGCCTTCGGCGTCGATGACTTGGTCCGCGGGCTCGGCAATCCGCCCGATGTGCGCGATTTTGCCGTCCTTGACGCCGACATCGGCGCGATACCGCGCCATGCCGGAACCATCGACGACCATGCCGTTCTTGATAACCAAGTCGTAACTCATCGCGCGGGCTTTCGTCTGTCGGGGACTAGGGGGCGACTGTAGCACATATAGCGCGATGGGAGCTCGTGATGCGGGGGGCAGAACAACTTTGCGTCTTATCGCCGACCGCGAGCGCTCATCACCGCCTCGGCCGAGAGCCGCAGGAGGTGCGGTAGTCGATAAGACGGATAGAGCTCGTTGACGCGGCCAAACATGATGTCGGCGTCGGCGGCGGCGCGGGCTGCTTCGGAGAACCGCTTCAAATACGTCGTGTTGCGATCGAGCAAGCCGTGGTCGCCGGTCTCGCCGTGTCCAGGATAGATCTTTGCGAACGCGCCGAGGTCACGCAGCCTTTGGAGATTTTGCCGCCAGGCCCGGGCGCGATTGTCGACCAGCCAAGGGTGCACGCCGGAGAACACCAAATCACCTGAAAATAGCCATTTTCGCGCCGGCAGATAAAGCACTGCCGAGGCCTTGCTTTCGCCGTCGGACAAGTCGACCAAACGAATGGATTCGTCGCCCAGGGTCAGCCGTGTCGCCTGAATGACGTCGGGAACGATCACCGATTCGGCGATGTCGTCGCCGAGACGCTCGCGCCAAAAACGGCGCGCGGCCTTGCCACTGCCGGCGATCGCGATCGCGGTGCCCTGGCTGCTGAAAATGCGGGCCCGGGGAAAGGCGCGCGATAGGGTCTCCAGGCCGAGATAATGGTCGGGATGGGCATGGGTTATGAAGATCAGCTTGAGTTTGGCCGCCGATCTCTCGATCATCTCCACTACCCCCCGCGCGTCCGAGCGGGTGAGCTGGGCGTCGACGAGCAAGGCCTCGCCCGAGACAACGATGAGGTGCGAGTTGGCGTAGAGCCCGTCGAGCGAGCCGGCATAACTGGTGATCTGGGCATCGGCGATCGCCGGCGCGGACATGGCGAACAGCATGGCCAGCCGGGTGCAGAAGCGGCACAGTCTCGCGGCCCAGACACTGGGCGCGGCGATACCTCGATCGGTTCGATGGTTCATGACGGCCTTGGCGGAATTCGTGACGAATCGGTGCCGCCCACTATAGCGCAGAGCGTGGCCGCCGAGGAGCGTGCCGCCTATTTGGTTTTGCCGAGCGCCTTGCCGCCGCCGTGCTCGCCACCGCCGCCCTTGGTGAGGCCGAGCGCGTGTCCGCCGCCACCTCCGGCGCTGGTGCCCGCGGCGGTGGTGATTTGGATACCGTGGCCATGGCTGTTGCCATGGCCGCCGCCGACAGTGCCGCCGCCCGCGGTGATCAAGCCGAGCTTCTTGCTCTGGCCGTGGTTGGTCGCGACTTCGCCGCCGGCCGACGTCATGGCGACACTTTTATCGCCGCCGCGACCTTGTCCCTTGGTGATTTCGTCGAGATCGAAGCTGGTGTCGAGTCCGGATTTGCGGGTCCTACCCCGGTTGACCACGATCTGCCCGCCATTGGCGCTGGTGACGACCACGGTTGAGCGTCCGTGCCGCTTGGGTGCCGTCGATTCGGTGGTCGCGATCGACGTTCCGGTATCGCCGGCGCCGCTGGTGATGCTCGTAGTCTCGGGGGTCTCGGGAGGCTCGACGATCGGCGCCTGGTATTTCCCGCTCACCAATTGGCCGAGATTCCTGGCGTCGGACTCGATGTGGCCGTCGGTCTTCATATCCTTGAACATTTCTCCCCAACCGGCGCCATCCTGTTTCATTTCGGCAATTTCGTCGAGGGTGAGACCGCCCTCGGCGGTCTCGCCTCCCTCGGCGGTCTCGCCGCCCTCGGTCCGCGGTTGAGCGTCGTAGAGGGACTCGGCGATTTTGCGGTTGCCAGGCGAGAGAGCGTCGAAGGCGCCGGTATCGACCGGCTCGTCGCCGACCGGGTCGGTCAGCGCCGTGGACGTTGGATCGGTCGTGGTCGTCGGGTCATCGATCACCGGCGGCTGGTACTTCCCGCTGACCAACTGGCCGAGGTTCTTGGCATCGGCATCGATGTAGCCTTCGGCCTGGAGATCCTGGAACAGTTTCCCCCAGCCGGTGCCGTCCTGTTTCATCTGCGCGATATCGTCGAGCGTCAGACTTCCGTCGACCGGGTCGCCGGTCTCGCCGCCGAGCGGTTGCGCATCGAAGAGGGCGCGGGCGATCTTCTGATTGCCCGTGGACAGGCTGTCAAAAGCACTCGTTTCATCGGGCTCGATGGTCGTGGTGCCGTCGTCGGTGCCGGTATCGTCGGTGGCCTGCGCGGCGGCGCCGCCAGCAATCATCGCGCTGCAAAGCAAGGCGAGAGGGGTACGCCATATCATAATATTCGGCTCCTCTTAACTATACTGCTGCCCGCTCAGCCAGCCAGATTGTCGGCGGTAATCAGGATGATCTCCGTCGACGTCGCGCTATCCTTGAAAAATATCTCTCCCTCGTGGGTCACCACCCGCATCCGGGTCGCTTGGCTGGTCAACCGCTCGAGCTCGATTTCAATTTCGCGTTCGATCGCGGTCGCGGTGATCGCCCATCCGGAATCGGTCACCTCGTCACGGCTCACTTCCATGTCCATCTGCGCCAAGGTCGCGAGAGTCGCGCCGCGCAACTCGTCCAACGGGTTGTTGAACGTCTTGTAGGAAATGCCGTTGAGTGTGTGATTTATGCCCGATCCAGCGGCCAAGCCGCCAGCGGTCAAGGCCACGGCGACGCATCCTGGGAGGGCCGAAATGCCGATAAGTATTGCGATAACTGGGTATCCACTTCGCTCTTGTATCCCCTACATTTGGTTTCCGAGGCTGCGATGACCGCCGACTAGGCCCTTGTAGGGGACCGGCTCGTGCTGCACCGCCTGCTGGAGCAGTCGGAAGAAAAGCAGGCCACGAGCC
>JAKZSU010000186.1:0-4988 GCA_047517485.1 Alphaproteobacteria bacterium
GCGTCCGAGGTGATCTTGCTGCCGGGGAATTCCAGCTTCAGGCGACAGTCGAAATCGACCCGAAGAGGCTCCGGTTTCGCTTCACCCATCGGGTACGCCATTACCGAGCCCCCTGTATCGCCTCAATGTATTGATTTTTATATCAGAATCGGCGTCCAAAGTATGTGAAATTGTTATCTATCTGGGAAATCCGGGATGAAGAATCTGGTCAAATTTGCATTCGTTGCCTTGCTATCCTCGGTTTGGAGCGCGGGCTTCGGGTTCGCCGGCGAAATGCCGATGGCGAGCCCGGAATCGGTTGGTCTGTCGAGCGAGCGGTTGGCCCAGGTCGGCGATGCCATCGATGCCGAGATCGCCGCCGGATCGATCGCCGGCGGAGTCTTGTTGGTCGCGCGCCACGGCAAGGTCGCCTACGTCGACGCGTTTGGCCTCCAGGACAAGGCGAACGGCACGGCGATGGACACCGAGTCGCTTTTCCGGCTGTTCTCGATGACCAAACCGATCGTCAGCGTGGCGGTACTGATGCTCAACGAGCAGGGCCGGCTGCTGCTCAACGATCCGGTGGAGAAATATCTGCCCGAGTTCGCCGATGCCACGGTGGCGGAAGGCAAGCTCTCGGACGCGGTGGCGGCGAACCGCCCGGTGACGGTGCAGGATTTGCTGCGCCACACGTCGGGGCTGACCTATGGGGTGTTCGGCGACTCGCCGGTGAAAGCCAAATATCGCGAAGCCGACACCCTGAGCTGGCAGCAAACCAACGCCGAGATGGTGACCAAGATCGCGGCGATCCCGCTGGCGTATCAGCCGGGAACGGTGTGGGACTATGGCCAATCGACCGACGTTCTCGCCCATGTCGTCGAGGTGGTCACGGGTCAGACGATCGATACATTTCTGCAAGACAACATTCTTGGTCCGCTGGGGATGAACGACACCGGCTATGTGGTGGCGGCGTCCGAGCTCAGCCGGGTCGCCGAGCAACTGCCGAACCCGGATACCGGCGCGCCCAATCCGCTACGCGATCTGTCGGTCAAGCCGAACTGGCTGCCCGGCGGCCAAGGCCTGGTGTCGACCGCGTCGGACTACTGGCGGTTTTCGCAGATGCTGCTCAATCGGGGTGAGCTCGACGGCGTGCGGATTCTCAGCCCGACCACGGTCGACTATATGACCAGCGACCATCTCGGCGCGGGGATCGAGAAACGCGCCGCCAACATGTGGTGGGTCGGCGACGGCTATGGCTTTGGACTTGGGGTCGCGGTCCGCCTCGACGACGGCATCACCGCGTGGAACGGCGCCAAGGGCGACTATTACTGGATGGGCTACGCCGGCACCAACTTCCTGGTCAGCCCCAAGCGCGACCTGGTGATGGTGTTCATGGCCCAGCAAATCCCGCAAGCGCTGAGGAACCGCGACGTGCTGTTCAGCCTGATCCCGCAGACCATTGTCGACGCGGAGACGGTGGGCACGGTGACGAACTGAGGTAGACGGAAGTATCGAGCCGGCGGTCCATCGATCGCGGGCGGCCGGTCATTATCGGCACGGCCCGATACGCCCGAAATTTCGCGTCCCAGGCAACCGCGGTCGGCCTCCGGGGCCGCGATGGCTCAGCCTAATGACACACCGAAGATCGCTTGAACCGGAACCGCTTTGGCGGTATGCGCTGGATCCGGACACCAGCGAATTCGGAGAGAATAGATGGCGGCGAAGACCCGGGTAGAAATCCGCGGCGACCAATTTTTTATCAATGGGTCGCCGACCTATGAAGGGGTGACGTGGGGCGGCGAGCGTATCGAGGGCTTGTTGCTGAACGCGCGGCTGGTCCAGGGCATATTTGACGATCTCAATCCCGAGACCCGGCACCTTTGGGCCTATGACGATACCGGCGCGTTTGACGCGACACGCAACACCGACGAGTTCATCACCGCGATGCCGAGCTGGGCGGCGCATGGGATTTTGGCGTTCACGCTCAACCTGCAGGGCGGCAGTCCGTACGGCTATTCCAAGGAGCAGCCGTGGATCAATTCGGCGTTCGAGGCGGACGGGAGCTTGCGCGCCGATTATCTGGCGCGGCTGGCGCGCGTACTCGACGCGGCGGATGGGCTTGGGTTGGTGGTGATCCTCGGCTGTTTCTATTTCGGCCAGGAGAAAGTGATGCGCGACGAGGCGGCGATCGTCGCCGCGGTCGATGGCATCGTCGACTGGGTGGTGGCGCGGGGCAGCGGTAATGTCCTGATCGAGATCAACAATGAGTGTGACATTCGTTACCGGCAACCGATCCTGATGCCCGAGCGGGTGCACGAGCTGATCCTGCGCGTCAAGGGCAAGCTGCCGGTCGGCACCAGCTATGGCGGCGGCGGGCGGATTCCCGACCCCGCGGTGGTCGCCGCCAGCGATTTTCTACTACTGCACGGCAACAGCGTGGAAGACCCGGCGATCATCCGCGACATGGTGCGGCGATGCCGCGAAATCGAGGACTATCGGCCGATGCCGATCCTGTTCAACGAGGACGACCATTACCGCTTCGATGACGCGGACAATAATTTCCGCGCCGCGATCGGCGAATACGCCTCGTGGGGCTTTTTCGATTATCGCTTCGAAGGCGAAAGTTTCGACTGCGGTTATCAGAGCGTGCCGGCGAACTGGGCGATCAGCTCGGCGCGGAAACGCGACTTTTTCGATCTCGCCAAGCGGATTTCCGCGGGCGATGATGATACATAGGGCGGATGCGAAAAGCGGGAGATCGAGTTTGAAAACATTATTGGCGGCGGCGGGTCTGGCCCTGGCGGTCGCGGGACCGGTACAGGCGTTCGACGAGATCGTCGAGCCCCAGGTCCATACCATCCCCTACTACGCGACCGCGGGCGCGAAGCTGGTGGCGGGCATGAGCATCGCCTGGGAGAGCTATGGCCGGCTCAATATCCGTTCCGACAATGTGATCCTGATCGTGCCGTCGTTTTCGGCGACCGCGCACGCGGCTGGGCGCTACGGCGAGGGCGAGGAGCCGGGCTATTGGGACGCCATCATCGGCCCCGGCAAGGCACTCGATACCAAAAAATATTTCGTGCTCAGCGCCGGCGCGCCGTGCGCGGTGCAGGTCAAGACGCCGCACGAGGTCGGCACCGGGCCGAGCGACCTCAATCCCGAGACCGAGACCGTGTGGGGGGCGGATTTTCCCCCGCTGACATTGCGCGATTTCGTCGCGGTGCAAAAATCGCTGACCGAGAGCCTCGGCATCTATTCGATCGAGGCGGTGATCGGCTTCTCGCTCGGCGCGGCACAGGCGCTCGAATGGGCGGCGAGCTACCCCCATGTGGTCAAACGGGCGATCGCGATTACCCCCTGGGTCGAGGCCGACGGCTGGATCCTGGCGAGCGGCTGGGGCTGGAAGGCACCAATCCTACGCGACCCGAACTGGCGGGGCGGCGCCTATCACGGCGGCGCGGAACCGGTCGCCGGCCTGGCGGGTAGTTTCGAGGTGGTGCTGCGCGATGCGCTGAGCCGCGGTTTTTTCAATCAACGGTTCGGGCGCGCCTGGGCCGACGAGAACCGCGATCCCGCCGCCTCGCCGGATAATCTATATGCCGCCGAGGCGTGGTTGCGCGATACCGCGCGCACAATGGCGAAACGCTCCGACGCGAGCCACTTCGTGTGCCGGGCGAACGCGGCGCGCCAATTCGTGCTCGGCCGCGCGGGGGATGCCAAGAAGGCACTTAGCGAGCTAAAGGTGCCGACATTGTTACTGCCGGCGGCGGGCGACCGGCTGTTGCCGCCGGAGATCGCCGACGAGATCGTGGCCAGCGCGACCGCCCCGAACATCGAGGTCGAGACCTTGGCCGGGGGCTTCGGTCATCTCAACGGGCGCTGGGCGATCGAGGGCGCCGCCGACCGCATCGCGGCGTTCATTGCGGCGAAAAAGGAATAGCGCGTGGGATTCTATGCCAAACATATTCTGCCGCATGTGCTCGACTGCGCCTGCCGCACCAAACCGGTGCAGGAACAGCGCGAAAAGTTGGTCCCGAAGGCGCGCGGCCGGGTGCTGGAGATCGGCCTGGGCGGCGGCTTGAACCTGCCGTTCTACGACGCCGGGGCGGTCGAGCATTTGTGGGCGCTCGAGCCGGCCGAGGAAATGCGGCGATTGGCCCACGACCGCATCGACGAGAGCCCGATCTCGGTCGAGATCATCGATGCCGGCGCCGAGGCGATCCCGCTCGAGTCGGCGTGCGCGGATACGGTGGTATCGACCTACACACTGTGTACGATCCCCGACCCCGAAAGCGCCCTGGCGGAGATGCGAAGGGTGCTACGGCCCGACGGCGTGCTGCTGTTTTGCGAGCACGGCAGGGCGCCCGACGAAGCGGTGCGGAAATGGCAGGACCGGGCCGATCCGCTGTGGTCGCGGGTGGCCGGTGGCTGTCACATCAACCGCGACATCAAAGTGCTGATCGAAGGCGCCGGATTCGAGATCGCCGGGTTGGAGACGATGTACATTCCAGGCTGGAAGCCGGCGAGCTTCAATTTCTCGGGTAGCGCCGGGTAGAGAATATCGATACGTGATATCATGCGGCGGGTACGTCTCCTATCGAAAGGTCACGACTATGGATCTGGACGATGTGATGACGGGGATCAATTTGCTGGTGCGGCAGATGGACAGCGAGCCCGACGACCTGCATGAAATCCACTTCAAGCTGCGCGAGATGTTGAACGAGTTGAAAGCGACCGGGATGCCGTTGCCGGCGGACCTGGTGGCGCTCGATGAACAACTCGATGTCGCGGAAAGAGGCGGCACGGAAAGTTAGAGTCTTTCCGGGCTTAATTGAATCGGATTGACCGCACTCCCGCGGCCCCTGGCTAGGCGCGCGGTGCCGCGCGATGTGGGTGCGCACGCTAAGCCGCGCAACGACGCCAGGGGCCGCGGGAGCGCGGCCTTCGGTGGGCCAAATTGGCTTTTCGCGCAGCTGGCGGCGCTCGGCCGATGCGGCCCACATCGCCCG
>JAKZSU010000187.1:0-7790 GCA_047517485.1 Alphaproteobacteria bacterium
CCCGGAAAGCCACCTCGGGCCACCGAAGGCCGCTCGATTTTCGTCGCTGGATGCGTGGCGGGACGCTTGACGTGGGGTCGCACGACAGCGCGCCCCGCTCCTACCCAGCGGCAAAAATCGAGCGGTCAAATGAGTCATTAATATCCACCCTTGGTATTACCCGCCCTGGCGCTCGTGTCGCGAACCGCGGACGACCTTGAGCAGCCAGAAGATGATGCAGAAGACGCCGGTCAGGATGACCAGCGCGACGATCGCGCCGAGGTGCCTGGCGAAACCGGATTCGAGGGCGTAACCATCCCGCAGTAGGCCGAGGCAAAGGCTTTGCACCGATTGCAGCGTCGCCCCGCCGGCGAGCAGAATGGCGACGAAGACCGAGCCCTTGAGCGAGGCGAGCACCATTGAATCGACGTTGCCCTGCTGGACGATCAGCTGGCGATAGGCGCGATAATGATAGGCGCAAAAGCCGACGATGCCGGTAATCAGCGCTACCCAGAATATGATGTTGTCGAAGGTTATCCCGTAAACGATTAGCGTGAACAGGTCCTCGAACGGCGGATAGACAAAAAGAAAACTCAGGACGATGATGTAGGCCAGATAGCCAACAAGCATCCAAAACCATTGCCAACCGCCCATCTCTCCATCACTCCCGATATTTTCCGCGCTTTTGCTGTTTGTTATGCATCACGTTTGTAACCCATTTCTCGTCTCAAGCACACTCCGGCGTCAGCCAACAGGCTGACCGCTGGTGATGCCAGCCCGTGGCGCGCTCATAGGCGTGGGCAACACCAAGCAGGCCGCGCTCGCCCCATCGGCTTCCGATTAACTGCAATCCGAGCGGCAATCCATCCGCGGAAAAGCCGCACGGCAGCGAAATCGCCGGCTGGCCGGTAAACGCGGCAAACCGGGTAAGGCGCGCGTAGGCGGCCACGCCGGAGACCGCCTCGCCATCGATGATCAGGCTCGGATCCTCGATCGGCGCGGCCGGCATCAGCGAGGTTGGCGTGGCGAGGGCGGCGAAATCGGCCATGAACGTGTCCATCGCGGCGATGGTTGATTGCTGGACCCGCCGCGCCTCGTCGCGCGCGTCCTGCGAGTAATCGTAACCCAGCTCGAGACGGGCGCGCACGTCCGGCATCAACTTCTCAGGGGCCTCGGCCAGATGGTCGCGATGCACCGCCACCGCGTCGAACAATGCAATCGCGTCCCAGGCGCGGAAGACCTCGGCGCAATCGACCGGTAACGTCACGTCGACGACCTCCGCGCCAAGCTCGCCAAGACAGACCAGCGCCGCCTCGACCGCCGACCGCGTGTCCGGGTGCAAGACGTCATAGAAGAACGCGCGCGGCACGCCGATGCGCCTGCCGGTTAGGCCGGCCTCGAGATCGACGCTGTAATCGTCGGTGCGCGCGTCGGCCGTCGTCGGATCATGGGGATCGGCGCCGGCGATCGCCGCCAGCAGAATCGCCGCATCGGATACCGAGCGCGTCAACGGTCCGCCATGGTCGAGCGCGGTCGAGACCGGATAGACGCCATGACAGGAGGTGAGCCCGAACGTCTGTTTGAGACCGACCACGCCGCACAGCGCCGCGGGTATGCGGATCGACCCGCCGGTGTCGGTCCCCAGCGCGCCGGCGGCGAGACCGGCGGCGACCGCGCAACCCGATCCAGAACTCGATCCGCCACACACGCGATCGCGATTCCACGGATTGCGGGCCAAGGCGAAGTTACGATTTATCCCGGTGCCGCCAAGCGCGAATTCGGCCAAATTGGTGAGCCCGAGTACCGTCGCGCCGACGGCTTTGAGACGCGCGACACTGGTCGAATCGTCGCCGGCGACCGGTTCGTCGATCAGCTTGGAGCCACAGGTGCGACGCATGCCAGCGACCTTGTACAGGTCCTTCACCGCCAGCGGTACGCCATGCAGCGGCCCGCGCCAATTTCCTGCGCTAATTTCCGCCTCGGCGGTGCGCGCGGCTGCCAATGCCTGCTCCGGATAGACCGAAATGTAGGCGCCCAGCGCCGCGTTATGCGCCTCGATACGGTCGAGATAGGCCTGCGTGACCGCAACCGGTGAGATTTCCCGATGCTCGATCAGGCGGCCGAGCGCGGTGATGTCGAGCTCGATCAAACTCGCATCGCTCATGCCGCGACCTCGGGGATCGCGCTCAGCAAGGCGATGCCGTAAAGGATGAAGAATATCGCGTCCTTGGCACCGCCGATACCGTGACGCTCGGTATCGCGCGAGGCGATCAGCAGGATGATCTCGAGCACGAAGAAAATCAGCGCGAGCAGGAAAACCGGCCATATGGTTTCCCACCACGATTGCCCCTCAGGCGCGACCACGCCGAGGACCGCGCGCCAAATCAGCAATAAGATCGGCAGCAAGGTGATGACACCGTAAGCGAGCAGAAAGCGCAGCCGCGCGGTGGTGCGATCGACGACCCAAAAGATCAAGAAGAACGCCGCGATATGGACCATGTCCCAAAACATCGCGCCATAGGATTGCTCTTCGCCGGGCACGAAGCCGCGCAAATTGAGATAGCCGAGGATCAGCAGCAGGACGATGGCGTCGCAGAACATCCATTCGCGCACGGTCTCGCCGGCGCCCTTGACCGACCAACTTCGGCTCGCCTTGTCGAACAGCAATACCAGCGCCACCGCGAGCGTCGCCGGATATAACAGCGAGAGCATCACCGCCTGTTGGGTCGCGCGATCGAGCGCCGTCCAGTTGAGAATGAGCACGATGACGATAAACGCGAGCAAGCCGATCAAGCGCAGCGGCGACGACGTATGTCGCCCGGTCGGCTCGGCCGACTCGGTATGAGTGGGGGCAGCGGGCGCTGGCCTGGGTTCCGGGCCGGCACGCAGAATCCGTGAGAACAGGAGGATGAGAAAAGCAATGAACGCGAGCCCGCCAAGTACCATCATGACGATGAAGAACCCGTGTCCGCGCGACCCGGTGCGCCAATCGGCGGGGTCCGCCTCGGCCGGCGGCTGGGCTTCGGCGTCCGCCTCGGTCCCTGCCTCGGCTGATGCCTCGGCATCGGTCTCGGCAACCGTTTCGGTGGGCGCTTCTGGCACTTCGGGGGGGGCATCCGGCAGGATCTGGAGAACCAAAACGATGGTGACGACCAGTAGCGCGATAAAACCGAGGACGAACTCATACCAGCGCGGCACATAGGTTTGCCGCCCGCCCTCACCGTCATCGGCCGGGGCGCTGATCGAACTCCGTGCCACCAAGAGGATCAAGAACGCCGCGATCCCGACGACCGCGATTGCGCCCATGATCAAGAGAAAATCGATTTGCTGATTAGCCATGCGTACGAACGATCATAATGGCCTCAGCCGCCGCGCAACCGCCTGGTTTCGTCGCTGTCGACGGTCTCGCCCGCCTCGTCGATGGCGACGCGATAGACGTCGCGCGCCATCGCCGCGGTGATGTAATCGTCGAGCCAATCGTCGAGCACCGCCTGCGGGTCGCGTTTGATCGGATCGCCATAGCCGCCGCCGGACGGCGCGGTGATGCGGATCAGATCGTCGGCGGCCATTTTCTGGCCGGTTACCTTGGACGGCCAGTTTTCCTCGCGCGCGGTCCCGGGATTGACCACCAGCGAGCCGGTCAAGCCCGCCGCGCCGTCGAACACGCCGACCGGCGCCTCGTAATGACGATCCGCCTCGCAGGAAATGTAGCCCGGCGAAAGAAAGCGGTTCTCGCGCACGATGCCGATGCCGCCGCGCCATTGGCCGGCCGCCGGCGGATCGGGGCGCAACTCGTAGCGCTCGTTGCGGATCGGGTAGTGCATGTCGAGTTCCTCGACCGGATTGTTGCGCGTATTGGCCACCAGATTGTCGACGCTGTCGAGCCCGTCCTTGCCGAAGCGGCCGCCGTAGCTGCCCTCGTCGACCTCGAGATAGACCCAATATTGCTGGCGCTCGGGCACGAAGCCGGAATAGGAGATGAAGTAGAGCGACGCCGAATTGCCCCCCGTCGCCTTTTCCGGGATCACCGGCGCCAACGCCTGAATGACGCAATCAACAACGCGCTGGATCTGCGCGAAGCGCGAAAAACACGCGCGCGGGAAATTGGGATTGAAGATCGTCCCCTTGGGCGCGACCACCTTGATCGGCCGGAATATGCCCTCGTTTTGTGGGATGAACTCCTCGAACGTGACTTCGTCGAGTAGCAGGGTGCGGATGATGTAGTTGCACGCCACCACCAGGCTGCCCTCGAACGGCACGTTGAAGCCGGTCTCGACTTCCGCCGCCGAGCCGGTGAGATCGATGGTGATGTCGCTACCCGCGACGGTCACCGTCACGTTGACCTTGAGCGGCACATCGCGATTCTTGCCGTCATCGTCGAGCCAGCCGTCGGCGTGATATTCGCCGTCGGGGACTTTCTCGATTTCGGCGCGCAACATACGCTCGGAATAATCCATCCAATGGTTGGCCGCGCCCATCACCGTGTCGGCGCCATATTTATTCACCAGGGCGACAAAACGTTCGCGCCCCAATTCCACCGAAGCCATCATCGCCTCGATATCGGACGCATTCATGTCGGGGGTGCGCACATTGTCGAGAATCACCTGCCAGATTTCGTCATTGCGACGCCCGCGATCGTAGAGCTTGACCGCGTTGAACAGCTTGGCCTCGGCAAAGACGTCGACCACATCGACATTGATCCCCGGCGCCGCGCCGCCGACATCGAGCAGATGTGCGGTACACGCGGCATAGCCGAGCATCACCCCGTCCTGGAAAATCGGCGTGATGACCGCGAGATCGGGGGTGTGCGACGCGCCGTAATAGGGATGATTGTGAATAATCACGTCGCCTTCGTGGATATTGCCCAGGAGACGTTTGTGCATGCCGCGGATATACCAAGGCAGCGAGCCGATATGCATCGGCGTCGATTCGCTTTCGCACAGCTCGTTGCCTTCCATGTCGAAAATCCCGCAGCCCAAATCCTCGGACTCGCGGATGATGCTCGAATACGACATGCGGTAGAGCACATGCGCCATTTCCTTGGCGATCGCGTTGAACGCCCCGCCGACCACTCGTAGCGTCACCGGATCGAGCTGGTCATAGGCATAGTCGACGGTCCGCTTCCGCTCCCCCGACACGGTCGGCGGCGTTTGAATTGGCGCCTGCGCAGGTGACGGCGTCGGCTCACGCGGCACTTCTCGCGCTTCGATTTTTGGCACTTGAACTGGTGGGCTGGGTGCCGGCGCCTTGCCCAGCAAGGTCGCCGCGCAACGGCACAGGCTGTCGTCGCTCGCCGCCGCCAGGGCTTCACCGAACGAGGCGCCCGAATTGGCGTGGCCAATCTCCCGGGCCGTGGCGCCGTTGGCCCTGAGCTCGCCGACCACCTCGACGCCGCCGCCATTGCGCTTGTGCTCGACAATGTCGAAGCTCCAGCCATCGCCAAATCGGGCCCGCAGGCCGTGCACGGCGTCGCTGAGCGTTCCCGGGTTCATCATGACGCGTCCTCCGCTATGCGGATAAGGAGATTGCCGACACTGTCGGTTTCCGCCGGCAGGCCGGGCAAGATCAGGATCGTTGTGTCGGCTTGTTCGACAATCGCCGGACCACGAATGACGGTGCCGCTCTTGAGCTTGCCGCGATCATAGACCGGCGTGTCGATGGTGCGCGGCGCGCCGTCAAAATCGAACACCACGTCGCGGCGACCGACAAGCGCTTCCGCCTCGGAATTGCCGGGCGCCACCGAGGGCGCGGCGAGATCGGGCAGGCGGCCTATGCCGATGACCCGGATATTGACCAGTTCGACGTCCTTGTCGACAAAGTGACGGCCATATTCGCGCGCGTGGACCTGGTGAAAGCCCTCGATCAGGGCGGCGATAAACGACGTGTCGACGGGGCCATCGGGAGCATCGACGCGCAGCTCGTAGCCCTGGCCCTGATAACGGCATTCGGCGACCCGCTGCAGGGTCCGGTCGGCGGCCGGAATACCATCCGCGTCGAGGCGCCGAGTGGCCATGGCCTCGAGTTCGGCGACGTCGTTGGCGAGTTTCTCGACCGCGGTATCGCCGTAGATCTGGAACTTGGTGCGGCTCAGGACTTCGAGCTGGGTGCGGCTAAAATCGTAAGACAAGTCGGTCGCGAGCAAGCCGAGCGCCGAAGTCAGACCCGGGGTCGGCGGCACGATGACCAGGGGAATCGCCAACTCCCGCGCCACTTCGCAGGCCTGTAACGGTCCGGCGCCACCGAAGGCGACAAGCGCGAACTCGCGCGGATCATACCCCTTGCGCACGCTGTTCATCTCGATCGACTGGATCATCCCGTGATTGAGAATCTTGAGCGCGCCGAGCGCCGCCTCCTCGACATTCATGCCGAGCGGCCCGCAAAGATGGGCCTCAATGGCGGTCCGCGACAGATCGACGCGCAAGCCCATCTTGCCGCCGAGGAAGTTGCCTGGATTGAGGCGGCCGAGGACGGCGTTGCAATCGGTCGCGGTCGGCCGCTCGCCGCCGCGGTCATAGCAGCACGGGCCCGGCACCGCGCCGGCGCTTTTCGGGCCGACGCGAAATACTCCGCCGCGATCGACATAGGCGATCGATCCGCCGCCGGCGCCGATGGTGTCGATATCGGCCATCGGTACCATCGCCTGATAGTCGCCGACCTTGGTATCGAGCAAATGCTTCATCGTCATCCGGCCGTCGGGCGCGACGCCGATATCGGCCGAGGTGCCGCCGACATCGAGAGTGATCACGCTGTCGTACCCGGACAGCCGGCTCGCCCAGATGCCGCCGATCAATCCCGCGACCGGGCCCGAGAGCAGCAGGGTCACCGGACGATCCATCGCCCCTTCGACGGTCGCCGCGCCGCCATTGGCCTGCATCAGATGGAGCTCGCACTGAAAATCCCGTGCCTTCATCCCTTGGTCGAGGTTGCCGACGTATTTCGCCGTGCGCGGCCCGATATAGGCGTTGAGACAGGTCGTGCTGAAGCGCTCGTATTCGCGGTATTGCGGGATCACCTGGTGGCTGAGCGACAGAAACACCTCGGGCCATTCCTCGGCGACGATCTCGCCGGCGCGCTTTTCGTGCTGGGGATTGAGAAACGAGAACATGAAACAGACCGCGACCGCCTCGACCCCCGATTTCTTGAGCCGACGCACCGCCTCGCGCACCGCCGCTTCGTCGAGCGGGATGAGAATGTCGCCCTTCGGCGCGATGATCCGCTCTTTCACCGGGCGGCGGTGCCGCCGCCGCACCAGCGGCCGGCTCTGCCACGGAAGGTCCTGCTGAATGCTGAAATTGTAGGGCCGCTTGTGACGCGCGATGTGGAGAATGTCGCGGTAGCCCTCGGTGGTGATCAGGCCGGTCTTGGCGCCGCTGTGCTCGAGCACGATATTGGTTGCGATCGTCGTGCCGTGGAAGAACTGCTCGACCTTGGCCGGCGCGACGCCCGCCATCTCGCACAGCTCGATCGCCCCGTCGATGACGCCCTGCGACGGGTCGTCGGGGGTCGTCGGAACCTTGTTGAGCGTCACCGCATCGCGCTCGTCATCGACGAGCACGAGATCGGTGAATGTGCCGCCCACGTCTACCCCAAGCCGGATCACCCGCGCCTCCTCCCTAGCAAAGTCTCGCCACCATGCTAACAGGATCGTCGAGCGCGGTGAAAGCCAACTTCTGTCGAGAACATTCTGAGTTGACCGGTTTATGTACCATATGAGTTGACCGCTTCTGTTGCGGTTGCTGGCCCTGTGGGGAAGTGGTCGGGCGCGGAGCGGCTGTCCACTTGTCCACAGGGCGCCGGTCGGTCGCGTCGAA
>JAKZSU010000188.1:0-13252 GCA_047517485.1 Alphaproteobacteria bacterium
CGCTTGTGCCGAGTAGGCCCGGGGAATTTCACCCCGAGCCCCTCACAGAACCGGACGTGATACTCTCGCATCATCCGGCTCATGCCACCGCACCAAGGCTGCCGCCTTGCGCTGAACAATCGGGCTCCTCCCGGCATAGCCGGTTGGCCCGGGCTCAACGGCGATGACCTGCCCCCTTCGCTCCAGCCCCATTACAGAGCCTTCATCACTACTACGAGGCAGTCCGCCCCTCTCCGGCGCATCGGTACTTTCGGCCTCGCGGTGGTAGCCGCTTGTGCCTTTTCCCTTGGCATCGCCGGCCAGGTTCTCACGTTCCATACATGAGCCTGGTTGAGCTTCGCGCCACCTACACGCCGGATGCCGATCGGGCAGCATTCAGGTCAGCCCCCGACCTAATCCCGGAAGATTGGCTAGCCCCCGGTTTTGACATCGTCTAATCCGCTTTCGACGCTTCAGCAGTGGTTCGCTTGCGCTCGCCTCTCTCAACCGTGCCTGCCGGGATCATCGTCCCGACTTTTCCGCAACGCTCACCACCATGGCTTTTGACCACAGCAGCTTGCGGTGGCTTGAGATCAGTGCCTGACGACCGAACCCGAAGGGCCCTCCTTCATCTCTCATACAGTTGCGCACCGCCGTGTGGACCGGCGATACTCGTGACACACTACCCATTAGCGGACCTTCGCTCTTGCCCGAGGAAATTAAGCTTCGGTTGCTGACGACGCTGCACGACAATCCGGCGTCGCCCTAAGACATCAAGATCCCTACGACCTGCTCCGGTGCTGAAACGAATGGCGAGTGGCCGGCAACCTATGCCAGCTTGCGCGTGACATGTTCTATCGCCACGACTCCAGCTAAATCTCGACGCGGTGTTGTCCAAGACTACCGCAATGACAAAGCTTCCGGTAATTCAATCAGCGTTTAAACGCCCCGCCCCACGCCGTCTCCCTTCGACCGATGATCACATACGCGGCCGCACATATAAGCGTTAAAACGACAAAAATAATTCCGATGACATTCACCGCTGGGGTGAGGCCAAAGCGCATCCGCGAACCGATTTCCGTTATCAGGGTATGAGAACCGCCAATCGAAAAGATCGTCGTGTTGTAGTTCTCGAATGATTGAAGGAAGGCGACGATGCTGGCTGTCAGGATGGTCGGTTTGAGGAACGGCAAGGTAATCCGCCGGAAAACTTGAATGTGGCTTGCACCAAGATCCATTGCGGCTTCTTCAAGCGCTTTATCCTGGCGCTCCAACCGGGCCATGAACATCAGCATGGTAAAAGACGAAACAAACGTTGCCTGGGCAACAGAGGCGGTAAACAGGCCGCCCGACACACCGGTTTCTCGCCAAAAAATCAGCGTGGAGATCCCAAGAATGATTCCCGGAGTCAGGATCGGCGACACCATGATTCCATAAAGCAGACCTTTATAGCGTGATTCGAGACGCGTGATCACAAACGCCCCGGCAAGGCCGAGGGGCAAAGACACCAGGATAACCGCAATCGCGATCATCAACGAATTGCCCAAGCCGCTCCACATACGGCTATCTTCAGCCAGAACGGCGAACCATTTCAGAGTAATGCCGCGCCAGACGGTTACAGACGGCGTGGAGAACTCGTTGAAACCGGCGACCATCATCAAAATTAGCGGCAGAAACATATAGGAAAAGAAAATCACCGTATAAATCTTGAAAACAACTCGGCCGCCCTGTCCAATGGTTGTTTGTGACACAGCGCTCATTTCGCAATGTCCTTAATGCCGACTTTGAAAAATCGCATAATGAGGAAAATAAAAATGATACAGGCCACCAGAAGTGTAAATGAATAAGCCGAACCAGTGTTCCAGTTACTCGATTCAAAGAACTTGTTATATATCAACTCGGTGAACCAGGGTTCGGCCGTCCCCCGAGTCATGATGTAGGGCACCGAATAGGACCCCGCGGAGAGCATGAAGGTCATGATGCACCCAACCGCAATTCCGGGCTTGGCATGGGGCAGAACAATCCGTCGGTGGATTTGCCAGGTGGGTGCGCCGAGATCGCGGGCAGCCTCGATCTGGGAGGTGTCCAGCGTCTGAATGGTGTTGTAAATGGGAAACACCATGAACAAGATATAAGCGTAAACCATGGCGACAAACACACCGGCGCCACTTTCAAGAAACGGCACGGGTTCAACCCCGACCAGACCCAACAGATAATTCGCCACGCCGTTATAGTTCAAGATCATTAGCCAGGCAAAAATACGCAACAATTCGTTTATCGCATAGGGGACGATCAATCCGAACATCATGATCGCCGCCTTGTCCGGCGTTGCCAGTTTCGCGATCGCATAGGCCATGGGATAACAAACGACAAACGCGATGAGGGTTACCGCGACGGAAGCCAGTATAGTTTTCACGAATATCGCTAAGTGACTGCGACCCATTATCGTATAATTTCGCAGGGAATATACTTTCCGCGGGGCGATCTCGTGAGTTTCCAGTTCCGCGATCACCGCCCGTTTCTCGGCAATAACCGCGTCTATTTCAGCGATCATCGCATCGCGGTCCAGGGACGGAGCCAGGGCTTCGGCGTCCAACTTATCAAACGACAGCACGTCGATTTCGTTATAGTGCCGGTCAATCCGCAATGAGATCCCGACGGCTTCGGCTCCGCGGTCCTTGTACCATAAGGACTGCTCGACCATGATTAACTGCGGCGCGATAATCATGCCCACTACCCAGCTCCCCGAAAGCAGCACGATCACGGTTGTCATCAGGGGTCCGAAGGATCGTAGCAAGCTATTCATCCGCCAAGTCCCCAACAGGCAGGATCATGCCATCTTCCGGGGCAAAACAAATACTCTTCTGCGCCGATGGATCATGGGAAATCGCGCCAGCATTAACCAGATGCGCGGAAAATACGTCATCGTCACGGCGGAAGAACAGATTGACGAACGGGCCTTCCAGATCGCGGCGTTCGAAGGTCACGTCGATGGAATTCGTTTTGTGGTCGACCGCACTCGACACTTGCATCTTTTCGGGGCGGACAAACAAAAAAACCTCGTCGCCAACCGCCAATTTCCGAGGGTTGTCACCTAGCAGCGCGCCATACTTGGTTTCAACCACGGACCTATCACCGTCCCGGGAGGTGATTTTCCCGCGGAAAACATTGTTTGCCCCGACAAAGGTTGCCGCGAAAGCCGTCGCCGGAGCATCGTAAACCCGGTCTGTTGTATCGACCTGCTCGATGACGCCGGCCCGCATGACCGCAATGCGATCCGACATGGTCAGGGCTTCACCCTGGTCGTGGGTAATATAAAGAAACGTGACGCCGGTCTTGCGCTGAATGTCACGAAGCTCCGACCGCATACGCTGGCGCAGTTTCAGATCCAGGGCCGACAGCGGTTCATCAAGCAACAGCACAGCCGGTTCGACCGCCAGGGCTCTGGCAACAGCCACACGCTGGCGCTGGCCGCCGGACAAGGCGTTGGGCATCTTGTCGCCCTGGTCGCCAAGGGCCACCAGATCGAGCAGCTCAAACGCCTTTTCGCGTCGAATGCCCTTCGCCCACCCGCGCATCTCGAGACCAAATGCGACGTTTTCCCAAACCGGCATCAGAGGAAACAGGGCAAGGCTCTGGAAAATCAAGGCCGTCGGTCTGTTGTGCGGACCGACCCCGGTCATCGGTTCTCCACCAATACGGATTTCACCGGTCGTAGGGGTCAGGAACCCGGAAATCATCCGCAGGATTGTTGTCTTTCCGCATCCCGATGGCCCGAGGATCGAGAAAAATTCACCCGCCTTAATTTTGAGATCGGTCGGATACACGGCGGTAAATTCGCCGAATTTAATCGACACGTTGTCGAGCTCAATATCCTTGCCACCCATCGGCCAGCGAACCTCCCGCTACGAAAACGACCATAACCATAAACTTTCCGCCGACGGAATACGCCCGCCGCCGATGCCGACTATAGCGGCGCCATCGACATCAACGAAGACATGGCTCCGGACACAATCGGTCGGCTCACAAGGCGGTGATCTTTTCTACATATTCTTGGCGAACGCCGTTGAACCACGGCGTGTACATCGGCCACCACCAAAGATTCTCGATGGCGCCAGGAGGATAGGCGATTTCGAATGCCGCCTTGCTGGCATCCGAAAGGTGATTGACAACGCCAACGGCGGCGGAGTTGTAACCGGTATTATTGACGAACATGCCACCAATTTCCGGCGTCATCAGGAAGTTGATCATCTCATAGCTCTGCTCGACATTCTCCGCGCCGGACGGAATGCCCATGGTGTCCATCCAGGCAAGAGCGCCTTCCCTCGGTGCCGTGTAGATCCATTTCTTGTCGACATGGGTGTGCAGCATGATACCGGTGGTATCCCATGTCTGGCCGAGGGTGCAGCCGGCGTCGGTAAAGGCGGCCGTTGCTTGTGTGGCGTTGTTCCAAAACGCACCGATGTTTTTCTTGCGCGGCTTCAAAAATTCCAGACAGGCATCGAAGATACGCCGCATATCCGCTTCGGATCTGTAAAGATCCAGAGCCCGGTTGGACGGAACTTGACCAATGGAATCGAGATAAATCGCCAGGCTAATAATGATGGATTTCTGACGACCGGCAACCTTGCCGTCCAGGCCATCGTTCCACAGATCGCCGTACGATAATTCACCTTGCTTGAAGCTGTGGACCGAACTGTCAAAAGTGATGCCTTCGGTCCCCCAGTTAAACGGAATCAGGTAGCGATTGCCGCGTCTTGAGGCGCCAAGACCAAGCGAGCGGCGCCACAGAACAGGTTCAATCTGGTCAACCTTGACACGGCTTTCGTCAATGGCTTTAAGCAACTCACCCTCGTCGTATTCAGGACGGGTATCAACCGAGGGGAAGACCAGGTCGAAACCCTTGCCACCGGCCGCTCGAAGCTTGCTCTGGGCCTCTTCGTTCGAGCCGAAGGTTGTAAGATTGACCTTGATGCCGGTTTTTTTTTCGAAGGCATTTTTTATGTTGTCCTGGATGTAGTCTCCCCAGGCAAACACGTTGATTTCGCCGGAAGACGCCAGGGACCGGCGAATACTAAATGGCGTCGCGGCGGCCATACCGCCTGCCGCCGCAACTCCCCTGAGCAGGGATCGGCGCGAAAAAACATTCGCCGTGATCGGGGCCTGAGGACAGGCGCTATTCTTTGTCATGGGATCTTGCCTTCTGAAGAACATCGTTTATCAACCTGAGCAGCGCCGGTTTCGTCGTGTCCATGTCCTCGCACAGGATGTTCGCCACCCGCTCGGACCTGTTAGCGAAGAACAAAATTCGCAACTCTTCCGAGCCGCCCTTCGGCGGGGCAAACTGGGCGTATGGCCGCGGCCGCGCCGAGATACAATTGATCCGCTAATTTTCTTCGGCATCTTGTCTTCGCCGGCGTGGCGGGCGGATTTCGACCATGCCGCTTGGTCCGAGTCGTGTGTTTGCGAGGGTCCTTTCGTCATGGCTCATGCGCCAGCTCAGCATTTTTTGCGCATAGTCGAGCACCAGCCCGCGATGGGCGGAATCGCCGGCGAGATTGTGAAATTCGTGGGGATCATTCTTCAGATCGAAAAAGAGCGGTGGCAGGCCAGTAAAATGGACATATTTGTACCGCTTGTCCCGGATCAGATTGGCGGTGCATTGATCGGGAGACAGTCCCAATATCCGGCCGCCGTCCAGTTCTGGAAAATGGCGAAAATCGAATTCCGCGTGAGCCTCCGTCCGCCAATCTAGGACGTCCTGGCCCTGACAGAAGGGGAGCAGTGACTCGCCGTCACAGGCGACGGGGATATCAAGACCAAGCCACTCCAGAATCGTCGGCATGACATCGATATTTTCGCTGAAGGCGTCGATCGTCTTGCCCTGTCCCAGGTTGCTCGTCGTATCCGGATCGCGGATGATGAGGGGAATAAAGTAGGTCTGCTCGTAATAGCTGAACTTCGCCATCATCCAATGGTCACCCAACTGCTCGCCGTGGTCCGAGGTGAAGACGATGAGGGTGCGGTCCCAGGACCCGCTCTTTTTTAGGCACGCGATTATTCGGCCGATTTGGGTATCGATTTCCGTCATCATGGCGTAGTAGGTCGCCCTAATCTGGCGGATTTCGAGTTCCTCCAGTTCAAGATAGTCGTTGAGCGAGGCGCCATGAGTAAAGGGTGCGTCCAGTTGGTTCGAGAGATAAAAACGGGTCCAGGGATGCTGCTTGGCCTCTTCCTCAGGTGTCGCGTGGCGGTTCGGCAGCGGCATATCGGCGGCGTTGTAGAGAGAATTATAGGGCTCTGGCACGATAAAGGGGGGGTGCGGCGACCGATATGAGAGGTGGACGAACCAGGGTGTGGTGTCGCCGGCGGAGATGTAGTCGATCACCTCGTCGGTCAAAAAAGCCGAGCTGCTGTCTTCCGCCCGGTACCACGTCGGCGCGAAGGTGCTGCCTTGCTCGGGATCGATACCGTCGCGGTTGGGTCGAAAAAGCGATCGAGGGTCGTCTTCGACCTCATATCCCCGGTGCCGCAACGCTTCGATCCACGGACGATGGTCGGCGTCGATGCGAACCACCGGCGTCATCCCCGGCAACAGCCCGGTTCGGGTTCTGAGTTCGGGATCGTCGGCTTCCCGTCCGCGCGGGTCGGTGCTGATATCGGTAAAGCCGAAAAGGGCGGGATCGTAGCCGGCCTTGCGCACCTCGCGCGCGATATTGGCATGACGGTCATCCAACGGCGTCCCGTTCGTCACCGAGCGATGATTATGCAAATAGAGTCCCGTGTAGAGACTGGCGCGCGCCGGCCCACAGGGTGTCGACTGCGAGTAGTGGCGGCGAAACATGGTGCCTTCGGCCGCCAATGCGTCCAGATTCGGCGTTTTCACGATCGGATGGCCGAGGGCAGAGAGGCATTCACCCCGCCACTGATCCGCCGTAATGAAAAGCACGTTTTCCGTCGCCTTGCTCATACCAACCCTAGAGTCCCGGATGGCTTCCGCATGTCGCCAACATTGGTAGCATATTAGGCATCCGATCTCGAATTCGGCTGTGAGCCGTCACCCGTACTTGATCGGGCCGATTTGGCAATGAGACGCCCAGCCCGCTGACCATACGGGCCTAAATCCGGTCACTGCCGGACGCCTGCTGTTTACCCCTATTCGTCATTACCCGCGACGTGAAGTTTCAGCGCCGCGTAGATAAAATCGTTGACCGGCGTGGCGATACCCGCCGCGCGCCCGAGGCGCACTACCGCGCCGTGCAGCCAGTCGACCTCCAGCGGTTTGCCCATGGTCAGGTCGTGCAGCGTCGACGAGGTCATCGCCGGCGGTACCCGGTCGAAGAGAAACATCGGATCGGCGATGACGTCGTCGGGCATGGTCACCCCGCGCGCGTGCGCCAACGCGATCACTTCACGCGCCGCCGCCTCGAGCATGGCGCGGCACATCGGATCATCGCGGATCGGCCCGATCGGCGAGCGGCACACCGCAGTCATCCCGTTGTGCGGGCACAGCGCGGTGAACTTGGTCCAGATCGCGGTGTCGATATCGCTTCTCAGTTCGACATCGATCCCAGCCGTTTCGCAAGCGAAACGAAAGGCTTCCGCGCGGGGGGTGGTGATGCCGTCGCGCTCGCCAAAAATCAGTTTCGCCAGCGGTATGGAATGGCGAATTTTCCCCGGTGCCTCGATCAGCGACAGGATGTAACAGGTCCCGCCGGCGACCGGGTCGGCGCCGACGATCGCCGCCAGCCGATCCTCGTTCTCGACGCCGTTCTGCAAGCTGATCACCATCGTCTCGGGGCCGAGCATCTGCTTCGCCAACGCGCCGGCGGCCTCGGTGCCATCGGCCTTGACGGTCACCAGAACCACGTCGATAGGGCCGATGCCACGCGCATCCGCTTGACACCGCACCGCCGGCAATTCGATGTCTCCCGCCGGGCTGGCGATCGACAGGCCGCCGTGGCGCATCGCCTCGCCGTGCGGCCCGCGCTGGATGAACACCACCTGTTCGCCCGCCGCCTACAGCCGCGCACCGAAATAGCCGCCGACCCCGCCGGCGCCGATCACCGCGATCTTCATGCCGCTTTCCTCCCCAGCATCACCAGGTCCCGCCCATCGACGCGGCGCACCGCCACGGTCGCGAATCCGAGCCTGTCATAAAACCTCAGGTTCCGCGCGCCCACCGCGGTCACCAAATGAACCGCCATCCCGACCCGCGTTGCGAAATTTTCGACCAGCACCGCGCCCACCCCCCGCCCGCGCGCGTCGGGATGAACATTGACATGCAAATGCGCCGGGTAGGCGTCATGGAATTCGGCGAACGCGGCGTAGTAGGAAAGATCGTCGAACAGCCGCGCCGCGTCGCGCGAGGCGTCGCACCCGGTGAGATAGCCCAACACTCGGCCGCCTTCGTCGTACAGCAAACAGTATGCCGCCGCGTGCTCGAGATAATACCCGGTCCAGCGGCGAAAAAAATCGTCGCGCTCGGCCCCGCGCAAGGTTCCGCCGCTTGGCGATGACAGGAAAAAAATCCCCTCGATCGCCGAAATCAGCCCGGCCCTCTCCGCCACCGCGACATCGCTGAGCGCGCGGATCGCCATTCCTATTCGACGGTGACCGATTTCGCGAGATTGCGCGGCTGGTCGATGTCGGTGCCTTTGCATACTGCCACATGATAGGCGAGCAATTGCACCGGCAATGCGTAGAGGATCGGCGCGACCAGGGCGTCGACCTCGGGCAGGATCACGCAATCGGTGGCGCGATCGCCCAGGCGGGCGACACCGGCGGCGTCGCTGATAACGATCACATCGCCGCCGCGCGCCGCGACTTCCTCGACGTTCGACGCGGTCTTGTCGAACAGCGCGTCGCTCGGCGCGATGACGATCACCGGCACCCCATCGTCGATCAACGCGATCGGCCCGTGCTTGAGCTCGCCGGCGGCGTACGCTTCGGCATGGATGTAGGAAATTTCCTTGAGCTTCAGCGCGCCCTCCATGGCGATCGCGAATGAGGTTCCGCGGCCGATATACAGCACGTCGCGCACGCGGTGCACCCGTTCGGCGATCTGGCGCAGTTGGTCGTCGTGATTGAGCACCTCGGCGGCGCGCCCCGGCACCTCGAGCAGCGCGCTGGCGAGCCGGTTCTCGTCGTCGGCCGACACCGTTCCGCGCGCCCGGCCACAGGCGATCGCCAGGCAGGCAAGCGTCGCCAACTGGGTGGTGAACGCCTTGGTCGACGCCACCCCGATCTCGGGCCCGGCCAAGGTATAGAGCACCGCGTCGGCGTCGCGCGCCATGGTCGATTCGGGAACATTGACCAGCGCCAGCGCCGGCTGCCCCTGGGCCATGACGTGGCGCATCGCCGCCAATGTGTCGGCGGTCTCCCCCGATTGCGAGATGAACAGACCAAGCGTGCCGGCGACTCCCGGGGCGTCGCGATAGCGAAATTCCGAGGCCACGTCCAAGTCGACCGGCAGCCGGGCGAAGCGTTCGAACCAATAGCGCGCCACCAAGCCGGCATAATAGGAGGTCCCGCAAGCGACGATCGAAAGCCGTTCAACCGCGCCGAAATCGATCTCGATCTCGGGCAGGACAATGCGCCGCTCCGCCGGATTGAAGAAGCTGCGCAAGGTATCGCCGATCACCGTCGGTTGCTCATAGATCTCCTTGTGCATGAAATGATCATGGTTGCCCTTGCCGATCGCCGCCCCGGTCAGCGACGTCTCGCGAACCTCACGGCTCACCTCCGCGCCATCGCGGTCATAGACAGTTGCGCCGGCGCGGGTGATCTCGGCCCAGTCGCCTTCCTCGAGATAGCAGATCCGCCGGGTCAGCGGCGCCAGCGCCAACGCGTCGGAGCCGAGGTACATCTCGCCGTCGCCATAACCGATGGCGAGCGGGCTGCCGAGCCGGGCGGCGATCAACAGATCGTCATGCCCGGCGAACAAGATCGCCAGCGCGAACGCCCCCTGGACTTCGCCCAGCATACGATGCGTCGCTTGGCGCGGGGTCAGGCCCTCGTCGAGCCCTTGGGTTACCAGATGAACCACGACCTCGGTATCGGTTTCGGTTACGAACCGGTGCCCACCGTCGCGCAACTGCTCACGCAAGGCCTGAAAATTCTCGATAATGCCATTGTGGACCACCGCCACCCGCTCGCTCGCATGCGGATGCGCGTTGGTGGTCGTTGGCATGCCATGCGTCGCCCATCGAGTATGGCCGATGCCAACGATCCCGGGCAATGGGTCGCTGGCCACCAGCGCGGCGAGCCGATCGAGCTTGCCCTCGGCGCGGCGGCGCGCAATGCGGCCGTCGATCAGGGTGGCGAGCCCGGCGGAATCATAACCGCGATACTCCAGCCTGCGGAGCCCGTCGAGGAGCAGCGGGGTCGCCTCGCCCTGGCCGAGGACGCCAATGATGCCACACATCGGGCGTCAGCCCCCGTCCCGACCCTGGCGACGCTTATCGCGAAACCGCTTGGCGCCGTCGGGCCGGTTTTGCTGTTCCGCCCGGGTCACCGCCAGGTCGTCCGCCGCGACATTCTCGCCGATCGTGCTGCCAGCGCCGACAATCGCGCCGGCGCCGACGGAAACCGGTGCGACCAAGGCGGTGTTGGAGCCGATAAACGCTCCGGCGCCGATATCGGTGTGGCTTTTGGTGAAGCCGTCGTAATTGCAGGTGATCGTTCCGGCACCGATATTGGCGCCCGCGCCGATCCGCGCGTCGCCGATATAGCTCAAATGGCTGATCTTCGCACCGGCCTCGACATCCGCCGCCTTGACCTCGACGAAGTTGCCGATCCGCGCGCCCTCGCCGACCATTGTGCCGGGTCGCAGCCGCGCGAACGGGCCAATTTGCGCGCCGGTGGCGATCTCGACACCCTCGAGATGCGAGAACGCACGGATTTCGACGCCGCCTCGCACCGTCACGCCGGGGCCGAACACCACGTTGGGTCCCACCGTCACATCCTCGCCGAACACCGTGTCATGGCTCAGCCAGACGGTGTCGGGGTCGGTCAACGTCACCCCGCCCAGCATCGCCCGGGCGCGCATCTGGCGCTGCAGGAAGGCTTCGGCCTCGGCCAATTCGATGCGGTCGTTAATCCCAAGCAGTTCCTCGACCGGCGCCTCGACATAGACCGTGGGGCGTCCGGCGTCACCCGCCAGCCCGACCAGGTCGGTGAGATAAAATTCGCCCTTGGCATTGTCGTTCGTCAGCCGCGGCAGCAAATTGCCGAGGACCTCCGACTCGATCGCCATCACCCCCGAATTACACAGCGTCTCCGCGCGTTCGGCATCGTTGGCGTCGCGCGCCTCGACAATGCGCTCGACGATCCCGTCGTCGGCGGTGATCAAACGGCCATAGTCGCCGGGCTCGTCGGGGCGAAACCCGAGCACCGCGATCGCCGGATCAGGCGCGCCGTGTCGCGCCGCCAACACCGCGTCGAGCGTCGCTTGGCCGAGCAGCGGCGTGTCGCCATAGAGCACCAAAACATCGCCGCGAAAGCCGTCGAGCGCCGCCGCCGCCCGTTGCACCGCGTGGCCGGTCCCCAAACGCTGCTCTTGGACCACCGTCGGTCGTGGCGCGACGAGGTCGGCCAAATCCTCCATGTCCGGGCCCAACACGACAACGGTCGGGTCCGCCCCTAGTCGGTCGGCGGACTCGAGAACCTGGGCGATCATCGGTCGCCCGGCGAGCGGATGCATCACCTTCGGCAAGGCCGACTTCATGCGCACGCCCTTGCCGGCGGCGAGTACCACTACCGCGAGGGGTGAATCGGGCGGCTGGCGGTCAGCCATAGGTATCTTCCTGGATCATCATTAGACGGGTATATAAGTGCGCGTTTCGAATTGCCAACCTTATGCGATCACGCCGAGATTTCATGCCGATACCGCATCTCACCGGACCGATCATATTCGATCTCGACGGTACCTTGGTCGACAGCGCCCCTGACCTCACAGAGGCGCTCAATCGCGTCCTCATTGAGCAAGACTTACCGACGGTCACCGCCGCCTCGGTGCGTCACATGGTGGGCGACGGCGCGGTGAAAATGATCGAACGCGGTTTCGCGGCGGCGGGCAAGCGCTTCGACGGCGCCCTCCCCGATCAGCTGCGCCAGTCGTTCCTCGACCATTACGCCGACTGCCTGATCGACCAAACCCGGCCCTATCCGGGGGTTATCGAGGCGCTCGAACGATTCTCGGCGGCCGGGCGGCGGATGGCGGTGTGTACCAACAAGCCGATCGCCATGAGCGAGGTGGTGCTCGCCGAGCTCGGCTTGGCGCGCTTCTTCGACACCGTCTTGGGCGGCGATAGCCTGGCGGTCCACAAGCCCGATCCGGCGCACCTTCACGCCGCGATCGAAGGCGCCGGCGGCCAAGCGCCGCGCGCCGTCATGGTCGGCGACAGCGCCACCGACGTCGCCGCCGCGCGCAATGTCGGCGTGCCGGTGGTGGTGGTCAGTTTCGGCTACACCCGAATCGCTCCCCACGACCTCGGCGCCGACGCGGTAATCGATCATTTCGATGAATTGATTCCGGCGCTGGCGGCATTGGCGGAGAAGCCAGAAAATTCGTAAATTCGTGTTGATTACCGCTATCGCTTAGGTTTCTTTGCTGGCTTTACCAAATTGGCTTCCAAAGCCGCGCTACGAATTGCGCGGGTCAATTTGCCGACGGTCGTAGAGGGCGGACCATAGGGTGAACCTTCGGCAACTCGCCGAGCCAATTGCGCTTCACTTCTTTTCTCCGCCGCCTCTACCCGCTCAACAATTTCCGCACAGTTTGGCATCTTCGCACGCCTGGGATCATATTCCGGTCGAAGCTTTTGAAAGTGAATCTGTACAGAGCGGCGCCCGTCGGGTTTGTTGTAGTCCTGCTCATGAAGAATGAGCCACACCTCAAAGCATGGATTGGAACGCGCGACTCCGATACCGGCTTGATCACAAAGCAAGACTGCTTCGTCATGGCGAGGATGGTCGTCGCGATCGAACACGGCCCAGACTTGATCGCCCTCCTCGAATGAGTTTTGCGCTTTGCGGCTTCGCCGAGCTAATCCTAACGACCGCGCCTTTTTTACAGCCGCGCTGGCCACTGTATAAGGGACGCCGACACCACCGATTGTCGTTACCCGGGATTCCCCAATTGGCTCTCCCAGGTTGGCGATGATGGTAACAGGATGCGCTTCCCACGGCGACTCCGGCAGTAAACCGGCGCGCCAAAACGGGCCCCGCTCCATATCTACCTGATTTGGAGACGGGAATCGCTGTCCAGGCG
>JAKZSU010000189.1:0-19673 GCA_047517485.1 Alphaproteobacteria bacterium
GGCTCAACCGCTGCCGCCGACTGGCCAAGGACTGGGAGAACCTCAACCGCAACGCGCTCGCCTTCATCAAGCTCGCGTCCATTCGACTCATGCTCCGAAAACTCTGTAATCCTACATAAAGTCTCCGGACGGACTCTAATATGCCATGTTCCTGGCATGATCCAAGCCTTACCAATCCGGTTATTCATTCTCTACACTTCTTCACAATGTGCCGGTTGTCTAGCCGGACTCTTTACCGGCAGGGAGTTTGAGCGTTGCGAAACGTTGGTCAGTGTTACTCGATCAAGGATCTCCGCGAGTTGGCGCGCAAGCGGCTGCCGCGGGCGATATTCGATTTTGCCGATGGCGGCGCGGAGGACGAAGTCAGTCTGCGGTCCAACGAGTTTGGGTTCGGCCGGTGGCAGCTGGTGCCGCAAGCACTGACCAACGTGTCCGAGATCGATATGTCGACGACGGTGATGGGCCAACGCATCGCGATGCCGCTGATGTTGTCGCCGACGGGATTGAGCCGGATTTTTCATCATGACGGCGAGGTGGCGGTGGCGTCCGCCGCCGAGCGGGCGGGGACGGTCTACACCTTGTCGTCGGTCTCGAGCGTATCGATGGAAGATATCGGCGCGCTCGGCGATGGGCCGAAATGGTTTCAGATATACGTTTGGCGCGACCGCGCGCTGGTCAAGGACTTCATCGAGCGCGCCAGGGCCGCCGGATTCCAGGCGCTTTGCTTGACCGTCGATGTGCAAGTGTCGGGGCGCCGCGAGCGGGACATGCGCAATGGCTTGTCGTTGCCGCCCAAACTCAGCCCGCGCCTCGCCTTGGATATCGCGCTCCATCCAAGATGGGGGATCAACAAGCTGCGGACGCCGGCGGTGGTCCCGGCCAATGTCGCGGGCCGGGCGGCCGGCGCGGATTTGGATACCGTGATCAAGTTCGTCGACAGTCAGTTCGATCGGTCGGTGACCTGGGACGACGCGGCGTGGATGATCCGCGAATGGGACGGGCCGTTCGCGATCAAGGGTATCCTGAGCACTGCCGACGCGGTGCGCGCGGTCGAGATCGGCGCGACCGGGATCATCGTGTCGAACCATGGCGGACGGCAACTCGATCACACACCGGCGCCGATCGACGTGCTGGCCGAGATCGTCGACGCGGTGGCCGGGCGCGCCGACGTTATCCTCGACGGCGGCGTGAGGCGCGGCACCGATATTCTCAAGGCGGTGGCGCTCGGAGCCAAGGCGTGCATGGTCGGGCGCCCGTATCTTTATGGCCTGGCGGCGGGCGGCGAGGCCGGCGTCGATCGCATGTTGAGCCTGGTCGGCGATGAGGTCCGCCGTGACATGGTCCTGCTGGGCACGCCGACGCTCGACGACATCGGGCCACACCACTTGCGTGACAGTGAGAAGACGCAGCGCTACCCGGCGAATAGATGAGCTTTCTTGACAGGGTGCGGGGGGTCGCGTAAAGGGAGCGCTCCCTTCCAGGGGGTGTAGCTCAGCTGGTTAGAGCGCTGGCCTGTCACGCCAGAGGCCGCGGGTTCGAGTCCCGTCACTCCCGCCATTTTTCTTTACATAACCCACGATATCCGGAACCCCGCCGATCGCGGTGTTCCAACATGAATTATTGCCGGTTGCTGCCAGCCAAGACCGGGCCATATAGCTAGTTTATGGCCAAGGGCAAAGACAAAGACAAAACCGACGACGAAGCCGACGACGCCGCCGCGAGCGAAAGCGAACCCGATGTGCAGGAGACGATTTGGCGCCTCGCGCGCGGCCAGCGGCGGATGTCTTGGGTGCTGCTGATCCTGTTGCTTACGATGTCCGGTGTTTCCGGCTTTCAGATCGTGGCTCTCGAGGGACGATTGGACGCGGTGCAAAGCGGTGCCGGCCAACGTGCCGATCGCGCGTTCGACGATTTCGCGAGGATCCAGGATCAGACCGCGGCGATTCGCGGCGGCGTGGAATTATTGCATCGGGAAATGGTGAAACTTCGCGCGCAAGTCGATGCTGTCGCGCGGCGTCAAAATCCACGAGAAGACTAAAGGGCGGCGGTCCGCGGTTTGTCGGGCGCCGAAGCAAGAAACGACGAATTCGGGGTTAATGGCGCCTTTGCTTTCCCACCTCATGGTCTTATATTTCGCCCGCGCGATATCCATATTTGGATGGAGCGCGAACATGATGGATCGGCGGATCGGGGCCACCCGATCGTACCGTCCGACGCCGCTGGGCGCCTGGTCGGTGTTGGGGTGTCGATCCGGTCTACAAGGCACCCGCGATGCTCGCTGAGTATTTGCCCATTTTGATGTTTCTTGGCGTTGCCGCCGGGCTCGCCATTGTCGTCGTTATTGCGTCGTATATCGTGGCCCGGCAGAATCCCGACGCCGAGAAAGTGTCGGCCTACGAGTGCGGGTTCGAGCCGTTCGACGACGCGCGCGCGCGTTTCGACGTCCGTTTCTATCTCGTCGCGATTCTTTTCATCATCTTCGATCTGGAAGTCGCCTTCCTGTTTCCCTGGGCGATCTCGCTCAAGGGCATCGGCGTGTTCGGATTTTGGTCGATGATGGTGTTTCTCGGCTTGCTGACCATCGGTTTCATATACGAGTGGCGAAAAGGAGCTCTCGAATGGGAGTAGGGGCCGGGCCCGCCGACGCCGCCCGAGGAGACTCGGTGCTTGGGCCGGGCCAAGCGCAGGACGGTGTGCTGCGCCGGGTAAGCGACGAGATAACCGACAAGGGGTTTGTCGTCGCGCAACTCGATAATCTGATCAACTGGGCGCGATCGGGATCGCTGTGGCCGATGTCGTTCGGGCTCGCCTGTTGCGCCGTCGAGATGATGCACACCGGCACCAGCCGGTACGACATGGACCGCTTCGGCGTGGTGTTCCGGCCGAGCCCGCGCCAATCCGACGTGATGATCGTTGCCGGCACCTTGACCAACAAAATGGCGCCGGCGATGCGCAAGGTCTACGACCAGATGGCGGAGCCGCGGTACGTCATATCGATGGGGAGCTGCGCCAACGGCGGCGGCTACTATCATTACTCTTACTCGGTGGTCAGGGGATGCGACCGCATCGTTCCGGTGGACATCTAT
This sequence comes from Alphaproteobacteria bacterium, assembly GCA_047517485.1. Classification (GTDB taxonomy): domain Bacteria; phylum Pseudomonadota; class Alphaproteobacteria; order UBA7887; family UBA7887; genus JAKZSU01. Next base: position 3,087 of record JAKZSU010000189.1, read on the forward strand.
GTCCCCGGCTGTCCGCCGACCGCCGAAGCCTTGCTGTATGGAATTCTCCAGCTGCAAAAAAAGATCCGCCGCACAGGAACCATCAATCGTTGATCCCCACCGCGCCAGCGCGCTTCTCCGGAACAGAATGAACCAGGCCCTTATCGATCTCGGCGATTATATCGTCACCACGGCGCCGGACCTCGCGGGGTCCGCCGAGGTCACCCATGACCAGCTGACGGTGTCGGCGGCGGGCGACTCGTTGATTCGCCTGCTGATGTTCCTGCGCGACGATCCGGAGTGCCAGTTCAAGCAATTGGTCGATATTTGCGGCGTCGACTGGCCGGACCGGGCGCCGCGATTCGATGTTGTTTATCACCTCCTGAGCCACCGCCAGAATCAGCGGGTTCGAATCAAGGTGCAAACCGCCGAGGATACGCCGGTGCCGTCGGTCGGCGACATTTTCAGCAGCGCGCCGTGGTACGAACGCGAGGTCTGGGATCTGTATGGCGTGTTCTTCGACAACCATCCCGATCTTCGCCGCCTGCTTACCGACTATGGGTTCGAGGGCCATCCGCTGCGCAAGGATTTCCCGCTCACCGGCTATGTCGAAGTGCGCTACGACGAGGCGCAGAAGCGGGTGATCTACGAGCCGGTCCAGCTGACCCAGGAGTTCCGAACCTTCGATTTCATGAGCCCGTGGGAGGGCGCCAAGTACATTCTGCCCGGCGATGAAAAAGCCGACGACGCGGGGGGAGGATAATGGCCGAAACCGAAATCCAGAACTTCACGTTCAACTTCGGCCCGCAACATCCGGCGGCGCATGGCGTGCTGCGTCTGGTGCTCGAACTCGACGGCGAGATCGTCGAACGCGCGGACCCGCATATCGGCCTGCTGCACCGGGGCACCGAGAAGCTGATCGAGTACAAGACCTATCTGCAGGCGTTGCCGTATTTCGATCGCCTCGATTATGTCTCGATAATGGCGCAGGAGCATTGTTACAGCCTCGCGGTTGAAACCTTGCTCGGGATCGAGGCGCCGGAGCGGGCGAAATATATCCGCGTGCTCTTCGACGAAATCACCCGCATTCTCAATCATTGTTTGCAGATTTCCGCCAACGGCTTCGACATTGGCGCGATGACGCCGCTGTTGTGGCTGTTCGAGCAGCGCGAGCTGCTGATGGAGTTCTATGAACGCGTCTCGGGCGCGCGCTTTCATGCCGCTTATATCCGCCCGGGCGGCGTGCACCAGGACCTGCCGGCCGGCCTTACCGACGATGTCCTTGCCTGGGCCGAAGGCTTTCCCCAGGTGATGGACGACGTCGAGGGATTACTGACCGAAAACCGGATCTGGAAACAACGCAACGTCGATATCGGCGTGATTACCACCGAGCAGGCGATCGACTGGGGCTTTTCGGGTCCGGTCTTGCGCTCCACCGGTGCCGCCTGGGATCTCAGAAAAGCGCAACCCTACGCGGTCTACGACCGGATGGATTTCGATATTCCGGTCGGCAAGAACGGCGATTGCTACGATCGATACCTGGTGCGCATGGAGGAGATGCGCCAATCGCTGCGGATCATCCGCCAGAGCATCGAGGAGATGCCCGAAGGCCCGATCATGGTCGAGGACGACAAGATCACGCCACCCCGGCGCGCCGACATGAAGTCCTCGATGGAAGCGCTCATTCACCACTTCAAACTCTACACCGAGGGCTATCACGTGCCGGCGGGGGAGACCTATACCGCGGTCGAGGCGCCGAAAGGCGAGTTCGCCGTCTACCTGATCGCCGATGGCAGCAACCGGCCGTACCGGTGCAAGATTCGCGCCCCCGGATTCGCTCATTTGCAAGGCATCGATTTCATGACCAAGGGTCATCAATTGGCGGATCTGGTGGCGTGCATCGCAACCCTCGACGTCGTGTTCGGGGAGATCGATCGATGAGCAGCCGCGGCTTCGCGCCGGATGAATTGCAGCCGGACTCCTTTACCTTCGATGGCGAACATTTGGCGCTGGCGAAAACCGAAATCGCCAAATATCCTGACGGTCGTCAGCAGAGCGCTGTCATCGCACTGCTCGATCTGGCGCAACGGCAGCACGGCGGCTGGGTGCCGACGGCGGCGATCCGGGCGATCGCCGAAATGCTGGCGATGCCCGAGATCAGAGCTTTTGAAGTCGCGACCTTCTATTCGATGTTCAATCTCGCGCCGGTGGGCAAGCATCTGGTGCAAGTGTGCCGCACCACGCCGTGCTGGCTGCGCGGCAGCGACGATCTGACCGATGCGTGCCGCACCCATCTCGGGGTCGAGCTCGGCGCGATCAGCGAGGACGGCGAATTCACCGTCGTCGAGGTCGAGTGCCTGGGCGCCTGCGTCAATGCGCCGATGGTGCAGATCAACGACCATTATTACGAGGACCTGACGGCGGAGCGCATGACCGCGCTGCTCGATGCCTTGCGCGCCGGCGCCGACGTCACGATCGGCAGCCAAGAGCCGCAACGTCAGTACGCGGCGCCAATCGGCGGGCCGACAACCCTTGTGGCGACGGGAGAAGGCTGATGCTGTCGGACAAGGATCGGATTTTTACCAATCTGTACGGCTTCCACAGTGCCGGGTTGGACGGCGCCCGCATGCGCGGCGATTGGGATAATACCAAGGATATCCTGGCGCGCGGGCGCGACGGCATCGTCGACGAGATCAAGAACTCGGGATTGCGCGGCCGCGGCGGCGCCGGTTTCCCGGCCGGTCTCAAATGGTCGTTCATGCCCAAGGAGCCGGGCGACCGGCCGTCGTATCTGGTGGTCAACGCCGATGAAAGCGAGCCCGGCACGTGCAAGGACCGCGATGTCCTGCGTCACGAGCCGCACAAGCTGATCGAAGGCTGTCTGGTCGCCGGCTTCGCGATGGGCGCGGTCGCCGCCTACATCTATATTCGCGGCGAATTCTTCGACGAGGCACAAGCGGTACAGCGGGCGATCATCGAGGCCCGCGAGGCCGGCCTGATCGGCCCCAATGCCTGCGGCTCGGGCTATGACTTCGAGGTCTACGTGCATCGTGGCGCCGGTGCCTATATTTGCGGCGAGGAGACCGCGTTGCTCGAGAGCCTCGAGGGCAAGAAAGGGCAACCCAGACTCAAACCGCCGTTTCCCGCCAATGCCGGGCTTTACGGCTGTCCGACCACGGTGACCAACGTCGAGACCGTCGCGGTGGCGCCGACGATCATGCGGCGCGGCGCCAGTTGGTTCGCCGGCATCGGCCGGGAGAACAACACCGGGACCAAACTGTTCTGTATCTCCGGCCACGTCGAACAGCCGTGCAACGTCGAGGAAGCGATGAGCATCCCGTTGCGCGATTTGATCGAGCGCCATGCCGGTGGGGTGCGCGGCGGCTGGGACAATCTGTTGGCGGTGATCCCCGGCGGGTCCTCGGTGCCGTGCCTGCCGAAGTCGATTTGCGACAACCAGCTGATGGATTTCGATGCGCTCAAGGAGGCGCGGTCGGGATTGGGCACCGCGGCGGTCATCGTGATGGACAAATCCACCGACATCGTCGCCGCGATTTCGCGTCTGTCGCACTTTTATATGCACGAGAGTTGCGGCCAATGCACGCCGTGCCGCGAAGGCACCGGGTGGATGTGGCGGTTGATGGAGCGGCTGGTCGTCGGCGACGCCGAGTTCGAGGAGATCGACAAGCTCGAGGACGTCTCGCGCCAGATCGAGGGTCACACGATTTGCGCGCTCGGCGATGCCGCGGCGTGGCCGGTGCAAGGCTTGATCCGGCATTTTCGGCCCGAGCTCGAGCACCGCATTCTAGCGCGCAAGAAAAGCGCCGCCGCCTGAGAGGACGCAGAATGCCGACACTCACCATCGACGGACAAGAAATCACCGTGGAGCCGGGCATCACCGTGCTCCAAGCGTGCGAGGCCGTCGGCGCCGAGGTGCCGCGGTTCTGCTACCACGAACGGCTGTCGATCGCCGGCAATTGCCGCATGTGTCTGGTCGAAATGGAGAAAGCGCCGAAGCCGATCGCGTCGTGCGCGATGCCGGTCAATGACGGCATGGTGATCCACACCAATACGCCGACGGTGAAGAAGGCGCGCGAAGGGGTGATGGAATTCCTGCTGATCAATCACCCGCTCGACTGCCCGATCTGTGATCAGGGTGGCGAATGCGACTTGCAAGATCAGGCAATGGCCTACGGCCGCGGCGACAGCCGTTTCGACGAGACCAAGCGCGCGGTCGAGGCCCAGGATTTCGGCCCCCTGGTCAAGACCTTCATGACCCGCTGTATTCATTGCACGCGCTGCGTCCGCTTCATGGAAGAAGTCGCGGGCGTGCCGGCGCTGGGCGGCCTGTTCCGCGGCGAGGACACGCAGATCGCCATGGTTATCGAAAGCGGCCTCGACTCCGAACTCTCGGGCAATATTATCGATCTCTGCCCGGTCGGCGCCCTGACATCGAAGCCCTATGCGTTCGCCGCCCGGTCGTGGGAATTGCGCAAGACCGAATCGATCGACGTGCTCGACGCGGTGGGCAGCAATATCCGCGTCGATTCCCGCGGCGCGCAGGTGATGCGGGTGATGCCGCGCCTGCACGAGGACGTCAACGAGGAATGGCTCGACGACAAAGCGCGGTTCGCCTGCGATGGATTGCGTCGGCAACGGCTCGATCGACCTTATGTACGCGGCGCCGACGGCAAATTGGCGGCGGCGACCTGGGACCAGGCGTTTGCCGCGATCGCCGCGCGGATGAAAGACCTGGACGGCGCGCGCTTCGGTGCGATCGTCGGCGACCTCGCGGACTGCGAGGCGATGACCGCGCTCAAGGATCTCACGACGGCATTGGGCTCGCCGCACATCGATTGCCGGCAGGATGGCGCCGCCGTCGCGGCCGAGCCCCGCGCCGGCTATCTGTTCAACACCACCATCGCCGGGATCGAAGACGCCGATCTGTGTCTGCTGATCGGCGCCGATCCCAGACGCGAAGCGCCGCTGGTCAATCAACGGATCCGCAAGCGCTGGCTGGCCGGCGGTTTCGAGATCGGCGTGGTCGGGCCCCATCTCGACCTCACCTATCGCACGCGCCACCTCGGCGCCGGGCCGGCGAGCCTGGCCGAGCTGGCGGCGGGGGATCACGAATTCTGTGCCGCGCTCGAGGCGGCGGAAAGGCCGATGCTCATTGTCGGGGCCGGTGCCTTGGCCCGCGAGGACGGTGACGCGGTGCTTGCCGCGGCGCGACAAATCGCCGACCGCTTTGGCCTGGTGAGTGATGATTGGAACGGCTTCAACGTGCTGCATCGGGTGGCGTCGCGAGTCGGTGGCTTGGATCTCGGCCTGGTGCCGGGCGCGGGCGGCTACGATGTCGCGGGCATGGTCGCCGCCGCCGGGCGTGGCGATTTGGACGTGGTGTACCTGCTCGGCGCCGACGAGATCGATGCAAGCGCGCTGGGCGACGCGTTGGTGATCTATCAGGGCCATCATGGCGATGCCGGGGCGCACCGCGCCGACGTCATTCTTCCCGGCGCCGCCTACACCGAGAAATCGGCGACCTACGTGAACACCGAAGGACGCGCCCAGCGTACTCGGCTGGCGGTGTTTCCGCCCGGCGACGCGCGCGAGGATTGGACGATCCTGCGCGCCTTGTCGGCGGTGCTGGGACACACCTTGCCCTACGATACCGTGACCGCCGTGCGGTCGCGCATGGGCGAGCTGTCGCCGCATATGACCTCGCTCGATGTCGTGGCCAAGGCCGCGTGGGACGATTTCGGCACGCCGGGACCGCTTGACGGCGCCGCGTTCGAGACCGCCGTCGAAAATTACTACATGACCGACCCGATCAGCCGAGCGTCGGAGACCATGGCCGCGTGCACGGCACGCTTCGTCGCCGTAGCGGAAGCCGCCACGGGCACGGCGGACTGAGCGGGGGGCGGGGACCATGTTCGAGATGTTATGGGATGGCTATGTTTGGCCCGGCGTTATCATCCTGGCGCAGATTCTGCTGATCGTTGTGCCGCTGTTGGTTGCCGTCGCGTACCTGACCTACGCGGAGCGCAAGGTGATCGGCGCGATGCATTTGCGCAAGGGACCGAACGTGGTCGGCCCCCTCGGGCTGCTGCAACCGATCGCCGATGGTCTCAAGCTGATGCTCAAGGAGACCATTCTGCCGGTGCGCGCCAATCTCGGCGTGTTCGTGCTCGCGCCGGTGATCACCTTTACCCTGAGCTTCGTCGCCTGGGCGGTGATCCCGTTCGACGAGGGATGGGTGCTGGCCGACATCAATGTCGGTATCCTGTACCTGTTCGCGGTCTCCTCGCTCAGCGTCTACGGCGTGCTGATGGCGGGCTGGGCTTCGAATTCGCGCTACGCGTTCCTCGGCGCGCTGCGCTCGGCGGCGCAGATGGTGTCCTACGAAGTCTCGATCGGCTTCGTCATCGTCACCGTGCTGATTTGCGCCGGATCGCTGAATTTGAGTGCCATCGTGATGGCGCAGAAGGATCTGTGGTTCTTCATCCCGCTGTTCCCGATGTTCATCATATTCTTTATCTCGGCGCTGGCCGAGACCAACCGGGCGCCGTTCGATCTGCCGGAGGACGAGTCGGCGCTGGTGGCGGGCTATTTCGTCGAATATTCGGCGATGCTGTTCGCGCTGTTCTATCTCGGCGAATACGCGGCGATGATCCTGATGGCCGGGATGACCGTCATCCTGTTCCTCGGCGGTTGGCTGCCGCCGATGGATATCGCGCTGTTCACCTGGATTCCCGGCGTCATCTGGTTCGGCATCAAGATGGCGATGGTGCTGTTCTGTTTCCTGTGGGTACGCGCGACGTTTCCGCGTTACCGCTACGACCAACTGATGCGGTTGGGGTGGAAGGTTTTCCTGCCGTTTTCACTATTCTGGGTGGCGGTCACCGCCGGCGCGGTGGTGGCCTTCGATTGGTATCCGGCATGAACAAGAGCGAGGACCTGTGATGTCGTTTGTCGAGCGGAGCACCCGGGCGCTTTTGCTGACCGAGCTGGTTTCGGGCCTGTGGCTGACCTTGCGCTATTTTTTCCGCAAGAAAGTGACGATCAATTATCCCTACGAAAAAGGCCCTCTGAGCCCGCGGTTCCGCGGCGAGCACGCGCTGCGCCGCTATGCCAATGGCGAGGAACGCTGCATCGCCTGCAAATTGTGCGAGGCGGTGTGTCCGGCGCTGGCGATCACCATCGAGGCCGAGCCGAGCGACGACGGTAGCCGGCGCACCACGCGCTACGACATCGATATGACCAAGTGCATCTATTGCGGCTACTGCCAGGAGGCGTGCCCGGTCGACGCCATCGTCGAGGGGCCGAACTACGAGTTCGCCACCGAGACCCGCGAGGAACTCTATTACGACAAGGCGAAATTGCTGGCGAACGGCGACCGCTGGGAGACACAGATCGCCGCCAACCTCGAAGCCGATGCACCGTATCGCTAGGAAATCCTGTCCATGATCCTGTCGGCACTATGCTTCTATTTGTTCGCAACCGTGACGGTCGGCGCCGCGATTGCCGTGATATCGGCGCGCAATCCGGTTCATTCGGTGCTGTTTCTCATTCTCGCGTTTCTCAACGCGGCCGGCCTGTTCGTGTTGATGGGCGCCGAATTCCTGGCGATGATCCTGGCGATCGTTTATGTCGGCGCGGTTGCCGTGCTCTTCATGTTCGTCGTCATGATGTTGGACATCGACTTTGTGGCGGCGCGCCAAGGCTTTCTCAAATACCTGCCGATCGGCGGCGCGATCGGTATCGTGCTGATGATCGAGCTCGGGTTCCTGGTCGCGGCGGGCCCGGGGGGCGGCGGATCGGGCGCGCTCCAGGCGGCGCTCAGCGCACCCTCAGGCGAGCTCACCAATACCGAGGCACTCGGCCAGCTGCTCTACACCAAGTACTTCTATTTGTTCCAGGCGGCGGGGGTGATCCTGCTGATCGCCATGGTCGGCGCGATCGTCCTCACCTTGCGCAGACGCGACGGCGTGCGACGCCAACGTATCTCTGATCAAGTCTCGCGGCGGCGCGACGAAGCCGTGGAAATTCGCAAAGTCACTCCGGGGACCGGCATCTGATGGAAATTACGCTGGCGCATTATCTCGTCGTCGCGGCGATCCTGTTTACCTTGGGGATTTTCGGCATCTTCCTCAATCGTAAGAATGTCATCGTCATCTTGATGTCGATCGAGCTGATGCTGCTCGCGGTCAACATCAATCTGGTGGCGTTTTCGACCCACCTCGGCGACTTGGTGGGCCAGGTGTTTACCATGTTCGTGCTCACCGTCGCCGCCGCCGAGGTGTCGATCGGATTGGCGATCCTGGTGGTCTACAACCGGGTGCGCGGCTCGATCCAGGTCGAAGACATCAACCTGATGAAGGGCTAGACCAAGCATGGCCGCCGCCACCGTATTTCTGCCCCTGATCGGCGCGTTGATCGCCGGCCTGTTCGGCCGCTTGATCGGGCCGCGCGGGGCGCAGCTGGTGACTTGCGGCGCGATGGTACTGTCCGCGGTGTTCGCCACGGTGATCTTCGCCCAGGCCGCCGGCGGCGCAGAGCCCTATACGGTGGAGATCTTCACCTGGGTGAGTTCGGGGACGCTCGATTTCTCGTGGGCGCTGTATATCGACTCGCTGACCGCGATCATGCTGTTCGTGGTCACCGTGATCTCGACCGTGGTCCATATCTATTCGGTCGGCTACATGGCGCACGACGCGCATATTCCGCGCTTCATGGCGTATCTGTCGCTGTTCAGCTTCGCCATGCTGATGCTGGTGACCGCCGACAATTTCGTCCAGCTGTACTTCGGCTGGGAAGGGGTCGGTCTGTGCAGCTATCTTCTTATCGGCTTCTGGTATACCCGGCCGGCCGCCAACGCGGCGGCGATCAAGGCTTTCCTGGTTAATCGGGTCGGTGATTTCGGCTTCGGGCTCGGAATTTTCGCGATCTATCTGGTGTTCGACTCGCTGGACTACGCCACCGTGTTCGCCAGCGCCCCCGCGGTCGCCGAAACCAGCCTCGACTTCCTCGGCGTGGAGATCAACACCATCACCCTGATTTGCCTGCTGTTGTTTATCGGCGCGATGGGTAAATCGGCGCAGCTCGGCCTGCATACCTGGCTGCCCGACGCGATGGAGGGGCCGACCCCGGTGTCGGCGTTGATTCACGCGGCGACGATGGTCACCGCCGGGGTCTTTCTGGTCGCCCGCTGTTCGCCGTTGTTCGAGCTGTCGGATACCGCGCTCGTGGTGGTCACCCTGGTCGGCGCGTCGACCGCGATCTTCGCCGCGTCCATCGCGCTGGTGCAGAACGACATCAAGCGGGTGATCGCCTATTCGACGTGCAGCCAGCTCGGTTACATGTTCTTCGCCTGCGGCGTCTCGGCCTATTCGGCGGGCATCTTCCACCTGATGACCCACGCGTTCTTCAAGGCGTTATTGTTCCTCGCCGCCGGATCGGTGATCCATGCCCTGTCCGACGAGCAGGACATGCGCAAGATGGGCGGGGTGTGGCGGATGATCCCGGTGACCTATGGGTTGATGTGGATCGGCTCTTTGGCGCTCGCCGGCATCCCACCGTTCGCGGGATTCTTTTCCAAGGACATGATCCTCGAATCCGCGTTCGCCGCGCATAGTTTGACCGGCGGCTACGCCTATTGGCTCGGCGTCGCGGCGGCGATGCTGACCGCGTTCTATTCGTGGCGGCTGCTGTTTTTGACTTTCCACGGCACACCACGGGCCGACGAAAAAGTCATGGCCCACGTCCATGAATCGCCGAAAGTGATGCTGTTGCCGCTGTTCGTGCTCGCCGCCGGGGCAATCGCCGCCGGCTATGTCGGTCTCGGACTGGTCGATGCGACGGGAAGCTACTGGGGCGACTCGATCGTCATGCTGGCCAACCACACGGCGCTCGCGGATGCCCATCATGTACCGGTGTGGGCGAAGTATCTGCCGCTGGTGCTCGGGCTCGGCGGGATCGCCTTCGCCTATGTGCTGTATATCCTGCGCCCCGATTTGCCGGCGCGGCTGGCCGGCGCGGCGGGCGGGCTATACCTTTTCCTGCTCAACAAATGGTACTTCGACGAATTCTACGACCGGATCTTCGTCGAGCCGGCGAAACGGCTGGGGACCGGCCTGTGGAAAGCCGGCGACGGGGCGCTGATCGACGGCGTCGGCCCGGACGGGATCGCCGCCGCGGTGGTCGATTTGGCGCGGCGCGCGAGCCGGCTGCAGACCGGCTACGTCTATCACTACGCCTTCGCGATGATGATCGGGCTGGCGTTCCTGGTCACCTGGTACATGGTCGGATCGGCGGGCTGAGGCGATGGAAAACTGGCCGATCCTCAGCCTGATCGTGTTCCTGCCGTTGGTCGGCGCCGCCTTGGTGCTGATGATCCGCGGCGATGCCGACGACGTGGCGCGCCGCGCCCGCGCGGTGGCGCTGTGGACGTCGATGATGACGTTCGTGCTAGCGCTCGCCTTGTGGTCGATTTTCGATCCCGCCAGCGCCGACTACCAGTTCGTCGAAAGCAAGCCGTGGATCCCCAGTCTCAATGTCAATTACACCCTTGGCGTCGACGGAATATCGCTACTCTTCGTGGTGCTGTCGACGTTCCTGATCCCGATCTGCATCCTCGCGAGCTGGCGGGCGATCACTGTTCGGGTCAAGGAATACATGATCGCGTTCCTGGTGATGGAAACCATGATGAACGGCGTGTTCTGCGCCCTCGACATGGTGCTGTTCTATATTTTCTTCGAAGCGATCCTGATCCCGATGTTCCTGATCATCGGGGTCTGGGGGGGGCCGCGCAAAGTCTACGCCGCGTTCAAATTCTTCCTCTATACCTTGGCCGGCTCGGTGCTGTTCCTGATCGCGCTTCTGGCGATGATCTATACCGCCGGCACCAGCGATATGCGGGTCTTGGCGGAGACCGCGTTCGATGTCGGCATGCAGTATTGGTTGTGGATCGCGCTGTTTGCGTCGTTCGCCGTCAAGGTGCCGATGTGGCCGCTGCATACTTGGCTGCCCGACGCCCATGTCGAGGCGCCGACCGCGGGCTCGGTGATCCTCGCCGGCGTGCTTCTGAAACTCGGTGGCTACGGCTTTATCCGCTTTTCGTTGCCGATGCTGCCCGAAGCGACCGAATTCTTTACCCCGTTCGTCTATACCCTGAGCGTGGTCGCGGTGATCTATACCTCGCTGGTCGCCCTGATGCAGCGCGACATGAAAAAGCTCATCGCCTATTCCTCGGTGGCCCACATGGGCTTCGTCACCATCGGTCTGTTCACCTTGACCACCCAGGGTACCGAGGGCGGGATCATGGTGATGCTGAGCCATGGCGTGGTGTCCGCCGCGTTGTTCCTCTGCGTCGGCGTGGTCTACGACCGCATGCACAGCCGCGACATCGACAGCTATGGCGGCCTGGTGCATCGCATGCCGGTCTATGCGTTCGTCTTCATGATATTCACCATGGCCTCGATCGGTCTGCCCGGAACCAGCGGTTTCGTCGGCGAGTTGCTGGTGTTGATCGGCATCTTCCAGGTCAATACCTGGGTCGCCGCGCTATCGGCGCTCGGCGTGATCTTGGGCGCGGCGTATATGCTATGGCTCTATCGCCGGGTGATATTCGGCGCGCTGACCAAGGACGAGCTCAAAACGATTCTCGATCTCGATCGCCGGGAAATCGCGGTGTTCGCGCCGCTGTTGGCGGTCACCCTATGGATGGGGATCTACCCCAACAGTTTCCTCGGCGTCATGCACGCCTCCGTCGATAAGTTACTCGAACAATCCCGGCCCGCGATCACCGCGGTCGCGGAACGATAGGGAACGCGGCATGACTTACTTGTTTCCCGATCTGTTGCCGGCGCTGCCCGAGTTAATCCTACTCGCGACGGCGATCATCCTGCTGATGGTGGGGGTGATCCGCCCCGGCGACGACGACGGTCCGGCGACGACGTTCGCGCTGGTCGGGATGATTCTGGCGCTGGTGGTGATCGCTTTCGCGCCGCCGCAGCCGGGGACCACGTTCGAGGGCTTGTTCGTCACCGACGCGTTTACCCGGTTCATGAAAGGCCTGGTTCTGGTCGGCGCGGTGCTGACCTTGGTGATGGCGCGTGGCTTCCGCATTCGCGAGGGCATGAACCAGTTCGAATATCCGGTGCTGCTGACCTTCGCGACGCTGGGCATGCTGATGATGGTGTCGGCGAACGACTTGATGTCGCTTTATGTCGGCATCGAACTGCACAGTCTGCCACTGTACGTGATCGCCTCGTTTCGCCGCGATAGTCGCCGCTCGACCGAGGCGGGGTTGAAGTATTTCATCCTCGGCGCCCTGTCCTCGGGCATGCTGCTCTACGGCTGCTCCCTGGTCTACGGGTTTGCCGGCAGCACGAATTTTGACGCCTTGGCGGGCACGCTCGGCCACGGCAACACGCCTGTCGGCGTGGTGATCGGGCTGGTCTTCATCGCCGCCGGCCTGGCGTTCAAGATATCCGCAGTCCCCTTTCACATGTGGACGCCGGATGTCTATGAAGGCGCGCCGACCCCGATCACCGCGTTCTTCGCCGCCGCGCCGAAAGTGGCGGCGATGGCCTTGTTCCTGCGCGTGCTCATCGATCCGTTCGGCGGCATGGTCGAGGAATGGCGCCAGATCATCGTCTTCATCGCCGTCGCCTCGATGCTGATCGGCGCCTTCGCGGCGATCTATCAAACCAACATCAAGCGGCTGATGGCCTACAGCTCGATCGGCAATATCGGCTATGCCCTGGTCGGGCTGGCGACCGGCACCGAGGCGGGGGTCCAGGCGGTCATCGTCTATATGTCGATCTATCTGATCATGACCATCGGGGCCTTCGGGTGCATCATGGCGATGCGTTCGAAAGGGCAGATGCTGGAAGGCATCAGTGATTTGGCCGGGCTCGGAAAAAGCCGGCCGATGATCGCCGCGGCGCTCGCCGTGCTGATGTTCTCGATGGCCGGAATACCACCGCTCGCCGGCTTCTTCGGCAAATTGTATGTCTTCCTCGCGGCGATCGAGGCTGGGCTCTATACCCTGGCGGTGATCGGCGTGCTGACCAGCGTGGTTGGCGCGTTCTATTATCTGCGCATCATCAAGATCATGTATTTCGACGAGGAGGCGCAGACTTTCGACCGCCCGCTCGAGAGCGAGGTGTCGCTGGTGGTCGCCGGGACCAGCCTCTTGATCCTGGTCTTCTTCGTCTATCCCAACCCGCTCTTGGTCGGCGCGGCCAACGCGGCGGCGGCGCTGTTCCCGTGAGTGAGGCGCGGATCAAGCTGCCGCCAGCCTACAGCCTGATCCATTTCGACGAAATCGACAGCACCAACGCCGAGGCCCGGCGGCGTGCCGACGCCGGCGCGCCCGAAGGCACCTTGATCGTCGCCCGGCGCCAGACCGCCGGGCGCGGTCGGCGCGGACGCGCGTGGCAATCGCCGGCGGGTAATCTCTACATGTCTTTGCTGCTGCGCCCCGACGAGCCGCTCGAGAACGCCGCCAACCTGTCGTTCGTGGCCGCCGTCGCGCTCGGCGAGGCGCTCGCCGGATTGGTCCCGCCGATGGTCGAAATATCCTTGAAATGGCCCAACGATGTGCTGATCCATGGTCACAAATGCGCCGGATTGTTGCTCGAATCCGCGGCGCGCGCGTCGGGGACCCTGGATTGGTTGGTGATCGGCATCGGCGTGAATATTTCGAGCCATCCGGAGAATTTGCCGTATCCTGCGACCGATCTCGTTTTCGAGGGCGCGGTCGATGCCACCTTTGAGGCCGTGGTGGAGGCGTTCGCCCGGCATTTTCTGCGCTGGAGCGATGTCTGGATGGATCAAGGATTTGGCCCGGTGCGCGCGGCCTGGCTGGCGATGGCGCATGGTTTGGGAGAGGCAATCGAAGTGAGGCTCGAGGAGGAAACCATTCACGGAAGGTTCGAAGGGCTCGACGATGACGGCACGTTGCTGGTCGCGCTCGACGACGGTGGTATCCGCCGCGTGGTGGCGGGCGATGTCTTTCCGGTGAGCCGATGAGCCGTGATCTTCTGCTTGCCGTCGATGCCGGTAATACCAACGTGGTGTTCGCCCTGTTCGACGGCGACACGCTGGTCGACAGCTGGCGGACCGCCACTGTCGTCAACCGGACCGCCGACGAGTATGCGGTGTGGTTGACCCAGTTGCTGACGCTCGACGGGATCGACCTCGGCGAGGTGAACGCGGCGATCATCGCCACCGTGGTGCCACAGGCGTTGCACGAAATATCGGCGCTGTGTCGGCGCTACTTCAATTGCGAGCCTCGGGTAGTCGGACGTGGGCTCGAACTGGGCCTCAAGATCCATATCGACCGCCCGGGTGACGTCGGCGCCGACCGTCTGGTCAGCGCGGTCGCCGCCCATGATCGTTATCCGGGCTGGCTGATCGTGATCGATTTCGGCACCGCGACGACGCTCGACGTCATCAGCGCCGACGGCGATTACGAAGGCGGCGTGATCGCGCCCGGGGTCAATCTGTCGCTCGAGGCGCTTGATCGCGCGGCGGCGAAATTGCCGCGGATCTCGGTCGAGCGGCCGCCAAGCGTGATCGGAACCGGCACCGTGTCGGCGATGCAGTCCGGGGTCTATTGGGGTTACGTGGGACTGTTGGAGGGCTTGGTCGCGCGGATTCGCGGCGAGATCGATCAACCCATGACGTGCGTCGCGACGGGAGGTTTGGCCGCGCTCTTTCATGACGCCGCCGACGTCATCGACGTATTCGATCCGGATCTGACGTTGCACGGCCTGTGCCGCATTCATCGGCTGAATCCGTGACCGCGGAAAACGACTCCATAGATACCGACGAATTTGTCTTCGTCCCGCTCGGCGGTGCCGGCGAGATCGGCATGAATCTCAATCTTTACGGGCTCGACGGCAAATGGTTGATGCTCGATCTCGGGGTGACGTTCGGCGAGGAAAATCTTCCCGGCATCGACTTGGTGATGCCCGATCCGAGTTTTATCGAGGAGCGCCGCGAGGATTTGCTGGCGATCATCGTCACCCATGCCCACGAGGATCATCTCGGCGCAATTCCTTATCTCTGGCCACGTCTGCGTTGCCCGGTCTATGCCACGCCATTCGCCGCCGCCGTTCTGCGACGCAAATTGCGCGAGGTCAAACTCGAGGACGAAGTCGAGTTGCATGAAGTGCCGCTCGGCGGCCGCGTCGTGTTGGGGCCGTTCGATCTCGAATTCATCACCGTGACCCACTCGACCCTGGAGCCCAACGCGGTGGCGATCCGAACCCGCCAGGGGACGGTGCTGCATACCGGCGACTTCAAGGTCGATCCGGATCCCCTGATCGGCGAGGCCACCGATGTCGCCGCGCTGAGCCGGGTCGGCGACGAGGGCGTGCTCGCCATGGTCTGCGATTCGACCAACGTGCTGTACAACGGATCGTCGGGGTCGGAAGGCGCGTTGCGAAAAAGCCTCGACGGGTTGTTCGCCGACCGCCCGGGGCGGATCGTGGTCACCACGTTCGCGTCGAACGTCGCCCGCATCGAGACCGTGGCCAAACTCGCGGCGCGCCACGATCGCCATCTGGCGCTGGTCGGCCGCAGTCTGTGGCGGATCACCGACGCGGCGCGAGAAGCGGGATATCTGCAAGACCTTCCGCCCTTTCTGTCCGATGCCGATGTCGGGCACTTGCCCGCCGACAAGGTGGTCTTGCTGGCGACCGGGTGCCAAGGCGAGCCGCGCGCGGCCATGGCCAAGATCGCCAGCGACCAACACCCGCATGTCCAGCTCGATCCCGGTGACTTGGTGATTTTTTCGTCGAAAGTCATTCCGGGAAACGAGAAATCGATCACCCGTTTGCAGAACCAACTCGCCGAACTGGGTATCGATCTGGTGACCGAGTCGGATGATTTCGTTCATGTCTCGGGACATCCGGCGCGCGATGAGCTGGCGCAATATTACGGTTGGGTGCGGCCGCGTATCGCGGTGCCGGTGCACGGCGAGAGCCGCCATTTGGCGGAACACGCCGCGTTCGCCCGTTCGCTCCAGGTGCCGGAAGCGGTCGAGCTGTGCAATGGCGCGGTGCTCCGCCTGGCGCCGGGCGCGGCGGAGATTGTCGATCACGTGCCGGCCGGCCGCCTGGCGCTCGACGGCAGCACGCTGATCTCGGTCGATGCCAATCCGCTGCGCGAACGCCGCCGCCTGATGCGAGAGGGTGTGATATTTTTGACCCTCGTCGCCGACCACGACGGCGCCCTGCTGACCGATCCGCGATGGCGGGCGGAAGGCGTACATTGGGATGCCGGTGGCAAAGAGGCCGAACTGGTAACGGCGGTCGCCGACGCGGTCGCTGCGTTGCCCGTCGGCCAGCGCGGCGACGACGAGACCGTTCGCGAGGTCGCGCGCCTGGTAGTCCGTCGCCATTTTCGCCGCGCGCATGACAAGCGCCCGACGGTGGTCGTCGAGCTGGTTCGTCTGTAATACATAGCGTAATTCCGGTGGTCACTCTCCCGAGCCTATGATGCGGGGTCACAACGAAGCGCCCCAATAGGCAAGCAAGGAGAATGACCATGGCGGAGTATGTTGGATTGGACGTATCGAAGGAAGAGACGCGTTTT
>JAKZSU010000190.1:0-29714 GCA_047517485.1 Alphaproteobacteria bacterium
CCGGATCTTCAAATCCTACGAAGACATCGTCGCGCTGTGCTGCCAAGCCTGGAACAACCTCATCGACCAACCATGGAAGATCATGTCCCTCGGCATGCGCAAATGGGCGCATGGGTTCTGATCAATGACCGTTGGTATAACACGTTGCGGGGCATTTTGTGCCAGAATGATCGCCTCTGCCGCTTTGGGCGCGGAGATATTTAACACCTCGATGATCGGCTCGAGGTCCTTCTCGCCGCGTTATCCAGCCCTGCCTTCATTATCTTCGCGCAGCCGGCGATGCAGGCGCGGCTGATTCGATCATTTGGGCACTGGGTAATGCCGAGGATTTCGCAGTCCTCCTTGGTGGGCACGGGTGCGCCGTGGAGCGGCTGGTAAACCCGCATCGAGGTGACCTCGATCAGGGCGCCGTCGCGGGGTTGGGCCTCGGCGCGCCAGGTTGGGTTACCTTGGGCGGCGCGGACGACAGCGCGCGCTACGTCCGTGGGGACGGGCCCGTTCTTTTGGAACCTGGTGCCGCCGGCGTCGAGCCATTCGATGTCGGGGACGCCGAGGCGGGCGCGGAAGCGGCCATCCGGCGTGACTGCGGCGTCTTCGAGCTCGACCCCGAGACCGAACGATTGGGCGCTACGTTTGGCGATCGCCGCGAGCGCGGTGCGCTCGGCCTTGGGAAACGGCGCCCCTTCGGCGGCCTTGGCGACCTCGGCGAAGCGCTTGGCCCGGCCATTGGTGCGCCATACGGCGGCAGTGCTGGCGACCGCGCGCATGTTCTTGTGCGTGTGCGGCAGCGCGCCCTCCAGTTTGTTGGTGTCGGCGCCGGACTGGGCGATACGGCCAGTTACTTGCACCCGCGCGGCTTGCTGGAAAGCGCAAATCGCTTCGTCGAGCGCCGGCGACTTGCGGCCGTCGATGCGGCCTCTCCAAAAGCCGCGCCCCGCGCCGGGGAGATTGCCGTTGGTGAGCGCGGCCTGGACTACCGCCACGTCGTGCACCCGATTGTTGCCACCTTGCCCGACCGTTCCTGTCAAAATCGGCATATCGTATTACCCCTATGGATTGTATGTTCAAAACTAATTCGTCGTGCCCATATTGGTACGTCCCCGTAAATGTCAACAAATTGTTTTCAAAGAAATTTAAGAGAATCGATCGATAATCGGCGATTCCTCGGATAACTTATTGATTATTAATCATTAAACACGGCCCGATAAATAGCCGAACTGCCCCGAGAAAATTTCCTGGGGACGCTAGGAACCACTTGTTATTGATTTGGATACAGAAACTAAAATGCCGTGCGCCACGAGTGGCCGCCGCCGCCACGGTGGCTCCGGCTACTGGCCCGGTTTGCGGATGCTCCGCACCAGCGGCATCAGCACCAGCGAGGCGGCGGTGAACAGCGCGACCACGATGGTGATGTCGTTGAACGCGTGCACCATTGCCTCGCGCTCGACCATGG
This sequence comes from Alphaproteobacteria bacterium, assembly GCA_047517485.1. Classification (GTDB taxonomy): domain Bacteria; phylum Pseudomonadota; class Alphaproteobacteria; order UBA7887; family UBA7887; genus JAKZSU01. Next base: position 1,454 of record JAKZSU010000190.1, read on the forward strand.
TGACCAGCACTTGGATGCCGGCGACCGCGGTCTCGGGCGATTCGCCGAGGCCCGGTCCCAACGCCCCGGAAAACGCGTCGAACATATCGCCGGCATAGGCGTGCCCCTCGGTCAAGCGGTCGCGAAACGCCTGATAGTGCACTTCCGAGCGGATCACCAAATAAGAATTCGCGATCGCCACGCCGATCGCCGCGCCGAGCCGCATGACCAGTTGAAACAGCGCGGTGCCGTCCTTCACCTGGTTCACCGGCAGCAAGCCGATGGCGAGGCCGATCATCGACAGAAAGCACATCTGGGTGGCGAAGCCGCGAATGATCTGTGGCATCAGCAAGCTGACGAAGTCGGTCTCGACCGCGAGATCGCCTTGCAGCCAGGTGCCAAGCGCGAGCAGCGAAAAGCCGAAAAACGCGACGACGCGGCGTTTGAACAGTTTCAATAACGTCGGCATCACGAATCCGGCAACCATCATCGAGATGCCGAGCACGAATAGCCAGGTGCCGATCTGAAATGTGTTGAGGCCGAGGATGCGCGAGAGGAACAACGGCAGCAGATAGAGCGGCACGAACAAGCCGGCGCCGAACACAAAGATGTAGAACGCGCCGACCGCGAAGTTGCGGTTCTTGAACACCCTGAGATCGATCACCGGATTCTTGCACGCGAGTTCGCGCCACAGCAGCAGAACCCCGGCGACCACCGCCACCGCCACCAACGACACGATCATCGAGGATTCGAACCAGTCCTCGCGCCGGCCTTCCTCGAGGACGATCAGCAGGCAGATGAAAAACACCGCGAGCAGACCGATCCCCGGCGCGTCGATACGCCGCATCAGCCGCATGTTTGGCTTGTCGAAATCGACCAGGGTGATCACCAGCAGGGTCGCGACGATGCCGAACGGCACGTTGAACAGGAACAGGTAATGCCACGAAAGCGCCTCGCTGATCCAACCGCCGAGGCTCGGCCCGAGCGCCACCGCGCCGGTGCCCAACAGCGAGACGATCGCGGTCAAGGTGGTCTGGTGGCGCACCGGGAAAGCCGAATAGATCGTGGCGAACACCATCGGCGCCATCGCGCCGCCGGAAAAGCCCTGCAGCGCGCGAAATACGATCATCGATTCGATGTTCCACGCGTTGGCGCAGGCGATGCTCGCCAGGGTGAAGCCGACCGAGGAGATCGAGAACAGCCAGCGCGTCGACAGCATGCGCGACAGCCAGCCCGACAGCGGAATCATGATCACCTCGGCGATCATCGCCGACGTCAGCACCCAGCTCACCTCGTCGCGGCCGGCGGCCAGGCCGGCTTGAATTTCGGCGAACGAGCTGCCGACGATCTGGATATTGAGCACCGCCAGGAACATCCCCAGCGTCATGCCCATGAACGCCAGCAACTGGCGCAGCCCAAGCGGGCGCTCTTCCTCGGCCGCGACTTCGTCTGGGGTTGTATCCGCTGTCATCCTGGCGCTACCGATCGCATACATCATACGCCGAGGTCCATCCCGCCTTTCGCATGGCGCCCCCGACCGGGGCGCCGCTTCCGCCTGAACGCGATGATTGCTATGGTTCACGCACACATCACCGAAAAAGAGGCATTCCGTGCACGATCTGGTTATTCGCGACGCGCTTGTCGTCGACGGCACCGGCACCGAGGGGCTCATCGCCGACGTCGCGATCGACGGGCAAACCATCACCGAAGTCGGCGCGTCACTCGGCCCCGGCAGCCGGGAAATCGCCGCCGACGGTCTGCTGATGATGCCGGGCTGGGTCGATATCCACTCGCATTACGATGGCCAGGCGACGTGGGATCCCTATATGACGCCGTCGTCGTGGCATGGCGTGACCACCAGCGTGTTCGGCAATTGCGGCGTCGGTTTCGCGCCGGTGCGCCCGGGCAGCGAGCCCTATCTGATCAATCTGATGGAGGGGGTCGAGGATATTCCAGGCACCGTGCTCGCCGAGGGCATCGATTTCCGCTGGGAGTCGTTCGAGGAGTATCTCGACGTTCTCGCCGAGACCCCGCGAATCATGGATGTCGGCGCCCAAATGCCGCACGGCGCGCTACGGTTCTACGTCATGGGCGAGCGCGGCGCCGATCATCGGGAAGTGCCGAGCGCCGACGAGATCGCCGAAATGGGCGGTCTGCTCGAAGCCGCGCTGGCCGCCGGCGCGCTCGGTTTCACCACCTCGCGCACCATCAAGCATCGCGCCGCCGACGGCAGCCCGACCCCGTCGCTGTCGGCGCACGAGGACGAGCTGCTCGGCATGGCCGACGCGCTGCGCCGTGCCGGCGCCGGCGTGTTCGAGGTCAATTCCGATCTCGGCAATGATGATTTCGCGTTGCTGCGGCGCTGTGCCGAGCGAGCCGGCCGCCCACTGTCGATGTTACTGCTGCAGGCGGACGAGGATCCCGAGCGCTGGCGCCGGACACTGGCCGGCATCCAGGCCGCCAACCGCGATGGAGTGGCGATGAGCGGCCAGGTCGGCTGCCGGCCGATCGGCATCATGATGGGCCTCGACACCACGATCAATCCGTTCGTCTCGCACCCGGCGTGGGCGGCGCTCAAGAATCTGCCGGCGGCGGCCCGGCTGGCACGCCTCCAAGAAGACGCCGCGTTGCGTGGCCGCCTGATCGAAGAACGCCCCGACGACGGCCACACCCGGTGGATGGCAAGCGCGCTCGCCAAGAGCTTCGAGCTTGCCGATCCGGTGGATTATGAACCCGATCCGTCGCAGACCATGACCGCGCGGGCAAACGCGGCGGGCATCGACGTCTGGCGCTTCACCCTCGATCTGCTGTGCCGGGGCAACGGCGATACGCTGCTGCTTTTCCCGTTCGAGAACTACAGCGGCGGCGATCTCGAGGTGGTCCGTGAAATGTTGCTCGCCGACAACACGGTGTGCGGCTTGGGCGATGCCGGCGCCCACGTGGCGACGATCTGCGACGCCAGTTACCCGACCACCCTGATTACCCACTGGGCGCGCGACCGCACTCGCGGCGAAGGTCTGCCGCTCGAGTTCCTGGTGCGCAAGCAGACTTTCGAGACCGCGCGCACTTACGGGCTCAATGATCGCGGCGTCATCGCGCCGGGCTTCAAGGCCGATTTCAATCTCGTCGACTTCGATGCCCTGGGGCTGGGATTGCCCACGGTGGCGCACGACCTGCCGGCGGGCGGCCGCCGCCTGGTCCAGCGCAGTCGCGGCTACCGGCACACTTTCGTGTCCGGTGTCGAAGTCTCGTGCGATGGCGAAGCTACCGGCGCCTTGCCGGGCGTGCTGATACGCGGCGCGCAAACGCGGGTGAACGCGTAACGCGGTCGAGAGGGCAAAATGACGACACTGCGGGAATGGCTCGACGGTCTGGGTCTCGGCAAGTTCAACGCCGCGTTCGAACGCGAGGATATTTCGTTGCGCCATATCCCCGAGCTGTCGGAGGACGATCTCCGCGATCTCGGCCTGCCGATGGGGCCGCGCAAGGAGCTCCTGCGCGCCGCGAAATTGCTCGACGAAAGCATCGTCGATGCGGCACCCGAGCCGGTGCGGCGCGGCGCCGAGCGACGCCAGATCACGGTGATGTTCTGCGATCTGGTCGGCTCGACCTCGCTGTCCGAAATGCTCGATCCGGAGGACCTACGCACCATCATGCACGGCTATCAGGCCGCCGCCGGCGCGGTGATCGAGCGCTATGACGGCCACGTCGCGCAGTATCTCGGCGACGGCCTGATGACTTATTTCGGCTGGCCCACCGCGCATGAAGAAGACGCCGCGCGCGCGGTCCGCGCCGGGCTCGATATCGTCGCCGCGGTCAAGGATGTACCCTTGCCGGCCACCGTGCACGACGTGCTCCCCGCGCTGCAGGTGCGCATCGGCATCGCCACCGGTGCGGTGGTGGTCGGCGAGACCGGCGACGGTGATGCCTCGCTGCCCAAGCACGCGATCGGCGAGACCCCCAATCTCGCCGCCCGCATGCAAAGTGTCGCCGGCGCCGACCAGATCGTCGTCGCGCCGGTTACCCACCGGCTGCTCGGCAGCGAGTTCGATGTCGAAGATCTAGGCGCGCAAACCATCAAGGGCCTGGCGGAGCCGTTGCACTTGTGGCGGGTTCGCGGGCTCGGCACCAAACAAGGCCGCTTCGAAGCGTCGCGCACCGGCCATTTGACACCCTTCGTCGGTCGCGAGGAAGAAGCCGCGCTTTTGATCCGGCGCTGGGAGCAAGCCAAGACCGGCGAGGGGCAGGTGGTCTTGTTGAGCGGCGAGCCGGGAATCGGCAAAAGCCGGATCAGCGCCGAACTCGCCAACCAGATCGTCAACGACGACCATACCCGGATGCGCTTCCAATGCTCGCCGTTCAACACCAACTCGTCGTTCTATGCCTTTACCAGCCAGTTCGAGCGCGGCGCCGGGATCGAACCCCACGACTCACCCGACGAAAAACTCGACAAACTCAATGTCTTTCTCCGCCGCGCCGGTAATTTGACGGAAACCGCGCTGCCCTTGTTCGCGCAGATGCTGGGTATTCCGACCGAAGACCGCTTTCCGCCGCTGGGCTATTCGCCGCTGCGTCAGAAGACCGAGACCATCAAGGCGCTCGGCGAGCAAATGGCCGGGCTCGCGGCGCAACGCCCGGTTTTCATCCTGATCGAAGACGTCCATTGGATCGATCCGTCGAGCCTCGAGGCGCTCGACCATCTGATTCCCTTGGTCGAGGACGCCCGCGTTCTTATGGTGATCTCGTTCCGACCCGAATTCCATCCGCCGTGGACCGGGGCCGCGCACGTCGCCCTGCTCGCCCTGAACCGTCTGGCCCAGCGTACCGCGGAAGCGATGATCGCGCGGGTGACCGGCGGCAAGGCGCTGCCCGACGCGGTGCTCCGCCAGATCGTCGCCAAGACCGACGGCGTGCCGCTGTTCGTCGAGGAACTGACCAAGACGATGGTCGAAAGCGACATCGTCGAGGCCGGTGAGGACGGCTATGTTCTCGCCGGACCGGTGCTCAACCTGGCGATTCCCTCGACGCTGCGGGATTCGTTGATGGCGCGTCTCGATCGTCTCCCCGAGGTGCGCGAAATCGCCCAAATAGCCGCGTGCATCGGTCGCGACTTTACCTTCGAGTTGCTCGAGGCGGTCACCCCGGCGAATGAACAGGATCTCGAATCCTCGCTGCAAAAGCTCGTCGACAGCGAGCTGGTGCTGCGCAAGGGCGCCGGCCGCGACGCCCACTACACGTTCAAGCACGCGCTGGTGCAGGACGCCGCATACGAGAGCCTGCTGAACGAAACCCAACGCCGCTTGCATGGCCGGATCGCCGACGTCCTGGCGGAACGCGCGCCGAGCGCGACCGAAGCCGGATCCGAGGTGCTGGCGCGCCATTTGTCGGCCGCGGGCAGGACCGAGGAAGCGATCGAACAATGGGCGGCGGCGGGGACCGACGGCACCCGGCGCGCCGCCAACAAGGAGGCAGTGGCGAACTTCACCAAGGCCCTCGATTTGCTGGCGACGCTGCCCGATACCATCGACCGGGCGCGCCGGGAATTGCAAATTCGGGCGACCCTCGGGCCGGCGATCCTGGCCTCGATCGGCTGGTCGTCGCCGGAAGCCGGGGCCAACTATCAGCGCGCCCGCGATTTATGCGACGAAGTCGGCGAGGCGCCGCAACTGTTTTCGGTGTTGTGGGGCATCTGGGTGTACCACATGACCAGCAAGGGCAGCCGCTACGCGATTGGCGTGCTCGATCAAATGGCCCGCGTCACCTCCGGGGCCGACGATATCGAGCGCGTCATGCAGGGCCACCACGCGGCGTGGACCACCTATATTTGGCATGGTGAGCACGAGATCGGACAAAACCATGCCCGAGAAGGCCTCGCGCTCTATGACATCGACAAGCACCGGATGCAGGCGTTGCGCTATGGCGGACACGATCCCTGCGTCTGCGGCCTGGGCCAGGCCGGTTTGTCGTTGTGGCTGTCCGGCCACGCCGAACAATCGAAACAACATGTCGACGAATCGTTGGCGGTGGCGGAAAAACTGGGCCACCCGCCGAGTTCCGCGCACGCCAACCTATGGGCGTGCTTCATCAACCGATTTTACCGCGAGATCACGTTGGTCGAACGGCACGCGGAGATCATCAGCGAAACCGCGCGGCAACAGGCACTCGGCCTTTACGTCGCGTTTGCCGACATGATCGGTGGTTGGGCGATGGCGACCAACGGCAAGGTTACCGATGGCGCGGCGCGCGCCCGGCGCGGTTTCAAAATGTATACCGCGAGCGGCACCGCGATGGGCCCGGCGTTTTTCCATTCCCTGCTCGCCGAGGTGTCGCACCTCGAAGGCGACACCGCCGAGGCTTTGCGGATCCTCGCCAATGCGCATTCGCTCAGCCAGGAGACCGGCGATATTTTCTGGGATCCGGAGATTTACCGTATGCAGGGCGTCTTCACCCTCGCCGCCGATCCGGCGCAGACCGCGAGCGCCGAGCGCTGTTTCGAGGATGCCCTGGCCTCGGCCCGCGATCAGTCCGCCCACGCGCTCGAACTCCGCGCCGCGATATCGCTGGCCGAGCTGTGGCGCGATCAGGGCCGCGCCAAGCAGGCGCGCGACGGCCTGGCCCCGGCCTATGACCGCTTCACCGAGGGCTTCGCGACCGCCGATCTGAAAACCGCCAAAGCCTTGCTCGAAACCTTGTCAGCCGCCACATGAAACATACTGAAATGGACCACCCGGCCCCTGGAGACAACGCGATCATGAATCGTTCGAGATCATCCGCCCTTAGCGCGCTGTTAGCCCTGGGCGTGGCCGCCTTTTCGCTTGGGTCTGGCGACGCCAGCGCCGACGATCAGCGCTACACCATGCAGGTTTGCCGCGGCAATTCCGATTGCGTCTTCATTCTAGACACCCAAACCGGCGAGGTTCGGTTCTGCCATTTCGTCGGCTGCCGGGTTCTCGATTCGCTCGGCCAAGCCGCGCCGCCGCCGGTCGCCTCGAGCGGCCCGCCGCCCGCCGCTTCGAGCGGCCCGCCCGTCGTGGCGCCGCCGCCGAACCAGACCTCGGCGGTCGAGCCGGAAGCGCGCCAACCCGCCGCCAAGCCGGCCCCGGCCGCGCCGCTGCCGTCACCGTTTCCCGAGGCCTCGAAAGCCGCGTCCGCTGAACAACAGGCGGCGTCGCCAGCCCCGGTAGAGCGGACCGCGCCGCCGTCATCGGATGACGCCATGCCGTCGCCGTTCCCCTATTCCGGACGGGCGGGCCAGGCGCTGCATCAGTAAATTTCCGGCGAGGGCTGATACCAAGGCGCTTTGAGTGAAACTCATAGCAACTTGGCAAGCGCGACCGCGCGCCCGAGCTTATGCGAGGAAAGCCTGCGTGGCGCTTGAACGCCCTTTAGAATCAACCGGACCGCACGGTGTGCGGGCCGGCAAGCGCGACCGCGCGCCCGAGCTTATGCGAGGCCAGCCTGCGTGGCGCTTGAACGCATTATAAACCGCGATGAGTCTTACTCATCGCGGTTTGGTATTAAGCGTCGGTCGGGTCGAAATAGCGAATACTCGGCGGCCCCGCGACCGCTTCCATCATCGCCTCGAGAAAGCCGGTCTCGGTCCGCCAGGCGAAGTATTTTTCATAGTGCGCCTTTGACTCCCAGCGCTCAATCAGCACCAAGCCGTCGGCATCATCCTGGTCGCGAACAACCGTGATATCGATGTTGCCGTCAAAGGCGCGGGTATCCGGCAGAATGCTCTTGAGTGTCGCAAGGACCGCGTCGCCGGTCCCGGGTTTCGCCTTGAGATCGAGAAGGACGGTAACCGCCATGATGCTCTCCTTTTTGCCTCGGATTCGATTTTATTGGAACGAACGTTCTAAACATCGCCCGAATAGATTGCAAACATACCATCATTCCCGCTCTTCAAGTTCGCGTTATGACCCGCGGCCAGACCGTGCTAGCGTGCCGCCGTCGAGAAGAGGGAAGCCGGTGACGCTCGGTCGAGCCAGCCCGGCGCTGCCCCCGCAACTGTGAACGGCGAGGCCGACGGCATACCGCCACTGACGCGCGCGCGTTGGGAAGGCGCCGACCGCCCCGGACCCGAAGCCAGGAGACCTCCTCGACAGTTGGGCCAACCCCATTCTCGGAGGGAGGGTGTGCCGCAAGACATGCCGAATTCGATTTCAGTCTCAAAAGCCGACCACGCCACGAAAAAAATTCCCGCCACCGTGGTGACCGGCTTTCTCGGCGCCGGCAAGACCAGCCTGATCCGCCACCTTATCGAACACGCCAACGGCCGGCGCCTGGCGCTGGTGGTCAACGAGTTCGGCGACATCGGTATCGACGGCGAGGTGCTCGCGGCGTGCGGTAACGACGCCTGCGGCGAGGACGACATCATCGAGCTCGCCAACGGCTGCATTTGCTGCACCGTCGCCGACGATTTTCTGCCCACCATCCAGGCCTTGCTGGCGCGGCCCGAGCCGCCCGATCACATCATCATCGAGACTTCGGGTCTGGCCTTGCCCAAACCGCTGCTGCGCGCCTTCGGCTGGCCCGAGGTCCGCACCCGGGTCACCGTCGATGGGGTGATCAGCGTCGTCGACACCCGCGCCGTAGCCGACGGGCGATTCGCCGCCGACGTCGATGCGGTCGACGCCCAACGCCGCGCCGACGAGATGCTCGATCACGATAGCCCGCTCGAGGAATTGTTCGAGGATCAGCTCGCCTGCGCCGACATGGTGATCCTCAACAAGACCGATCTCCTCGACGACGCCGGTCTCGACGCGGTGCGCAAATCGGTCGCGGATGGGGTGCGCCCGGGGGTCAAGCTGGTCGCCGCCGCCAACGGCGCGGTCGATACGGCGGTTGTTCTCGGTATCGACGCGGCGGCCGAGGACGATATCGAATCGCGCCCGTCGCATCACGATGCCGACGAAGACCACGACCATGACGATTTCGAGAGCTTCCACGTCGAACTCGGCGCCGTCGCCGCGCCCGAGGAATTGGTGAGCCGACTGACACGGCTAGCCATCGACCACGACATTCTCCGCATCAAGGGCTTTGTCGCCGTCGACGGCCGCGATATGCGCCTCGTCGTGCAAGGCGTCGGCGGACGGTTCCAATACTACTACGACCGCGACTGGCGCGACCACGAAGCGCGCGTCAGCCGCCTGGTGGTGATCGGCCAGCGCGGCCTCGATCAAGCGGCGATCGAGGCTTTGATTAGAGACTGACATGCATCTGCTTGCCGCCACGCCTGGGTCTGTCACCGATGGCTCGGAAGCGGTCGATCTCGGCCAGACCCCCGGCGAAATCGTGTTCATTTCCGCCGCCGACACCGAACTCGCCGGCCTCGCCCAAGCCCGCGCCGGGCTCGATGCCGACGCCCCGACGCTGCGCCTCGCCAACCTGATGCAGCTCGGCCACAACCTCTCGGTCGATCTCTATGTCGAGGATATCGTCAGCGAGGCGAAGCTGGTGATCGTCCGCCTGCTCGGCGGCGCCGGCTACTGGCGTTACGGGCTCGAACGCGTGGTCGCCTGTTGCCGGTCGCGGCGCATCCTGTTGGCGGTGATTCCCGGCGACGATCAGCCCGACCCCGAACTCGCCGCGCTGTGCTCGATGGCGCAACAAAACTGGCAACGGATTTGGCAATACCTCGTGCATGGCGGGGCGGGTAATTATGCCGCGCTGTTGCGCAACTGTGTGTCGCTGATCGGTCATGACGCGGACTGGACCGAGCCGGCGCCGCTGGTGCGCGCGGGTCTCTACTGGCCGGGACAAACGACGCCCGATCTCGACGCGGTGCGCGCGACTTGGACCACGGGCGCGCCGGTGGCCGCGCTGACGTTCTATCGCGCCCTGGTCCAGGCGGGGACCACCGCACCGATCGACGCGATGATCGCGGCGCTCGGCGCGCGCGGCCTCAATCCGCTGCCGCTGCACGTCGCCAGCCTCAAGGATCCGATCTGCGCCGCGATCGTGCGTGACTTGCTTGGTGAGACCCGGCCCAAAGTCATCCTAAACGCCACCGGATTCGCGGTCTCGAGCCCCGGCGCCGCGCGCCAGGAGACACCGTTCGATGCCGCCGATTGTCCGATCCTCCAGGTGGTATTTTCCGGCGGTACCGAAGAGGCGTGGCGGGCCGGCACACATGGCCTGTCGGCGCGCGATATCGCGATGAATGTCGCGCTCCCCGAGGTCGATGGCCGGGTGCTGACCCGTGCGGTCTCGTTCAAGGCCGAGGCCAAGTACGACGCGGCGACGCAAAGCTCGATCGTCACCTACCGAACGGTCGCCGACCGGGTGGACTTCGTCGCGGAACTGGCGTCGCGCTGGGCAAACTTGCGTGCCACGCCAGTGGTCGAACGGCGGGTCGCCATCGTGCTCGCCAACTATCCGACGCGTGACGGCCGCATCGGCAACGGGGTCGGTCTCGACACACCGGCGGGAACGATCGAAGCGCTGCGGGCGCTTGGCGAGGCGGGTTACCATGTCGGCGCGGTGCCGGCATCCGGCAACGCTTTGATCGAGCAGCTTAGCGCCGGCCCGACCAACGCGCCGGGCCCGCGAACCGGCGGCGCCCGATTTGCGCTCGGCGACTACCAGGCTTGGTTCAACCGGCGGCCGGCGGCCGTGCGTGACGCGGTGACGGCGCGCTGGGGCGACCCCGACCAAGATCCGTTGTTCGCCGACGGTGCGTTCGTCTTGGCCGTCCGCGCCTACGGCAACATCACCGTCGGTATCCAGCCGGCGCGCGGCTATCATATCGACGCAAAAGCGAGCTATCACGATCCCGACCTGGTGCCGCCGCACGGTTACCTCGCGTTCTATGCCTGGCTGCGTGAAGAGTACGCCGCGCATGCGGTGATTCACATGGGCAAGCACGGCAACATGGAATGGCTACCGGGCAAGGCCTTGGCGCTGTCGGAGGCGTGTTTCCCCGAGGCCGCGTTCGGCCCGATGCCGCATCTCTATCCGTTCATCGTCAACGACCCCGGCGAGGGGACCCAGGCCAAGCGCCGCGCCCAGGCGGTGATCATCGATCATCTGACCCCGCCGATGACCCGCGCCGAGAGCTATGGCGAGCTTGCCGATCTCGAATGTCTGGTCGACGAATATTACGACGCCGCCGGGCTCGATCCGCGCCGCCTGGCGCTGCTGCGCGACGATATTCTCGACCTCACCCGGGCGACCGGGCTCGACCAGGATTGCGGCATCGCGCGCGACGACAGCGATCAGGGCGCGCTGACAAAACTCGACAATTATCTCTGCGAGCTCAAGGAGATGCAGATCCGCGACGGCCTGCACATCTTCGGCGTCGCGCCGCGCGGACAACAGCTTACCGATCTGCTTGTCGCCTTGGTTCGGGTTCCGCGCGGCGACGGCGGCGACGCCGACGCCTCGCTGCAACGCGCGCTCGCCGCCGATCTCGGGCTCGACGGGTTCGATCCGCTCGATTGCGTAATGGGCGACGCCTGGGCGGGCCCACGCCCCACCGCTCTCGCCGACCAGGACAATGCGCCGTGGCGGAGCGCCGGCGACACCGTCGAACGCCTGGAGAAATTGTCGACAGCGCTCGTCGCCGGAGATCGGGTACCGGAAAAAAATTGGCCCCGCGCCCACGCGGTGCTCAGCCGTCTTGATGACCGCATTCGCCCAGCGGTCGAAGCCTGTGGCGGCGCCGAGATCGCGGCGCTGCTGCGCGGCCTCGACGGCCGCTTCGTCGAACCGGGGCCGTCGGGCGCGCCGACCCGGGGCCGTCCCGACGTGCTGCCCACGGGGCGAAATTTCTATTCGGTCGACACCCGCACGGTGCCAACCCCCGCCGCCTGGCGGCTCGGCTGGCAGTCTGCGACCTTGCTGCTCGACCATTATCGCCAAACCCACGGCGCCTGGCCGAAATGCCTCGCGCTCAGTGCCTGGGGGACATCGAACATGCGCACCGGCGGCGACGATATCGCCCAGGCGCTCGCCCTGATGGGGGTGCAGCCGACTTGGGACGCGGCGTCGCGCCGGCTCACCGGGTTTGAGATCATGCCGGCCGGCGTGCTCGACCGCCCCCGCGTCGACGTGACCTTCCGGGTCTCGGGCTTCTTCCGCGACGCCTTCCCGGCACAGATCGATCTCCTCGACTCCGCCGTCCGCGCGGTCGCCGCGCTCGATGAATCTGAAGACATCAATCCCCTGGCGGCGCGTGTCCGCGCCGATCGCGACGCGCTGGTCGCGGCGGGCGCCGACCCATTGCTCGCCGGCCGCCGAGCGGCCATTCGCATATTCGGCTCGAAGCCCGGCGCTTACGGTGCCGGGCTGCAAGCGCTGATCGACGAGCGCGGTTGGGAGAGCGAGGCCGATCTCGCACGCGCCTATGTCGCCTGGGGCGGTTATGCCTATGGCGACGGCAGCAGCGGCAAGGCGGAGCACGGGCTGTTCGAATCGCGGCTCAAATCGGTCGAAGCGGTGGTACAGAACCAAGACAATCGCGAGCACGACCTGCTCGATTCCGACGATTACTACCAGTTCGAGGGCGGCCTGACGGCGAGCGTGCGGCACTTGAGCGGCGCCCAGCCGGCGACCTATCACAATGATCATTCGCGCCCAGAAACGCCACGGATTCGCACCCTCGACGACGAAATCGGCCGCGTCGTCCGCGCCCGCGTGGTCAATCCGAAATGGATCGCCGGGGTGATGCGGCACGGCTATAAGGGCGCCTTCGAGATCGCGGCGACGGTCGATTATCTTTTCTCATTTGCCGCCACCGCGCACTGTGTGCGCGATCATCATTTCGACGCCGTCTACGACGCTTATCTCGGCGATCCCGCGGTGCACGGCTTCCTGCTCGAAAACAATCCGGCGGCGGCGCGCGAAATCGCCGAACGCTTGTTGGAAGCGCAGGACCGCGGCCTGTGGAAACCGCGCTCGAACACCGCCGGGCGGCGCCTCACCGAACTGGCCCGAAGGGAGACGTCATGAACGAAGACGAACGCAACGCCCGCGCCAACGAAAAATCGGCCAAGAAAAAGGCCGCGCGCGACAAGATGCTCGCCACCAAGACCATCGAGAAAGGCCTGCTGATCGTCCACACCGGCAAGGGCAAGGGCAAATCGACGGCTGCGTTTGGCCTGGCGGCGCGCGCGGTGGGCAACGGCATGCGGGTCGGCGTGGTGCAATACGTCAAGGGCAAGTGGGAGACCGGCGAGCGCGTGGTGCTGGAAAAGTTCCCCGACCAGGTGACCATTTGCACCATGGGCGAGGGCTTCACCTGGGAGACCCAGGACCGCGCCCGCGACATCCGCGCCGCCGAAGCGGCTTGGGAGGTTTCGAAAGAGATGATCGAGGCGTCGCGCGGCGCCGATCCCGCCTACCACATGGTGATCCTCGACGAACTCAACATCGTCCTGCGCTACGACTATCTGCCGCTCGACGCGGTGTTGGACACCCTGCGGAATAAGCCCAAGGATCTCCACGTCGTGGTCACCGGGCGCAACGCCAAGGAGCCGTTGATAGAGCTTGCCGATCTGGTCACCGAGATGACCCAGGTCAAGCATCCGTTCCGCTCCGGGGTCAAGGCGCAGAAAGGCGTCGAATTTTGACCGCTGCCGCGATCATGGTGCAGGGCACGGGCTCCGACGTCGGCAAATCCTTGCTGGTTGCCGGCCTGTGCCGGGCGGTATCCACGCGCGGCATCAATGTGCGCCCGTTCAAGCCGCAAAACATGTCGAACAACGCCGCCATCGCCGCCGACGGCGGCGAAGTGGGGCGCGCCCAGGCACTGCAGGCCCGCGCCGCGCGAGTCCCCCTCAGCCGCGACATGAACCCGGTGCTGCTCAAACCGCAGTCGGAGATCGGCGCGCAAGTGGTGGTCCACGGCGAAGTCACCGGAACCGCCCGCGCCGGCGATTATCACGCGCTCAAGCCGCGGCTGCTCGCAAGCGTACTCGAAAGCTTTGACCGCCTGGCGGCCGACGCCGGCTTGATCATCGTCGAGGGCGCCGGCAGCCCGGCGGAGATCAATCTGCGCGCCGGCGACATCGCCAATATGGGCTTCGCCGAGGCCGCGCGGGTGCCGGTGATCCTGGTCGGCGATATCGAGCGCGGCGGGGTGATCGCCCAACTCTTCGGGACTTGGGCGCTGCTCGACGACGCCGACCGGCGCTGGCTCAAGGGCACCATCGTCAATAAATTTCGCGGCGATCCGCGCCTGTTCGACGACGGCCTAGGAGAAATCTCGGCCCGCACCGGGCTCGCCAATTTCGGCGTCGTGCCTTGGTTCGACGCCGCGCGACGGCTGCCCGCCGAGGACGCGGTCGCGGTCGATACCTACCGACCGGCGCGGGATCGCGCAATCCGGATCGCGGTGCCAGTACTGCCGCGGATAGCGAATTTCGACGATCTCGACCCGCTGATCGCCGAGCCCGACGTAACCGTCGAGATGGTGCGCACCGGCACGGTGCTCCCCGCCGACGCCGATTTGATCGTTCTCACCGGGTCGAAATCGACCCTTGCCGATCTCGCGAGCTTGCGCGCCGAGGGCTGGGATATCGACATCCTCGCCCACCGCCGACGCGGCGGCGCGGTGCTCGGACTGTGCGGCGGCTTTCAAATGCTCGGCCACACCATCGCAGATCCCGACGGTATCGAGGGCGGGGCGGGCACCGCCGCCGGGCTCGGCCTGCTCGACATCGATACCGCATTGTCCGCCACCAAGACCCTGACCGAACTCAGGGGCGTCGATACCGCCACCGACCAACCCGTCACCGGCTATCTGATGCACATGGGCCGCAGCGAGGGCGCCGGGCTCGCCCGGCCGATGCTCCGCCTCGCCGGTGCGCCCGACGGCGCGATATCCGCCGACGGCCGGGTGCGCGGCTGCTATCTCCACGGCCTGTTCGCCAGCGATCGGTTTCGCCATGCCTTCCTGAACGGCCTCAAGCGGCGCGAGGTCGGCTGCCGCGCCCACGAGGCCGAGATCGACAGCACCCTCGATGACTTGGCGGCGCACTTAGAGACTCACCTCGATATCGACGGCTTGCTGGAGGTCGCCCATGCCGGCGCCTGATTTATACCGCCACCGCGAGCCCGCCGACGACGATGGCGAGCACCGCCCCGGCCCACAGGTAAAGCCGCTGGGCGCGACGGATGTCAGCGGAGCCGGCGTCCCGCTTGCCGTCGCCGATCCAGCGATCGTTGACCGTGCCGCTGGCATAGTGGCGCGGGCCGGCGAGCGCCAATCCGAGCCCGCCGGCGATCGCCGCCTCAGGCCATCCGGCGTTCGGCGAGCGATGGTGACGGGCGTCGCGACGCACGATGCGCAACGCATCTCCGAACTTGGTGCCCGCGGCAAAACACAAAATGACCCCAGCAAGCCGCGCCGGCAGCCAGTTGACCGCGTCGTCGAGCCGCGCGGCGGCGCGTCCGAACCACAGATAGCGCGCGCCGCGATAGCCGACCATGCTGTCGAGGGTGTTGATCGCCTTGTACGCCGCCAGCCCGGGCAAGCCGAGCACCGCGTACCAGAACACCGGCGCGACCACGCCGTCGGAGAAATTCTCCGCCAACGACTCGATTGCAGCGCGGGCGATACCCGCGCCGTCGAGGCTGGCCGGATCGCGCCCGACGATATGCGCCACCGCGGCGCGCCCGGCATCGCGGCCTTTGGCCAGTCCGCGCGCCACCGTGCCGACCGCGTCGTAGAGGCCGCGGAAGGCGATCAAGGTGCTGGCGAGCACTGCTTCGACCACCCAGCCGCCGGAAAACTGTCGCGCCGCCCACGCCAGTCCCCAGCCGACCGCCGCCGCCACCGCAACGACCAAGAGCGTGGTCGCCAGGCCGCGGCGAAAGCGGCTCGACTTGAGACCGTCGGCGTCGTTCAATCGCCCTTCCAAGGCGCCGATCAAGCGGCCGATCAACGCCACCGGGTGCGGGACCACGCGATAGAGTTGCCGCGGGTCGCCCAGGACCGCGTCGATCGCCAGGGCGAACAACAGAACCAGCAGGGGGTCGACCCCGGAGGCAAATGTGGGAAGCCCGAGCGTCAGCATGGCGCGAGAATATGACGGATGGACGGCATGAGTGAAAAAATCGGCATCATGGTGTGCGGCCATGGCAGCCGCGACGGCCAAGCGGTCACCGAGTTCGAAGCGGTGGCGCGCGGCATCGCCGAACGCTTGCCGCAATACGACGTCGAGTCGGGCTTTCTCGAATTCGCCACGCCGATCATTCGCGACGGGCTCGATCGCCTGCGCCTCGCCGGCCACCAGCGCATCCTGGCGATCCCCGGCATGCTGTTCGCCGCCGGTCATGCCAAGAACGACATTCCCTCGGTGCTCAATACCTATGCCGCCGAGCACGCGCCGCTGCGCATCGAGTACGGCCGCGACCTCGGTATCGACGTCAAACTGATTCGCGCCGCGGGTGACCGGATCGAGCAGGCCCTCGCCGATGCCAGGGACTCGGCGCCGCGCGTGGAAACCGCCCTCGTCGTGGTCGGTCGCGGTGCCTCCGATCCCGACGCCAATTCGAACGTCGCAAAGGTGATGCGCCTGCTGTGGGAGGGCCTCGGCATGGGCTGGGGCGAGACCGCTTATTCCGGCGTCACCTTCCCGCTCGTCGAGCCGGCGCTCGAACATGTCGCGCGGCTCGGCTACCGCCGCATCGTGGTGTTTCCCTATTTCCTGTTCACTGGCGTCCTGGTGAAACGGATCTACCACTACACCGACGTCGTCGCCGCGGCGCACCCGGAGATCGAGTTCATCAAGGCGCCCTATCTCAACGACCATCCCCTCGTCCTCGACGCCTTCGCCGACCGCGTCGACGAAATTCTCGCCGGCACCAACGCGATGAACTGCCAGCTCTGCAAATACCGCGAACACGTCCTCGGCTTCGAAGCCGAAGTCGGCCTCGCCCAGCAAAGCCACCACCATCACGTCGAAGGCATCGGAACCGGCGGCCACGGCCAAGATCATGACAATGAGCATGATCATCATCACCAACCTTATCCCCACGCCGATCACCCGCTCGGCCCCAACAGCATGAAGGCGGGCGAGGGCAGCGGATGACGGGGCGCGATTACCTCCGCGACCCCGACGCGATCTATCGACAATCGTTCGCGACGATTCGCGACGAGGTCGACCTCGACACCCTGCCCGCCGATCTGGCACCGGTGGCGGTGCGCCTGATCCACGCCTGCGGCATGACCGATATTGTCGCGGCGCTCGACCACGCGGGTGATGTCGCGACGGTGGGCCGCGCCGCATTGGCGTCGGGCGCGCCGATCCTCGCCGATTGTTCGATGGTGGCGAGCGGCATCATCGCCAAACGACTCCCCGCCGCCAACGAAATCCTGTGCACCCTCACCGACACCGCCGTGCCGGCGCTCGCCAGCGCGCAGCAAACCACCCGCTCCGCCGCCGCGGTCGGTCTGTGGCGCGACCGCTTGGCCGGCGCCGTCGTCGCCATCGGCAACGCGCCGACCGCATTGTTTCGCTTGCTTGAATTACTCGACGGCGGCGCCCCGCCCCCGGCGGTTATTCTTGGCTTTCCCGTCGGCTTCGTTGGGGCCGCCGAGTCCAAGCGCGCGCTCGCCGCGAGCGGCCTCGACGTACCCTATCTGACCTTGCACGGCCGGCGCGGCGGCAGCGCCATGGCGGCGGCGGCGGTCAATGCCCTCGCGGCGACGGCGCCGGACCGCGCATGACACGCTGGCTCAGCATCGTCGGTATCGGCGAGGATGGGCTCGACGGCCTCGGCGCGCCCGCCCGCGCGCTGGTCGATGGGGCGAAAGTTCTGGTCGGCGGCGATCGTCACTTGGCGATGATCCCCGACGACGGCCGCGAGAAGCTCGCCTGGCCGACCCCGCTGACCGCGTTGATCGACACCATTCTCGGCTATCGTGGCACCGCGGTCTGTGTGCTGGCGACCGGCGATCCGATGCACTACGGCGTCGGCGTCACCCTGGCGCGCCACGTCGCAATCGTCGAAATGACCGTCGTCCCCGGCCCGTCGGCATTTGCCTTGGCCTGCGCCCGCCTGGGTTGGCCACGCGCCGAGGCCGAGACCCTGACCCTGCACGGCCGCCCGCTCGCCCAAGTCCACCCCCATATCTTTCCGGGGGCGCGCATATTGATTCTGAGCGACAACGCAGCCACGCCTGGGCAGATCGCGGCCTTGCTCCGCCAGCGTGGCTACGGGGCCAGCCAAATGACCGTTTTCGAGCACATGGGCGGACCCGCCGAGCGGGTTATCGGGGCCATGGCGGTCAATTGGAGCGCCGATAACATCGCCGACTTCAACACCATCGCGATTGCTTGCCAAGCCGACCCCGATGCAACCCTGCTCCCCCGCATCGCCGGCTTGCCGGACACCGCGTTCAGCCACGACGGTCAGCTGACCAAACGCGAAGTCCGCGCCGTGACCCTGGCGGCACTGGCACCGGTTCCTGGCCAGCTGCTGTGGGATGTCGGCGCCGGCTCGGGCGCGATCGGTATCGAGTGGATGCGTGCCCACTTCACCTGCCGGGCGATCGCTGTCGAGCGCGCGCCCGCGCGCGCCGCCATGATCCGCGCCAATGCCGACGCGCTGGGCGTGCCCAAGCTCGAACTGGTGGCGGGCGCCGCCCCGGACGCGCTCGCCGATCTCGCAGCCCCCGACGCGGTCTTCGTCGGCGGCGGCCTCTCCCAGGCCAAGATTTTCGCGACCTGCTGGGCCGCGCTTCCCCCCGGCGGCCGGCTGGCCGCCAACGCGGTCACCGTTGAGGGCGAAAAAGCGCTGTTTGATTGCCGCGAAAGGTGGGGTGGTACGCTCACCCGGATCGCGGTATCGCGCGCCGAGGCCATCGGCCGCCTCACCGGGTGGTCGGCGCTGCGCACGGTCACCCAATTCTCGGTCACCAAACCATGACCGGCACCGCCTACGGCATGGGTATCGGCCCCGGCGATCCCGAATTGATCACCCTGAAGGCGCACCGTATCCTGCGCGCCTGCCCGGTCGTCGCCTATCCGGCGCCCGACGACGGCGACAGTCTGACCCGCGAGATCGTCTCGCCGCATCTGCCGGGCGGTCAGACCGAGATCGCTATTCGCATTCCGATGGTCAGCGAACGGTTTCCCGCGCAAGCGATCTATGACCGCGCCGCCGAGGAGATTGGCGCGCACTTGGAAAACGACCGCGATACCGCCATCCTGTGCGAGGGCGATCCCTTTCTCTACGGCTCGTTCATGTACCTCTTCGCCCGCCTCGCCGAGCGTTTTCCGGTCGAGGTCATTCCCGGCGTGTCCTCGTTGACCGCGTGCGCCGCGACCCTCGGCGCGCCGCTGGCCGCGCGCAACGACGTGTTGATGGTGATCCCGGCGCCGCTCGATGCAGACGAATTGGCCATCCGTCTCGCCAGCGCCGATGCCGCCGCGATTATCAAGATCGGCCGCCACCTCGACAAGGTCCGCGGCGTGCTCGACAGCCTCGGTCTCGCCCAACACGCCCGCTATGTCGAGCACGCGACCATGGCCAACCAACGGGTGATCCCGCTTGCTGACGTGAATAGCGAAACCGCGCCCTATTTCTCGATGATCCTGGTCCACAAACGCGGCCAGGCCTGGCGATGAGCCGGCGCCGGCCGGCCGCGGTCATTATTCTCAGCGCGGGTGGCTTGGACGTCGCGCGCCGGATTGCCGACGCTATGCCCGGTGCGACCCTCCATGGATTCGCGCGCCGGGTGTCGGACGTGGATGAGGCATTCGACGACACCGCGCCTCATCTCCAGCGGCTCTTTCGCGACCAGATCCCGATCGTCGGCGTTTGCGCGGCGGGGGTGCTGATCCGCTGTCTCGCGCCGGTGCTCGGGCACAAACACCATGAGCCGCCGGTGCTCGCGGTGGCCGAGGACGGCGCTGTTGTCGTGCCATTGCTCGGCGGCCATCATGGCGCCAACGCCCTCGCCCGCGACATCGCCCGGACGCTAGGGGCGACCGCAGCGATCACCACCGCCGGCGATATCGCCTTCGGCATCGCCCTCGACGATCCCCCGTCAGGCTGGCGCTTCGCCAATCCCGGTAGCGCCAAGCCGTTCGTGGCGGCGGCTCTCGCCGGCGAAAAAATTCGCCTCAATGGCGAGGCGCCATGGGTTTCGCAAAGCGCGCTGCCATTCGATGAAAATGGCACACTAACCATCACCATCACCGATCTCATGATCCCGGGCAGCGATGCTGAACTCGTCTACCATCCAGCGACTCTCGCTCTTGGGGTCGGCTGCGAGCGCGGCGTCGATACCGACGAGTTGATCACGCTGGCGCTGGCAACCCTCGACCAGGCCGGCCTGTCCCGCGACGCGGTCGCCGTTGTCGTCTCGATCGACGTCAAGGCCGACGAAGCCGCGGTGCACGATCTCGCCGCGGCGCTCGGGGTTCCGGCGCGTTTCTTTCCCGCGGAAAGGCTCGAACAGGAGGCGCCACGGCTCGCCAATCCGTCCGCTCTGGTGTTCCGCGAAGTCGGCTGTCACGGGGTCGCCGAGGGCGCGGCGCTTGCCGCCGTCGGCGCGGCGGGATCGCTGGTCGTCGACAAACGCAAGAGCGCCCGCGCCACCTGCGCGGTGGCGCGGGCGACCGCCCCGCTCGATACCTCGACCATGGGGAAGGCGCGCGGCCATCTTGCGATCGTCGGCATTGGACCCGGCGCCGACGAATGGCGCACACCGGAAGCCAACGCGCTGATCGGCCAAGCCGAGGATCTTGTCGGCTACGATCTCTACCTCGATTTATTAGGGTCCGCCGCCCACGGCGCGCGGCGTCACGCCTATCCCCTCGGCGAGGAGGAAATCCGCGTCCGCGCCGCGCTCGACCTCGCCGCGCAAGGTCGCCGCGTGGCGCTGATCTCGTCCGGCGATGCCGGCATTTATGCCATGGCCGCGCTCGCCTTCGAACTTCTTGACACCGATGGGGCCGATGCATGGCGCCGCATCGCGGTCACCGTGGCGCCGGGGATTTCCGCGTTGCAAGCCGCGGCGGCGCGCATCGGCGCGCCCTTGGGCCACGATTTCTGCACTATTTCATTGTCCGACCTGCTCACCCCGTGGCCGGTGATCGAGCGCCGCATCGAGGCCGCCGCCGCGGCCGACTTCGTCATCGCCTTCTACAATCCGGTCTCGCGCCGGCGCACCACTCAGTTGGCGACGGCGCGCGACATTCTGCGCCGCCATCGGGACCCTGAGACACCGGTGGTCATCGCGCGCAATCTCGGCCGCCCGGGCGAAACCGTTGCCACCGTGACCCTCGAAGCACTCGACGCCACCACCATCGACATGCTGACCCTAGTCCTAGTCGGCGCCAGCACCACAAAAACCATTCCCCGGGCCGGCGACCGGCCGTGGGTCTATACGCCGCGCGGCTACGCGGAGAAACGGGACAAAACGCCATGACGGTTCATTTTATCGGCGCCGGGCCCGGCGCGGCGGACTTGATCACCGTGCGCGGCCAAAATCTGATCGCGGTGTGCCCAGTTTGCCTCTATGCCGGATCGCTGGTGCCCGAAGCGGTGGTCGCGGTCGCCCCGCCGCGCGCCCGGGTTATCGACACCGCGCCGCTTACCCTCGACGAAATCATCGCCGAAATGGCCGCCGCCGACGCGCGCGGAGTCGATGTCGCGCGCGTCCATTCCGGCGATCCGTCGCTTTACGGCGCGATCGGCGAGCAAATGCGCCGCCTCGATGCCCTGGCGATCCCCTACGACATCACCCCTGGGGTGCCCGCCTTCGCCGCCGCCGCCGCGACCTTGGGCACCGAGTTCACCCTGCCCGGCGTCAGCCAGACGGTGATCCTGACGCGCACCGCGATGAAAGCGTCGGACATGCCGCCCGGCGAGGCGCTGGCGGCGCTCGGCGCCTCGGGCGCGACCTTGGCGATCCATCTATCGGTGCGCAATCTGCGCCACGTCACCGCCGCGCTGATCCCGCATTACGGCACCGATTGTCCGGTCGCCGTGGTCTATCGCGCGAGCTGGCCCGACGAGATCGTCCTGCGTGGCACCCTCGACGACATTCGCCAAAAAGTCCGCGGCGAGAAAATCACCCGCACCGCGTTGATCATCGTCGGCCGGGTTCTCACCGCCGACGGCTTCGCCGACAGCGCGCTATACGACGCCGCGCATGTGCATGTGCTGCGGCCGCAAAGAAAGCGCTAGCGCGTTCTCTCTTCCACCCAGGCAAGCGCGGCATCGACCGTTTTGACCCGCTCTCCCTCGGGTAACACCGGACGGCGGATCATGATCACCGGCAGCCCGGCGTCGGCGGCCGCGACCAACTTGGCGTGGCCGCTTTCGCCGCCGGCGTTCTTGACCACCAAAACCGCGATTCCGTGCTTTGCCAGCAACGCTTTTTCGCTGGCCAAGCGAAACGGGCCGCGACCGCGTAACACCTTGGCATTCGAGATCGGCAAGGGTCCGTCCGGCCGATCGACCGTCCGCACAACGACGTGACGCTCGCCGAGCCCCGCGAACGCCGCGAGTTCCTGCCGCCCGATGGCGAGAAATACCGGGCCGGGAAACGCGGCGAGCCGGCGCGCCGCTTCCTCGGTGTCGGCGGCCTCGATCCAGCGATCACCGGGCCCGGCGACCCAGGAATCCCTGACCAACATCAACCTTGGCACATCGGACACCAGGCACGCGCGCGCCGCATTGGCGGAAATCCGCGCGGCGAACGGGTGCGTCGCGTCGATCAGCAAGTCGATCGCTTCGTCGGTGAGATAGTCGGCGAGACCCTCGGCCCCACCAAAGCCGCCGCTACGCAAGGTGCCGGCGGGCACCCGCGGTGTTTTCGTCCGCCCGGCCAACGAGGTCGTGACCATGAGGTCGTCGCGCCCGGCGAATCGATAGGCGAGCACCCGCGCTTCGCCGGTACCGCCGAGGATCAATATTCTAGTCGTCACTGCGACCGACCAGGGCGCCAGCACGATCGAACACCAGGACTTCGACGTTTATCGGGGAGTCGTCGCCGAGCACCTCGCGCGCGGTCGCGCGGGCAGCGCGCGCCACCGCATCGGCGATCGGCACTCCTTTCGTCGTCGCGCGCTGCAATACCTCGAGCGCCGAGTTGGCGTCGCGCGCCGCGTCACACAAGCGGGGATCGGCGCCGAGATCCGCAAGTTGCTCGGCGAGCCAAGCGAAATCGATAGCGCTGCGCCCCGAATGGAGGTCGAGATCGCCGCATCCGAGTTTGGTGAGCTTGGCGAAGCCGCCGGCGATAGAGAGTTTATCGACCGGATGATCGCGAAGATATTTGAGCATGCCGCCGGCGAAATCGCCCATGTCGATCAAAGCGTCTTCGGGCAGGTTGTAACGCGCTTGGACAGCGGCTTCAGACGTCGATCCGGTGGCCGCCGCGAGGTGGGCGTAGCCGGCGGCGCGCGCGACATCGACTCCCTGGCGTATCGAGGCGATCCAGCTGGCGCACGAGTACGGCACGACGATACCGGTGGTCCCCAGCACCGACAGCCCGCCGACGATACCGAGTCGGCCGTTCATCGTGCGCGTCGCGAGCCGCTCGCCGTCGCTGATCGATATCTCGATATCGACATCGCCGGTCGCGCGATGCGCGGCCGCGATGTCGGCGACGACGGCGCACATCATCTGGCGCGGCACCGGATTGATCGCCGGCTCGCCGGCCGCCAGCGGCAGCCCGGGCTTGGTCACCGTGCCGACCCCGGCGCCGGCGTTGAACCGGACGCCGCCGCCGACATCGCCGTGGCGCACCGTCACCGCCACCAGGGCACCATGGGTGACGTCCGGGTCGTCGCCGGCATCCTTGACGATCGCCGCGCGCGCCCACCCATCGCCGGTCGCTTCGCGCGCCAAGGCGAACGCGGTCTCCTGTCCGCGCGGCAAGATGATACACACAGGGTCGGGAAATTCGCCGGTCAGCAACGCGGTGTACGCCGCCCGCGTCGCCGCCGTCGCGCATGCGCCGGTCGTCCAGCCCCGCCGCAGCGGTCCGCTTGGTTTTCGCGCCATCCGGGGGTTATAGAACCAGGGGCCGCGGTGTACAAACGAGGCATGACCGAATCCGCCCCGTACCAGATCACCGTCGAGCCCGGCTGGGTGTGGCTGGTCGGCACCGGCCCCGGCGATCCGGGCCTGCTGACCCTGCACGCGTATGAGGCAATTCGCCAAGCCGATTACGTGGTCTACGACGCGCTGGTCGGCGCCGGCGTGCTCGATCTGGTGCCGGATAGCGCGGTGCGCGAATATGCCGGCAAGCGCGGTGGCAAGCGGTCGCCGAAGCAACCCGACATATCCCGCCGTCTGATCGAACTCGCGCGCGCCGGCAAACGCGTGGTGCGGCTCAAGGGCGGCGATCCGTTCGTTTTCGGGCGCGGCGGCGAGGAAGCGCTGGCGCTGGTCGCGGCGCGCATTCCGTTCCGCGTGGTTCCGGGGATTTCCGCGGGCATCGGCGGCCTCGCTTATGCCGGCATCCCGGTCACCCATCGCGACAGCAATGCCGCGGTCACATTCGTCACCGGCCATGCGTCGAGCGGCACGGTTCCCGATACCATCGACTGGCCGGCGATCGCGGCCGGCTCGCCGGTCATCGTCATCTACATGGCGCTCAAGCATCTGGCGATCATCGCCGGCCACCTGATCGACGGCGGGCGCGCGCCCGACGAGCTGGTGGCGGTGGTCGCCGGCGCCACGCTGCCCAACCAGAAGGTGCTCGAGACCACCCTTGGCCGCTGTGCCGCCGATGTCGCCGAACACGGCATCGAGCCGCCGGCGATCGTCGTCGTCGGCGAAGTGGTGCGCCTGCGCGCCGGCCTCGATTGGCTCGGCGCGCTCACCGGCCGGGTGCTCGATGCCGATCCGCTCGGCCGCGCCGCGCGATGACCGTCCCGGCGCTGATCATCGCCGCGCCGTCCTCGGGCAGCGGCAAGACCGTCGTCACCCTCGGCCTGTTGCGCCATTTGCACGCGGCCGGGGTGCGGATCGGCTCGTTCAAGGTCGGCCCGGACTATATCGATCCCGCCTTTCACGCCGCCGCGAGCGGGCGCGTTTGCGTCAATCTCGACCCGTGGGCGATGCGACCGGCGATCATCGAGTCGCTGCTCGCCGACACCGCGGACGGCGCCGACCTGGTGATCGGCGAGGGGGTGATGGGCCTGTTCGACGGCGCCGCCGACGGCACCGGTTCGACCGCCGATCTCGCCGCCCGGCTCGGCATTCCGGTGGTGCTGGTGATCGATGTGCGCGGCCAGGGCGCCAGCGCGGCGGCGGTGGCCCAAGGATTTGCCAAATTTCGTGACGATGTCGAACTCGCCGGCATCATTCTCAACCGGGTCGGCAGCGACACCCACGCGCGGATGATCGAGGACGCCTGCCGCGCCAAGGATATTCCAGTGATCGGCGCGATCCGCCGCGACGAGGGATTGGCGTTACCAGACCGCCACTTGGGGCTGGTGCAAGCCGGCGAGCGACCCGACCTCGATCGCTTCCTCGACGGCGCCGCGGCGGCGATCGGCCGCGCCGTCGATATGGCGGTCCTCCGCGCCGCCGCGCGCCCACTGCCGATGTCCGCCGCGGACGCGTCGCCGGTGCCACCGCTCGGCCAGCGAATCGCCGTGGCGCGCGATATCGCCTTCGCCTTCGCCTACCCGCATATTCTATCGGGCTGGGCCGCCCAAGGCGCGGAGATCCTCACCTTTTCCCCGCTCGCTGACGAAGCGCCGGCGGATCACGCCGACGCGGTCTTTCTCCCCGGCGGCTATCCCGAACTCCACGCCGGTCGCCTGGCGGCGAACGCCAACTTTCTCGGCGGCTTGCAAGCGGCGGCGGCGCGGGACGTGGCGATCCATGGCGAGTGCGGCGGCTATATGGTGCTCGGCGCCGGCTTGACCGATGCTGACGGCACCCGCCACGCGATGGCGGGATTGCTACCGTTGGAGACCAGTTTTGCGCGCCGGCGGCTCACCCTGGGGTATCGCGCCGTCCGGCTGAGCGAAGCCGGTGTCCTCGGTCCCGCCGGCGCGGCGTTTCGCGGCCACGAATTTCATTACGCGACCATCGCCACCGAGGATCACGGTCGTCCGCTGTTCGAGGGGCACGATGCCCAAGGTCGCGACACCGGCCCGGCGGGATCGATCCGCGGCGCGGTGCAGGGGTCGTTCGTTCACCTAATCGACGCGGCGGAATGACGGACGGCTGAAGGCCCAGGCCGAGGCGGCGCCGATTACCAGCCAGAACAACAAATTGGCGACCAGCGTCGTGCTGACGAACGACGCGGCGAGTTCCGCCGGCACCGCCGAAGCGGCGGCACCGTCGGGATGCGGCGCGCCGATGACGTGCGGCACCACGATCAGCACCGCGCCGAGCGCGCGCAAGGCGATGCGCGGCACCAGCAGCAACAATGCCAATCCCGCCGCGGTCGAAGCCGCGGTGCCGGCCCACCAGATCTGCCGCGCGCCAAGCTCGCCGGCCGCCATGCCGGGCAGCTCGGGCGGCAATCCGAACGCCGGCGCCAAGTTGAACGTCGCAAATCCGGCAAGACCCCAAATCACCCCGCGCCGCCAATCGCTGGTGCCGGCAAGCGCCATCGCCGCGGTCAGCAACAGGGCGAAGGCGATCCCGGCGATGACATTGGTGGCTAAGGTGAAGATTAGCCGTTCGCCGCCATCGGCCGGGGCCCACGTGCCGCTGTCTTCGCTTTCATGGCCGTGGTCGTCCGTCGCCGGGCCTTGGTCCTCATAAGTTTCGGCTTCGAGGATCAGCGGGATCACCGCATAGGCTTGGATGGCGGTCAACACCAAGCCGGCGGCAAGCCCGGCCAACACCGCCGCGAAGACGATCCGCCCGAACATCGGCAGGACGCTTCCTTAAAATTCGTTCAGATCAATGACAGGGGACGGCGATACCATGCCTGGTATCATGCGCCGCATTGTGAATCGCCGACGGATAGGCAAAACCGACGCCGTACAGCAAAAAGATCCCGAGCATGGCGGCCAACAAGGCCGATGCCTTGACCCCGACGCGGGGGGCGGCGGGCGCTTCGGTACGGGTGGTGGCGACTGCTGGCATGGAAATTTGCTCCTTATCGAATGACGGCGCGGTCCCGATCATAATCATCCGCGAAAGGCGCGACAAGCGGTGGTATTGATACAGACCAAATTCCGTTTCACCAAATCGGATTCCGTCGATCATGGCCGACCTGCCTCGTGTCACCCTGGTTCTCGGCGGCGCCCGATCGGGCAAGAGCCGTCATGCCGGGCAGCTGGTCGAACACAGCCGCGGCGCGCCGATTTACCTCGCCACCGCCGAATCTGGTGATCGTGAAATGGCGGATCGTATCACCGCCCACCAGGCGCGCCGCGGCACCGCCTGGCGCACCGTCGAGGAACCCCTCGACCTTGTCGGGGCGCTGCGCCGCGAAGCCACCGCGGGCCGCGCTGTACTGGTCGACTGCCTGACCTTGTGGCTCGCCAATCTGATCGCCGCCGAGCGCGATATCACGGCCGAGACGGCGGCGCTGATCGCCGCGCTCGACGACCTCGCCGCGCCGGTCGTGCTGGTGTCCAACGAGGTCGGTCAGGGGATCGTTCCCGACAACGCCCTGGCGCGGCGGTTTCGCGACGCCGCCGGCCGTCTCCACCAAGACCTCGCGGACGTCGCCGATCGCGTCGATTTCGTCACCGCCGGCTTGGTCCAGAGGCTCAAATGAAAATCCTCGCGCGAATCGTCCTGGGCTGCGCCATCGTCGCGGTGGCGGCGGTCGGCGTGCTGTGGATGCTCGTCGGATTTAAGGAGGGCAGCTCGCTAGAGGAACTGCCCTACACCATCGCCGGTCTGTTGGGCGCTGTCGGTCTTGCGGTGGTGTGGTGGTACGCGGTGGGCCGGTCGCTGGCGCTGGCGGTGCCGATGTGGCTGATCCTCGCCTTGCCGGGCCTACTCGCCGCACAGCAATCGCTCTCGCTCGGAGTCGGCCTCGTCGTCGGCCTGCGGCTCGAACGCGAGGCGGTCATAGAGTCCTACGCGGAAGAGCCGATCGTCTGGCCGGGATTCGACGGCCCGGTCGGCATGACGGTGCGTTTCGATTTGATCCACCCGGACGGCACCGACGGCCTCATTCTCGGGCCGGAAATTCGCATGGGACCGGCGCTGGATATTCCCCGCTCGGCGTTGCATGCGACGCAACGGAGCTATTGTCAAAAGTTGACGGAGCGGTAAAAAGTCGATTCCTCATGAGAGTCGGCTGGGTTATAATTGTGCATGTTTACTTTACGCGACCGACGGACCGGAGAATTGTTTGATCGCTGGTCCTATTTCGGGGACAAAC
>JAKZSU010000191.1:0-8384 GCA_047517485.1 Alphaproteobacteria bacterium
ACCGACGGCGGCAGCAGAAACCCCGTCTCCCGGTCGACCGGTCGGAAATTGCTCATGACGGCCTCCATCACGCGCGGGCAAATCAACTGATACCATCGAATCCTATTTCGACTCCCGGCTCAAGTCCGACAGGCTGCTAGACGAGGCTGTTGAAGAAGTCGGTTGCTCTGCGCGGATAGGCGTGATTCCCTTGTATTGCTGAATCAGCGAGGGGATAGCGACGATGATGGGCGCACCGGTTGGTCGACAAGACCGTCTTTTCTATGAGTTCGATCTTGAGGACATGGTTCCGTCCGATCATCTGCTGCGGCGGATCAATGCGGTTCTCGATCTGAGTTGGCTGCGCGACGAGATGAAGGCGCACTACAGCCACCTGGGCTGTCCGTCGGTTTGCCCCGAGCTGATGATGCGCATGCTTCTTGTCGGTTACTGCTATTCGATCCGCTCGGAACGGCGCTTGTGCGAGGAGGTTAAGGTGAACCTGGCCTACCGCTGGTTCTGCGGCTTGGGCTTAGAAGACAAGGTCCCGCACCACTCGACATTCTCGGTGAATCGCCACGGCCGGTTCCGCGAGAGCGATATTCTGCGCACGGTCTTCGAGGAGGTCGTCTGCGGCTGCATGACCGCGGGTCTGGTCGGTGGCGAGGGCTTTGCGGTGGACGCCTCGGTGATCGAAGCCGACGCGAGCCGCTTCCAACGCGTCGAGGGCGCCTCGATTGACTGGACGGACAAGGAATTGGCGCGGCGCCCGGTCGCCGAATATGTCGCCGCGCTGGAGAGCGAGAACCCACCGATCAATCCTGATCGTCCGCCGAAGGCGCTGTCGCCGACCGATCCGACCGCGGCATGGACGACGCGTGGGCGTCACAAGGTGATGTTCGGCTACAGCCTCAACTATCTGATCGACATGGAAGGTTCGGTCGTTCTCGATGTCGAGGCGACACCGACACGGATTTCCAAGGAGGTCGATGCCACCGAGACCATGATCGATCGTACTAACGAGCGCTTTGGCCTCAAGCCCAAACGCCTCGCCGGCGACGTCGCCTATGGCACGGGTGAGATGCTCGGCTGGTTGGTCGATCGCGATATCGATCCGCACATCCCGGTGTGGGACAAGAGCGAACGCAAGGACGGCACCTTCATGCGCGCCGACTTCACCTATCACGAGGAGCGCGATCTCTACACCTGTCCGGCTGGCAAGACCCTGACCACGACCGGTCGCCAGCACGCCGACAAGTCCTATCGATACATCTCGAGCAAGCGCGATTGCGATCGTTGCCCGCTCAAACCGAGATGCTGTCCCAACGGGCCGTTGCGAAGAATCCCGCGCGCACCCCAAGAGGCGGCACGCGACTACACCCGAGCTATGATGGAAACCGAAGCCTATGGGGTCTCAAGCGGAGAGCGCAAAAAGATCGAGGCTCTGTTCGGCGAGGCTAAACACATCCTCTCGATGGTGCGTTTGCGACTACGCGGCCTGACCGGCGCCCGCGACGAGTTCCTGCTCACCGCCACCGTCCAGAACCTCAAACGCCTGGCGGCGCACACGGCAAGACCGCCGCCACGCCCAATGTTCGCCTGATCCATGCCCCGAAACATCAAACAACCAAGTGAATAACGCAAAACCGCCTCGGCAAAGCGCCAAGGCAGAAACAAAATGTCCGCTACTTCCATAAGCGGACACGGAAAACGTCTGCCCATCCGACTTCTTCAACAGCCTCGGCTACAAGCAGCTGTAATAAAGCCGTTGCTAACACGTCTGAATATACGCCGTAAGCGGACGTCGGACGACCGTCGCCGTCATTTTTGTCGATGGCCTCGCTCATCGCAATTTCGATCGCGACCATCACGCAAACGCGCGAACACGGGCCCACGATCAAGAAATCGTGAATTACAGTAAATTTCCTATTCTTAGTAGTTTACAACTTAATGCTCAGAATCATGATCACTATCTTTCCACGGCACCATCAGGCGCGTTACCCGGTCGACGGCGGCATAGAGCGCGACCGCGATGACCGCCAGGGTCAGCAGCGCGGCGAACATCAGATCGATCTGCATGCGGCCGTTGGCGTGCAGCATCAGATAGCCGAGCCCGGCGCTCGAGCCGACCCATTCGCCGACCACCGCGCCGATCGGCGCGACCGCGGCGGCGACCTTGAGACCGGAGGCGAAGGCGGGCAGCGCGGCGGGGACGCGGATTTTCCACAGCACCACCCGCGGCGCGGCGTTCATCGTCGCCGCGAGATCGAGCCAGCCCGGATCGGTGCGGCGCAAGCCGTCAAGAAAGGTCGCGGTGACCGGGAAATAGATGATCATCACCGCCATCACCACCTTCGAGGCCATGCCGTAGCCGAGCCAGAGCACGAGCACCGGCGCCAACGCGAACACCGGGATCGCCTGGCTGATTACCAGGACCGGCAGCAGCCACGTCCGCGCCGGTCGAAAGTGGGCGAGGGTGAGCGCGCTCGCGGCGCCGATGATCGCGCCGAACAACAAGCCGAGCAGGATTTCGCTCAGCGTCGTGCCGGCATGGCGAAGGATCAACGGCGCGCTATCGACCCAGCGCGCGAGCACCAGCGCCGGGCCGGGCAGGATGTAGGGTGGCGTCGCGGCGAGCCAGACGATCGCCTGCCAGACCGCCACCAGGCCGGCGGCGACAATGAGCGCGCGCAGGCTTTTCATGCTAGGCCCATGGTGTCGGCGGCGGTCAGGCGCGCCATCAAGTCGGCATAGAGCGCGGCCAGTTCAGGGGTGCCCGGATCACGCGGCGGCGGTCCCGGCGGCACCAAGGCTTCCCCAAGGCGCGCCGGCCGACCAGCCATGATCTCGATGCGGTCGGCGATGCGGATGGCCTCGAGAGGGTCGTGGGTGACCAGCAGGACCGTGCGCCCGCGCAGCACCCGGATCGCCAAGTCTTGCAGGCGGGTCCGGGTAATCGCGTCGAGCGCCGAGAACGGCTCGTCCATCAGCACGATCGGCCGATCCTCCATCAGGGTGCGGGCCAGGGCGACGCGTTGGCGCATGCCGCCGGAAAGCGCGCCGGGCCGGGCGTTTTCGTAACCGGCGAGCCCGAAATCGGCGAGCAGCGCGCGGGCCCGGCCCTTGTCCGCCGTCTCGCCGCGCAGGCGCGATCCCAGCACCACATTGTCGACCGCGCCGAGCCACGGCAGCAGCAGGTCGGATTGCGCCATGTAGGCGACCCGGCCCGGCGCCGGCACGCCGTCATCGCAGACGACGCGGCCTTGCTCTCCGACCGGCGCGAGTCCGGCGATCAGGCGGAGCAAGCTCGATTTGCCGACCCCGCTCGGCCCCAGCAGGCAGGTCAGCTGGCCGGCCTCCAGGGTCACCGACAGGTTTTCAAACAGCACGTCGGCGGCGAACTCGAGTCGCGCGTCCTCGACGCTGACCGCCGGCGGCGTTGACCGAAAGTGATGTTCGCTTTGACCTGGCACCGGTGTCTCCGCCATTGTTCGGGGTTATGTCACCGCATCCGCTGTTCATCGGCAACGAGATTTTTCGCGACACGCCGTTCTCGAAGCGCCACCCGCTGGCGATTCCGCGGGTATCCACCGCCACCGATTTGGCGCGCGCGCTGGGTTGGCTTGACGCCGATGCCTATCGCGACAGTCCGTGCGCCAGCGCCGCCGACCTCGCGCGCTTTCATGACCCCGCCTACATCGACGCGGTGATCGCCGCCGAGGCGCGCCAGACCATGACCCCAGAAGATGCGACGCGCTTCAACATCGGCGCGATCGAGGCGCCGATTTATCCCACCATGTTTCAGCGACCGGCGACCGCCGCCGGGGCGTCGCTGCTGGCTGCCGATCTGGTCGCCGAGTCGGGCATCGTATTCTCACCGGCGAGCGGCACCCATCACGGTCGCCGCGCCCGGGCCAGCGGATTTTGTTTTTTCAACGATCCTGTCCTCGGTTTGCTGCGCTTGCTCGACGGCGGGCTCGAACGGATCTTCTATCTCGATATCGATGCCCATCATGGCGATGGGGTCGAGGCGGCGTTCGCCGATGACGCGCGGGTGTTCACCCTTTCGGTGCACGAGGCGGGGCGTTGGCCAGGGACCGGCCTGGTCGGCGATCGCGGCGGCGGCCTGGCACGCAATCTGCCGGTGCCGGCGGATTATAACGATAGCGAAATGACATATCTGCTGGAACACGCGATTCTGCCGCTCGCCGAGGGGTTTCGCCCGCAGGCGATCATGATCCAGTGCGGCGCCGATGCGCTGGCCGAGGATCCGCTGTCCAAGCTCGCGCTTTCCAATGCGTCGCACCGTCGGGTGGTGGCGGCGATGATGCCGTTGTGCTCGCGCCTGATCGTCACCGGCGGCGGCGGCTACAATCCGTGGGCGGTGGCGCGCTGTTGGGTTGGAGTGTGGGGTGTTCTCAACCGGCTCGAGACTCCGGATCGTCTGCCGGCGGCGGCGGAAGCGGTATTGCGCGGCATCGCCTGGCAGCGGTCCCCCGGTCGCGACCCGCCTGAGCATTGGTTCACCACTCTGGCGGATGCGCCGCGCGAGGGCGTGGTACGGCCGGAGATCCGGGCGCTTGCGCGCGCCGTAATCGCTTAGAGCGAGCCGAAGACCTCGGCGCCCCGCGACAGGGCGACGACCAGCGCGCCGATCGCGGTGACCATGATCACGCTGAGCACCGCGATGCTGGTTATCGACGGTGGTTTTTTGGCCGCGGCCTTGGCTTTTCCCTTGGCGCCGCGCGCTGTCGCCTGCGAGGCCGCCGATCCGTTGGTGGCCCGCGCGGCTTTCGGCTGTTGCTTTAATTTGACTTTTTCGCCGATCTTCTTGGTGGTGTCGTAGACCACGGTTTCCGACGATTCATTGGTCTCCGGATTGTATTTCTCGCACACCACCTTGACGCCAGAAATATGCGGCTCGGCATAGAGATGCCGGGCGTGGTCCAAGGCGGTTTCCTTGCTGCCGCCGGTCCACGTTCGCTCAATCGACCATCGCCCCTTCGATTGAGCGTGAAGTTCGTAAGTTACTTGCATCATTAGCCTCTTCTGGTCGCGCTCGGCTTCCGACAAACGACCGGACGCGCGTTGAAGCAGGCGCACAGCGCCGCCACTGCCACTCAATTTAGGGCGATGACGATGAAACTCCACGAATTGAGGCTCTCAAATGCGACCGGCCTGCATGTCCTCGACGGCCTGGACGATTTCCGCGCGGGTGTTCATCACGAACGGGCCGTAGCGCGCCACCGGCTCGGCGATCGGGCGTGCCGCCAGCAGCAGCGCCTTGGCGCCCGCCGCGCCGGCGGTGATGCGCGCGGTATCGCCGGCGCCGAGCACCCCCAGATTTCCCGCCGCGAGGGTGATCGCCGTGCCATCCGCATCGGTTGCCGCGGCGGCGCCGTCGTAAACGTAGACGAAGGCGTTGTTTGCCGCCGCGACCGGCTCCTCGAAGCGCGCCCCGGGGGGCAGGGTGATGTCGAGATGGAGCGGGGTGGTGGAAATGCCGCTGACCGGCCCGCGGGTGCCAGCCGCGGTCTCGCCGGCGACGACGCGGACCAAGCAACCGCCGTCTCGCGCCTCCTCGGGAATCGCCTCGGCGTCGAACTCCTGATACGCCGGCGGCTTCATTTTCTCCGCCGCCGGCAAGTTGATCCACAATTGAAAGCCCCACATCAAACCGTCGTCCTGCTCGGGCATTTCGGAATGCACGATGCCGCTGCCGGCGGTCATCCATTGCACCCCGCCGGCCTCGATCACCCCTTCATGGCCCTTGTTGTCGGCGTGCCGCATGCGCCCGGCGAGCATGTAGGTCACGGTCTCGAAACCGCGGTGCGGGTGGTCGGGAAAGCCGGCGATATAATCCTCCGCGCGGTCCGACTTGAATTCGTCGAGCATGAGGAACGGGTCGAGCATATCGAGCGCCGGCTGGCCGAGCACCCGTTTGAGCCGCACCCCGGCGCCGTCGGACGCGGCCATGCCCGTGACGGTTTGGATGATCGGCCGAATGATTGGCGCGGTGTCCTCGGTCATCTCAAAGCCTCCGGATATCGCGGGTTGGATCACCAGATGTTGTATCAATGGCGACAATAGGTGGATACCAATTTGACCCCGCCGCATGCTTTAATGCAAATGATGGGCGCCTGACTTGGGGCATGCCGAATTTCTGGGAGGAGGACGACCGTGCGCAATCGTATTCAGCACAGTCTGGTGAAAATTCTATTTTGGTGCGCGATCGCACTCGGTGTCGCACCCGCCGCGGCGGTCGATGACGCCCGTTTGCAAGCCGCGTCCAATGCGACGACCGATTGGCTGACCTACGGCCATACCTATGAGAACCAGCGCTTTTCCACCCTCGATCAGATCAACACCGACACGGTATCCGCGCTGGCGCCGCGGTGGATCTATCAGACCGGGATCAGCGCGACTTTCCTCGCCAGCCCGGTGGTCGCCGATGGGGTGATGTATCTGTCGACCCCGCTCAACGATCTGGTCGCGCTTGACGCGGTGACCGGTGCCGAGAAGTGGCGCTACCACCACGAGATGAAAATCGAAAAACTCTGTTGCGGCCCGGCTAATCGCGGCGTCTCGCTGGGTTACGGCGCGGTCTACATGGCGACCGCCGACGGCCGCCTGATCGCCCTCGACATGGCGACCGGCGCGGTGCGGTGGGACATCTTCATGGCGGTGCCCGATACCGATCCCACCGAGACCGTCGCCGAACTCGCCGATGACGATCCCTGGAAGGATCGCAAAGCCACCGGACAGAGCGGTCTCGGCGCCAACATGGTGCCGCTGGTGTTCGACGGCATGGTCATCGCCGGGGTCACCGGGGCGGGCTACGGCTTGCACGTCGATCACGAGTCGGGCCGCGAGTTCGGCGCGGTGATCGGCTTTCAGGGCAGCTTCGGGCGGCGCGGCTATCTCGCGGCCTACGATGCTGAAAACGGCGCCGAAATCTGGCGCTGGTACACCACCAAGGAAACCGGCTGGGAAGGCGACTGGGTCACCGAGACCGCCGACGGCGCGCCGCTGTTCCGCGATATCGCGGCGGAAAAAGCGCGCATGGCCGAGTATGGCGGCGCCTGGGCGGTCGGCGGCGGCTCGCTGTGGTCGACCCCGGCGCTCGATCCCGAACTCGGCATTCTCTACATGGGCACCGGCAATCCGTCGCCGCAAATGGACGACGTGTCGCGCCCGGGCGACAATCTCTACACCGTATCGGTGGTGGCGATCGACGTGCACAGCGGAAAACTACGCTCGTATTATCAGCAGGTGCCGCACGATCTCTGGGGCTACGATACCGGCAGCCCGCCGGTGCTGTTCGACGTCGAGCACGACGGGCGCACCATCAAGGCGGTCGGCGAAGCCTCGAAAACCGGATGGTTCTACGTCAACGACCGGATGACCGGCGAGTTGCTGTTCAAGTCCGACGCCTATGTGCCCCACCGCAACCTATTCCATCGCCCCGTCGCGGAAGGGGTGACGATCGCGCCCGGCGCCGCCGGCGGCACCTCGTGGTCGCCGGTCTCCTACGATCCGGCGACCGGGCTCGCCTATATCGCCGGTATTCACATGCCGACGACGTACACCGTGCGCGAACGCCCGGCGACCGACGACAAGCCGGCGCTGCAATACTCCGTTCTCGAGATGGCCGACGAGCCGAGCTGGGGCGTGCTCAGCGCGATCGACACCCGCGCGAAAGGCCAAATCCGCTGGCAGACCAAGACCGAGGGCATTTTGGTCGGCGGCGTGTTGGCGACGTCCGGCGGTCTGGTGTTCATGGGCCAAGGCACCGGCGAATTCTCCGCCTTCGATTCGGCGACCGGTGAAGAGGTCTGGTCGTTCCGCTGCGGCGCCGGGGTCAACGCGCCGCCGATCACCTACGAGATCGACGGTACGCAATATGTCACCGTCGCTGCCGGCGGACATAACTTGTTCGGTTTCCCGCGCGGCGACGCGGTGATTACATTCGCGCTGCCGCGGTAATGCCCTAGATCCTGACTACTTGAACGACGTCAATTAAGGTCAGGTATGAGAGATTTTGAGCACATTTCCGGCAAGATAGACCCCTCGACCCTCGATTACAGACCTGAATCGAGCGACCCCGGAATACTGCAATATTTCCCACAGTCGCCATTTAAGGCTTGACGAGCGCTGCCCTCCGAAAGGGGCGAATGCGGGAAAACTCTTTGAAAATCAACAAGTTGTTCGGGCGCTGTCGCAACCTAGAACCGAATAACTCCGCATAAATGGGATGACCTGAGCCTGACCTGCGCCCCAAGGCCCCCGCATTCATAAGGAGAGTCCTGTTTCTGCATAGCGCATTGTTGATGGGTTGGCACGCGCGCCGTGCGTGGAGCCCTCAAGTCGCTCAAGCGCGCGGCGCGCATTTGCGGGCGTGTCTC
>JAKZSU010000192.1:0-3225 GCA_047517485.1 Alphaproteobacteria bacterium
GGACGAGCCAAGCTCGCCCGCATTTACCACAGGCCCATCAACAGCAACTTTCTTCTCAAAATTATCGGTCATGTTCCGGTCCTCCTTGGACACTTCGATTAAGCCAATTCTGTGTCCAAGGAAATCGGGTCCGACTCATCCACACCACTTGGAAGCCGAAGTTGGCGGCGCCGCGGACGTCCCAGGCGTTCGATGACAGGAAGGTGATTTCGTTCGCCGCGACGGCGAAGCGATCGCAGGCGAGTTGATAGACCCGGCGATCGGGCTTGTAAATGCCGACCTCCTCGACACTGAGCACGGCATCGAACAACGCCGACAGGCCGGCATT
This sequence comes from Alphaproteobacteria bacterium, assembly GCA_047517485.1. Classification (GTDB taxonomy): domain Bacteria; phylum Pseudomonadota; class Alphaproteobacteria; order UBA7887; family UBA7887; genus JAKZSU01. The sequence goes on from JAKZSU010000192.1 coordinate 329, forward strand.
GTCGACCGCCGCCGCGAGCATTTTTGGACTGCCGTTCGACAGGATCGCGAGCTTGAACCCGCGCTCTTTCAGCCCGCGCAACGCGTCGCCGACTTCCGCGTAGGGTTTGAGTTCGAGGTAGGCCTGCATCAACGCCTCGCGCAAGGGTGCGTCGTCCACGCCGTGCGCATCGAGGGCATAGTCCAGCGCGTCGCCGGTGACCGTCCAGAACTCCTCGTGCGCGCCCATCAGGCTGCGCAGCCAGGTGTATTGCAGTTGCTTGTCGCGCCACGTCACTGAGACCGCGTCCGCCATGTCGCCGAGCGCGGCGCGATGCACGCCGACGGCGCTGTGGACGTCGAACAAAGTCCCGTAGGCATCGAAGACGCAGGCCTTGATTCCGGTGATAATTTGATTGTCGGCCATGCCCTACTCCCTGCCGTTTTCGATGTTCGCCAGGAGGTTTAGCATTTTCGACCCGCCCGCAACGGCTCAAATCCGCGTGAAGCTTGGGTTAGTCGAGCAGCTGATGGCGAAAGAAAGCGACATTGGTGATCAAACCGGGCAGCAGCCACTGGAAGAGGCGAACCACTTCGAGAATTTCCTCGCGCGACTCGTCCGCCTCCGCCGCCTCGCGGAGCGTTTGCGCGGTCAATCCTGACGGGTTGGCCATGGTCTGCGCCGCGGCGACGAAGTCGGCGTGCACGGCCGCCACCGCCTCGCTGTAAGAGGGCGTCGCGACAACCGGTTTGAGATCGTTCCAGGCCATTGCGAAATAGCTCGGCCAGCGCGCCAGCGCGCGATAGTCGGTGTTGACGAACGGCAGTCCCAGTGTTGCCTTGATGTCGTCATAGACCGCACGCGTCGGCGCGTCCGCGTGATGCGCCTCGATCAGGACAAAGGGCACGTCGATGTCCGGCGCGTGGCGGCCCTGATATTCCGGCGCCTCGGCGTGGGCCGGAAGAAAGTCGCGTTCGAGCGCGAGGCGGGTCAGGGTCGCCAGCAGACAATAGGGCATATTGCCGTGCGAAAAGACCTCGATCATATCGCGGACCGCGGCGATCTCGCGCGGCGCGTATCCGGCGTCTCGCAGGCGGGTGACCAGCGGCGGCGGATCGAAGACGGCGACTCGCGCCTCCGCGTCCCGCCTCAACGTCGCGCATGCGCCGACGAATGCCTCGCTCGCCACCATCGCGCCCAACCCGTGCCACAACGTCGCATAGAAGTGCTCATAGTGGGCAAAGGCCATGGTCACCACGCCCATCCACGGCACCTGCATCACCCGCTTGGTATCGTCATAGAGCGCCTTGCACGCGCCCTCGACGCGATATTCAGGCAGCGGGGAGATCACCGGAATCGGGTCAGGCTTGAGGCGTCGCAGATCGGGCATCGGAAGCGCTCCAAGTAGATATGGAGCGCTCAGCATAAAGTACTGCCGAATACGATACCGGTTTATTCCCGCTCCCGATCCAACAGCGCTTGCTTGCGCTCCAAGCCCCAGCGATAGCCGCCGAGGCCGCCGTCTTCGCGGACCGCGCGGTGGCAGGGGATGACCAGCGAGACCGGGTTGGTGGCGCAGGCGCGTCCCACCGCCCGGGCGCCCTTGGGCACGCCGAGGGTGCGGGCGATTTTGCCATAGGTCCGAGTCTCGCCGACGGGAATCGCGCGCAAAGCCTCCCAGACCTGGGCCTGGAAGGCGCTGGCGCGGACATCGAGCGTGAGCGCGGAAGATGGCGTGCCGCTATCAAGTGTGGCCAGGACGTGCGCGACATGGGCTTCGAGCGCGTCGCGATCGCGACGGATCGCGGCGGCGGGAAATTCATCGCGCAGTTCGTCCTCGAGTTCGCTGTCGTTATCGCCGAGATAGACCGCGCAGACGCCGCGCGCGGTGGCGCCGACCAGCAGCCGGCCGAGCGACGACTCGGCGATCGAGAAGCTGATTTCGGCGCCCCGGCCGCGCTTGGCGTAAGTCGCCGGGGTCATGCCAAGGCGCGCGCCGCCGGCTTCATAGATCCGGCTCGAGGAGCCGTAGCCGGCGCCGTAGGTCGCCCCCGCCACGCCTTCGCCGGCACGCAAGCCGTCGCGCAGCGCCTCGCGCCGCAAGCGATCGGCAAAGGCGCGCGGACTGACCCCCAGTTGCGCCTTGAACCGCTTCTGCAAATGGCTCGGGCTGAGGCCGGTTGCCTGGCCGAGGTCGACGAGGGTCGGAAGACGGCCCTCGCCGTCGGCCCCGCACGCCGCCTCGATCAGCGCCACCGCGCGCAGCACCGACTCCTCGGGAGCCTCGGCGGCATCGGGTCGGCACTTTCGACAGGCGCGGAAACCGGCGGCGCGCGCACCGGTGGTGTCGGCGAAAAAACGCACCCGGTCGCGGCGCGGCCGGCGGCTCGAGCACCCCGGACGGCAATAAATCTTGGTCGACGTGACGCCGTAGATAAAGCCACCGGTCGAAGCGGCGTCGCCGGTCACGATGGCGGCCCACAAAGTGTCTTCATCGAGGGTGATTTCGGCGGAAGTCGGTGAATTTGCGGTCATGGTCATATCTCGCCTGTAGGGAATTAATGTCAGTCACCCCACGACAATGGTCCAACCCAGGGCGCCACTCTATCCGAAGCTGGCGATAAATCGAATGCCGCGCGCTTGCTTGACACCGGCCCGGCGCGCTCGTACATCACCGGATCCGGTCCGATCGAGCGGGCACGTAGCTCAGTGGGAGAGCACCGTCTTCACACGGCGGGGGTCGCTGGTTCAATCCCAGCCGTGCCCACCACTTATTTCATTAGTTTGGCGGACCCCGGCGAGAGCAAAATATTTCGGAATTTCCTAGTGTCCGTCATCAAAACAAATGGGACTGTTGAGCGTGTTTCATAAGGGAGGATCTGGCTCATCTTTGTTTGATGTTAAGCCGCTTGGCGTTG
>JAKZSU010000193.1:0-4270 GCA_047517485.1 Alphaproteobacteria bacterium
AGGCTCGTGGCCTGCTTTTCTTCCGACTGCTCCAGCAGGCGGTGCAGCACGAGCCGGTCCCCTACAAGGGCCTAGTCGGCGGTCATCGCAGCCTCGGAAACCAAATGTAGGGGATACGAGAGCGAAGTGGATACCCAGTTAATCAAAATCGATGCGGGCGGCACCGAGCCAGCGATTCTCCAAGGCGCGGAGTCCCTGCTTCGACGCGATCGGCCAGTGATGATTCTCGACCTCGCGCCGGCGGCGTTGGAACGCGCCGGCAGCGGTCTCGGCTCGCACATCGGACACCTGCGGCGTCTGGGCTATCGTCTTCACGACCCGGCCGACGACCGGTTGGTGGATAATGATCTCGCCCACCTCGCCGCGTCGATCCCGCCGGGCGGCAGCGTGACGGTTGTTGCTCGGGCTTAGAAAGACTTCAGCTTGCGCCACGCGAAGACAACCATGCGCAACAAAAGCCAGCCGTCGGCGAAACGTGAGATCTGTGTCTCTCCGTAAAAGCGTGCCTGATAGCGGATCGGGATCTCAATCATTTTGAGATTCAGTTTGGCGGCGCCGAAGATCAGGTCGAAATCGCCGAACGGATCGAAATCGCCAAAATAGTGCCGATTCGCGGCGATTTTTTCGTAATGCGCCTTGCGCAGCACCTTGGTGCCGCACAGCGTGTCGGTCAGTCGATAGTTCAGCAGCCATGAGAACAATATCGAAAACCCGCGATTGGCGAGAAAGTTGAGCGACCGCATGGCGTTGAGCTCCAACGGATACACCAGGCGCGTGCCGTTGATGAATTCGCCCTTGCCGTCGGCCAAGGCGTTGTAGAACTTGGGCATGGCTTCCGGCTCGACGGTCAAGTCGGCGTCGAGGATCATCAGCACTTCGCCGGCGGCGTTGGCGAAGCCCTTGCGCACCGCATCGCCCTTGCCGCGGCCGTCTTGTTTGAGCGCGCGGATCGTCCATTCCGGATATGCCGCGATCACCCGCTCGATTTCCCCGAACGTGCCGTCGGTCGAATTGCCTTCGACAAACAAGATTTCCTGATCCGGTGCGAATCGCGGCATGCGTTGAATAGCTGGCTCAATATTCCCGCGCTCGTTACGACACGGAATCAACACTGTCACCGAGGGACGGTCGGTGACCTCGGCGATCGCGCGCATCGGCCGGGCGACGACATAATTGCGCAAGCTCAGTCGGCGGAGCACCGGCAATGTCCCCAGCGTTCGATTGATCAGCGTGCCGAGCCCGAACAGGCGCTTGGGGATGAGCTGGCGCCATTCGCGCTTGATCATCTCGAAATCGGCGAGTTCCAACAGGCTGACAATGTCGTTGGTACTCAACCAGTTGAGCGGCAATTGCCGCTGTTTAGCGCCGACTGCCTCGCCGAGCCGGAGTAGCGGCTGCCACAGGCGGGCGTAGTAGCTGACGATGACTCGCGTGTCGGGCCCGCACAGGACATGAAGCGCCGCGAGCGTCGCCTCGATATCCTCGAGAAAACCCACGGTGCCCGACAGCACGATCACGTCGAAAGGCCCGCCGAGAGTGGCCAGAAACGCGGGATCCTCGACGTCGCCCTGGATGAACGTGGTCTCGGGATGGCGCGTGCGCGCTTGGTCGAGCATCGCCGCGCTGATGTCGACGCCGACACCGTGCTTCGGCGACAAAGCGGCGAGCAGATCGCCGATACCGCAGCCCAGATCGAGCACGCTGGCGTCTTCCGGCACTAAGAAGCGCATGAAGCGGTAGTGGTCCTCGTAATAGAAGCGGTTGGCTTCGATGCGGCGCGCGCGCTCGGGCGCGGCGCGCTCCGCGAGTTCAATCATCGCCCGCTTGCGCGCGGTCGTCGACGGCACAAACGCAGCGTCTTGCTCGCTTGCCTCGGCTTTCGCCATTCCGTTTCCTCTCAACCGCCTGACTCTAATCGGCCAGCAGGGCTTCGTACGCCGGCCAAATCACGTTCGGGTCGAACCGATGACCACCCGCCTGTGCCACCGCGACCAATCGATCGCCGGCGTCGAGCGCTTCATAGACCGGTGTCGCGTCCGCGACCACCTTTTCGACGCCGGCGAAGGGGAAAATATGATCGCTTAACCCCGAGACCGCGAGAACCGGCCGCGGCGCGCATAGCGCCACCACATCGGCGAGCTCGAACCAGTTGAGTTGGCCTGGAATGGTATTCTGCCCGGAGCGTTCGCCGCGCGCGAGCAGCGTGTCGCGAATCGGCCCGACGCAGCCGGACGCGATCAGCGCGCCGATGCGATCGTCGAGCGCCGTGGCGTGCAGCGCCACCGTGCCGCCGGCGGAGTGACCCAGCGCATAAAGCCGCCCGAGATCGAGATCGAGGCCGGCGCCGCCATCCGCCAACCAGTCGATCACCCGCCGGACGTCGCCGACCCGATCGCCGAGCAAGGTTCGGCCGAACAACAGCGCATGGTGAAACGCATCGACGCACGGGTCGGCCGAGGCCCGGTCGAGCTCTCGCTCGCGGCGCAGCCCGAAACAGCGCTGCTCGATACACACCGCGGCATAACCGCGGGCGACGGCTTGGTGGGCGAAGTCGAGCCCGCTGGCGATTTTCACCGGATCGGGCGGCATGCGCGCCTCGGCCCAGCTCAAATGCGCGCCCGAGTTGGTACCTTGGAGACACAGTATGACCGGCAGTGGGCCGGCGGCATCGCTCGACCAGACGATATCGATCGCCACATCGACCTCGGGAAAGGCCCGCAGATACCATCGCTGGCGGGTGCGCCCGGCGGCGTCCGATTGTGGTGGATCCCTGTGGGTGACCGGCGGCACGCCGTCGCCGGTAGGAACGCCCATCAAATCCGTCAGCTTGGCCCGGACGCGATTTTGCCAATCCACCGGATCGGCGCCATTCCAAGACAGCGCAAGCGTTGGGTCGCGGGCCGCCGCGCGGTTTGCGGCCGATGGGCTGAGCCGTGCCGCGGCCGGCGCATTCGGATAGGGGTCGAAGTGGCCGCCCAGCGCGCGGGTCAGTTTACGGGCCAGCGCGATGCGGTACATCGCGAATCGGGCAGCGGCGGGCATCAGGTCACATAGCCGGTGCCCGCGCGCACCTTGCCGTCGCCGATCCGTGCGCGCCACCAGGCGATGGTTTGATCGAGGCCGTCGGCGAGCCCGGTCGCGGCCGCCCACCCCGTCGCCGCGCTAAACCGGGTCGCGTCGGCGAGCAGCGCGCGCACTTCCGAGTCCGCCGGTCGCAGCCGCGCGGCTTCTTCGCGCACCGGCTTGTTGGTGCCCGCGGCATGGCGCACCGCGTCGACCATCTCGCCGATCGTCACCGCGCGGCCGGTGCCGGCGTTGTAGGCCTCGCCGAACGCCAGACCGTCATCCGCGCCGGCGGCGAGGAACGCCGCCGCGGTATCGCCGACGAACATGAAATCGCGACTGGTCGACAGATCGCCGACATCAATCGCCTCGCAGTTGGGATCGAGTGCCTGGCGGATCGTCGAGGCGATCACCGCGCGCTCGCTTTGCCGCGGCCCATAGGTGTTGAACGGCCGCAACACCACCGCCGGCACGGCGAAACTGCGGACATACGCCTCGGCCATCATATCGGCGGCGATCTTGCTCGCCGCATAGGGCGATTGACCGTGTAGCGGATGCGACTCGGGGATCGGCGAGACCCGCGCGGTGCCATAGACCTCGCTGGTCGACGTCATCACCACCCGGACTGTGCGGTGCGCGCGCGCCGCCTCGAGAACATTGACCGCGCCGCCGACGTTGACATCGACATAGCTTTGCGCCGCCGCGTAGGAATGCGGAATCGCGATCAGTGCCGCGAGATGAAAAATCACCTCCTGGCCTTCGCACAGACGCATCATAAACGCCGAATCGCGCACGTCGCCGCGCTCGATAGCAATCGTGGCGCGCACCGAATCGGCGATATCGTCGAGCCACCCGTTGTTGTCGAACGAATTGTAGAGCGCCAGCGCGGTCACCTTGGCACCGGCTTCGGCGAGCCGCTCGGCGACGGCCGAGCCGATGAAACCATCCGCCCCGGTCACCAAAACCCGCCGTCCTTCGTAGTGCGCCGTATCGCTCATCGTCTCGACCCATGCGTGGGACCGTGCGCGGCCCGCCTTGTTATATCCGTGCCTATCCGGTTAACGCACACACCCACAACATGTAGTGTTGCGGTGATAGAAAATTCCGGGACATCAGATCTTGAAGGAATTGTAGAGTTCGAGTGCCGGATTATTCACAAATAACTCTGGGAACTGGTTTTCAAGGTCGCTCAATACGTCATATGGAG
>JAKZSU010000194.1:0-9002 GCA_047517485.1 Alphaproteobacteria bacterium
ACCTGATCTTCGACCCGCTGCATCACCTGCCCTTGATCGAGCGGAAGATCGGCGCCCTCGACCAGGCCGCGCCGTTGGCGGGCTGGGACCTGCCCGAGGCCTTCATCACTCTGCGACGCCTCCTCGAAGCTCGCATGGGCATAGGTCAATCCCAGCTTTTCCGGCTGGTTGCCACGCAGATTGCCGACCAGCCCATCCGCCGTTTCCAAAAGCCTGTGGAAAACAGCCTGGCCCTTTTCCGTCTTCAGATCGAGCGAGAGCGATTTCTTGTTCCGGTTGATCGACTGATAGAACTGGCTGTCGTTCTCGCCCAGGAAATAGGGCCCCACCGCCCGACTGACATCACCGCCGGTGTTTCCGTTCTCGATCTTGATGACCTCGGCGCCCAGATCCGCCAGGTGCGCAGTGCCATAGGGCCCGGCACCATAGACCTCGACCGCGACAACCCTGAGGCCCTGCAACGGAAGCATCAGACCGGATTCCTCTCGATCAGTTGCTTGGCGATGATGATCCGCTGGATTTCGTTGGTGCCCTCGCCGATGCACATCAGCGGCGCGTCACGATAGTAGCGTTCGACGTTGAATTCCTTGGAATAGCCATAGCCGCCATGGATCCGCATTGCTTCCATTGCGTTTTCGACCGCGGCCTCGGAGGCAAACAGCTTCGCCATTCCCGCTTCCATGTCACAACGTTCGCCCTTGTCGTAGGCCCTGGACGCCTGCTCGACCAAGAGCCTGGCCGCTTCAACCCGCGTCGCCATATCGCCGAGTTTGAGTTGGATCGCTTGATGCTGACAGATCGGCTTGCCCATCGTCCGGCGCACTTGCGAATAAGCCACGGCTTCCTTCAGCGCCGCATTGGCGACACCGACGCCGCGCGCCGCAACGTTGATCCGGCCGAGCTCGAGCCCACCAACGGCATGATGAAAGCCGCTGCCTTCTTCGCCGCCGATCAGGCGGTCGGCCGGCAACCGGTAATCTTCAAAGATCAATTCGGCGGAATCGATACCCTTGTAACCCAGTTTCTCCAGCTTGCGACCGACCCGAAAGCCCTCGCCCTTCTCGCAGAGGAAAAGCGAAGTTCCCTTGTAGCGTGGCTCAATATCCGGATCGGTCTTGACCAGCACGGCAAAGCACGAGCCATAAATGCCATTCGAAATCCAGGTCTTGGTGCCGTTGATGACATAGTCGTCGCCGTCGCGGACGGCGCGCATACGCACCGCCTGCAGATCGGTGCCGCAGTCGGGCTCGGTCAGCGCCAGGCCGCCCCGGATCTCGCCGGTGGCGAACTTCGGCAGATAATGCTGTTTCTGCCAATCGGTGCCGAAACGACTGACCGCCGCAGCCATGATCAGGTGCGAGTTGAAAATGCCGGTCAGCGACATCCAGACTTCCGAGATTGTTGTGACGATTTTGGCGTAAGTCGAGGCCGACAGACCCAGGCCGCCATATTCTTCCGGAATCATGGCACCGAAGAGGCCCAGTTCGACCATCTGATCGACCATTTCCTGGGGATAAATATCGTCGTGTTCCAGATCCATGACCTTGTCTTTGACGTCCCGATCGAGCCACTTGCTGATGGCGTCGAGGATCTGAACTTCCATCTCTTCGTCGTGAACCTGGCTCTCGCCGACCGCTTCCGTGCTCATCGTCATTTCTCCTCTGTCGCCTTGGCATGCGCGACGGCGATCTTATCATCGACGCCGTGGCCCCGCTTGGGGATCAACATCGTCCGTTTGTAGCTCATGATCAGGACGCAATCTTGATTGTGCGCCCGGGTCTCGATGCTGACGACACCCTGGGTCGGCCGCGATTTCGATTCGCGCTTTTCCAGGACTTCTGACTCTGCATAAAGCGTATCGCCGTTGAAGACCGGCGCCGGCATCACGATATCGGTCCAGCCCAGGTTGGCGATCGCCTTTTGGCTGGTGTCCGAAACACTCATGCCCGCGACCACCGATACCGTCAGCGCGCTGTTGACGACCGGCTTGCCGAATTCGCTGTGCTTGGCGTATTCGTGGTCGAAGTGCAGTGGGTGCTGGTTCATGGTCAACAGCGTGAACCAGGTATTATCGGCTTCCGAGATCGTCCGTCCCGGCCGATGCTCGTAGATATCGCCGACATTGAAATCTTCGAAATAGCGCCCGATCGACTCGCGATAGCGCCGCTCGCCGACTTGCACGGCTTCCGCCACCATGGCCTCTCCTCCTCAGCGCAAAATTGGTGAAATTTGTCCGGACAAATTATCCAAGCCGCGCAGCGGCTGTCAATTCAACGCCGTATGCTCGACGATCAATAAAATCTGATACGCCGCGTGCCAGACTTATTTATTGCGCGACTCGAACTCATGGAACTCGCCCATGAAAGGCGCGGCGACATCGGCATTTATTTTACAGTCCAGAAAGATCGGACCGTCCGGATTTGCCAGCAAATCGGACATCGCTTGCAGATCATCGAGCGAGCGGACGGTCGCGGCCTGGAAGCCGAAGGCTTCGGCGACAGGCGCGAAGTCGACATCGGGAAAAACCGATTTCTGCACCGGAAGCTGCCACATCTTGAGGAAATGCAACTCGGCGCCATAAGCACAGTCGTTCATCAAGATGATGATCAGGGGCAAGTCCTCACGCGCCGCGGTTTCGAGTTCGCCCATCGTCATCATGAAGCCGCCGTCACCGATGACCAGCACCGTGGTGCTGTCGGGCCGCGCCTTGGCAACACCGAGCGCGGTGCCAAAGCCGATCCCGATCGAGGCGAAGTCGTTCGTCAGCTTGAAATGATCAGGCCCCGGGACCGACAGATACGGCACGATGCCGAGGAAGTTTCCGGCATCGTAAACCATGTTGCGATTTTCAGGCAGCAGCTTGTCGAGGGCGATGCCAAGCGATCTCGGATCAACGGTACGCGCCATATTGGCGGCTTCAAAGTCGGCCGCGGGATCGAAGTCGGCAAGGCTCCGGCGTACCTCGTCGCAATGAAATGGTTTTTCGTCTTCTGATCGATCCGGCAGTGCCTTCAGCATTTGTTCCGCCACCCGTCGCGCGTCACCTACCACAGCCACATCCGCGTCGCTCCACTGACCGATATTGGTCCGCACCCTGTCAATCTGTATCAGGGGAACCGCCGGCAGGGACATCCCGAAACTCATGGTCAGGAAATTGAGGCCAGCACCGAAGACGAGCACGCAATCCGCTTGGTCAACCAGACGACGCGCCGCCGAATGCGAGAACGAGCCGATGATGCCCATATTGTACGGATTGCCCCGGAATAATCCGTTGCCACGGGCCGAAGTGATCAGCAGGGCGCCGATCTTATCGGCCAGCATTTCCAGCGCCTCGCGCGCGCCGGCGCGATGCGCGCCAAGCCCCGCGATGATCAACGGCTTCTGGCTCTTTTGCAAAATCGCTACAGCGGCCTCGATCGCTTGTGGCCGGGCTAGAGCCGGCGGGTTCGGCACATGGGACGAAACCAATGGCTGATCGTCCTCCGGCACTTCGATCTCCGCCAGCTGGACGTTCGTCGGCAACAATAGTGTCGCCACGGTGCCGTTTTCTGCCGCTGCTACGGCATCAGCGAGCGCGCCGCGCGCCGCCCCCGGACTGGTCGCGACGAAGGTTTTCAAGCCCGCGGACGCGAGCACGCCAACGCCGTTGAAGCTCTTGTAATCCGGTCCGATCGTGCTGACGGCGCCGCCCGTAACCGGCGCCTCGCCGTACATGATCAGAACCCGTGACCCTGTCCGGCTGGCATAGACCGCCGCGTGCAGGCCGTTCGCCGTCGCCGGCCCGCGGCCAACCAGGGCAACGCCCAGCCGGCCGGTCGCCGCGGCATATCCTTCCGCCATCGAGATGGCCGCATTCTCGTGCCGCGCGCCATAGAAACCGATGCCGATGGTATCAAGCGTGACGGCGAAGACGGCCGTGTCGTCGCTCATCAATCCGAACACCGTATCGACGCCAAGGTTTTTGATATCCTCGGCAAGCGCTTGGTAGACGGGAACGGTCCGTGCCGCTCGCTTCACGTCATGATCATCTGTGGCCAATGTTGTCACGTCACCCTCCAGTGGCTTTGAACCAGTTGCGCGCTCTTGCCGCGCTGGTTTCTGCTCTCAGAATTATCTCAAGTATAGTCGGCCATAGGTCATGCTGGAAACGCTCGCGCGTCGGCGCCCGCGTCAATCGTCGCTGTCCGGCGATTTGAACCAGTCGAAGCCGCCGCCGGAAACGTCGATACAGGCGCCGGTGATGAAGGATGCCGCATCGGACAACAGCCACAGGATCGGCCGGGCGACCTCGTCCACGCCGGCGATCCGACGCATCGGAATGGTCGAGGCGATATAGGCCCCCTTGGCCGGATTCGTTTCGAGATGGTCGGTCATATCGGTCTGCGTCATCCCGGGGCGCAACGAATTGACCCGAATGCCCTCTGTCGCCACTTCCCTCGCAAAACCAACAGTGAAGCTGTCGACAGCGGCTTTTGAGGCCGCATAATCGCTGCTGCCGGGCCGCCCGCCCACCGTCGCCGCCATCGAAGACACATTGACGATGGCGCCGCCGGCACCGCCCAGACGGCTCGACATCCGCCTCGCTGCCTCGCGACAGCAGAGCATCGTGCCCACCACATTCACCCCCATAAGACGACTCAACCGCTCACCCGAAAAATCCACAACCGACGCACGCTGACCACCGATACCGGCGCTATTGACCAAAGCGGCCAATTGCCCCAATTCATTCTCGACTTCGGCGAAGAGGCGTTCGACATCCGCCTCGCTGGCAACATCGGCCTGCATTGCCCTGGCCGTGCCGCCTGCCGCGGTGATCTCGGCAACGAGAGCAGCAGCCGCATCATCCCGCTCTCGATAATTTAGGCCGACCGCATAGCCTTCGGCCGCCGCCAGACGTGCTACCGCCGCACCGATGCCGCGTGATCCGCCCGTGATCAGCAGAACCTTACTCATTCTGCGCGTTCCAGCGCATCGCGCCACGCCATTCCTTCGCCGGCGACGAAGGCCAGGCTGGCGAGGTTGGCAAAAGCGCACAAAACATCGAGGTCGATGCTCTGAAAAGTGTTCCGGGCCTGCGCCGCACAGATGATTTGCCCGATCATTTCGCCGCGCCAGAACATCGGCGCATAGAGCGCCGAGCCCATCCGCGCCGTCTTCAGGATCTGTTTGAAATCGGCATGCTCGTCCGTGTTGGCCAGGATAAGCGGTCTCTTGGTCCGCCAAACATGGCCCGGATGGCCCATGTCGATGGTTATCGTGAGCCGATGCTGTTCTGCCGGAAAGCCATGTTCCGCGACCAGGATATGCCCCGCGTCCGCCAGCCGAAGCAAAAAGATCCCACAAACGAAAAACTGCACTTCGCCTTCCTTCAAGGCGCCCGGCCGCAAATGAACCTCGCGATCGCCAAGGAGATCGTATGCTGTCTTGGTGATGTCCGAGAGCGCGGCTTCGACGGGCTCGGCTAAGGTTGCCGTCTCGCCGGCCTGCCGCAGGGCAGCCAAAGCCTGCGCACGGAAGCGATCCAAATCACGGCTTGTCACGCGTCGGCACCGGGCGGATGTACGGCGGCCCAACGATCGGCGATATCCTTGCGGGTCGCGATCCAAACATCGTCGTGCGTGGCGACATGCTGCAGGAATTTCTCGAAGGCGCCGATCCGGCCCGGTCTGCCGATGATCCTGAGATGCAGCCCCAGTGACATCACCCGGGCTGCCTCTTGCCCCTCGGCATAAAGCCAATCGAAGCTGTCGATGGCGTACTCGAGCCATTGTGTCGGCGTATAGGACGGCGCGGTCCACATCTTCATATCGTTGGAATTGAGGGCATAGGGCAAAATCAGGATCGGCTGATCGTCGACCGCATCCCAAAACGGCAGATCGTCGGAAAAGTCATCCATGTGATAGGTGAAGCCTGCCTCGACCAGCAGACGTCGGGTGTTCTCGGTGAATAGATAACGCGAGAGCCAGCCATAAGGGCGCGTGCCGGTGCTCGCCTCGATACTCGCCACCGCCTTTTGGATGAAGGTTCGTTCCTCGTCTTCCTCCATCCGAAACTGGTGCACCCAGCGCCAGCCGTGACTGCATACTTCGTGCCCGCCGGCGACGATCGCCTGGGTCAACTCAGGCGCCCGCTCCAGGCTCAAGGCTGCTGCCGTAAATGTGGCGCAAATCTGGTATTGCTCCAGCAACCACATGACCCTGGGCGCACCGGCTTTGATGCCATAGAGATAGTTGCTCTCGTTGGCGTAGTAGCGGATCGGCTCCCGCAGCGCGAGGCCCAATTCGTCGACCGGCTCCGGTCCCTTGTCACCCTCGGCAACGCTTTGTTCCGAACCCTCCTCGACATTGACCACGATCGAGAGCGCGAGCCCACCGCTGTCCGGCCATCCCTCGGCAACCGACATATCCGCCCTCCCCAAATACTCGTTGACCAAGGCTCGCGCCCCACTTCAGGACTGCCAAGGGACCAGTCAGGCTTGCTAGACTTGTATACTTGCAACGTAAACTTTCAAGCGGAGCCCACACATGAGCGACGACATCACTGCCCTCAGCGCCACCGAGATGGCGGCCGCGATCCGCGAAAAGCGATTGAGTGCCCAAGACGTGACGACGGCCCATCTCGCCCGAATTGAGGAGATCAATCCGACCCTGAATTCGGTCTGCACGATGAATCCCGCAGCATTGGACGCGGCAGCAGCAGTCGACCGGCGGATCGCCTCGGGCGAGCAACCCCGGCCGCTTGACGGCGTGCCTTATCTCGCCAAGGACAATATCTACACCAAGGGACTGCGGACCACCTTCGGCTCCCGGCTGCTTGAGAATTTCGTGCCCGAAGAAGACTCCGTCGTGATCGAGCGACTGAACGCCGCCGGCGCTATCTTGCTCGGCAAAACCAATACACCTGAGTTCGCCCATGACGTAAACACCGCCAATTTTCTCTTTGGCACAACACGAAATCCGTGGAATTTGAACTGCACCGCCGGCGGTTCCAGTGGCGGCAGCGGCAGCGCCATCGCCGCCCGACTGGCGCCGCTAGCGCTTGGTACCGATCTCGGCGGTTCGGTGCGTGGACCATCGGCCTTCAATGGAACCGTCGGCATTCGGCCCTCGTTCGGCCGGGTGCCGACCTATCCGACCGATTTGCCCTGGGGCATGCTGGTCACCGGCGTCACCGGACCGATGACCCGGTCGGTCGCCGACGCGGCATTGATGCTGGGCGTAATGGCCGGACCCGACGACCGTGATCCCACCACCCTGCCCGCGCATGATCTCGACTTTCTTGCCGCCAGCAGCATGACCGACCTCTCGGGCCGGCGCATCGCCTTCTCCGCCGATCTTGACGGTTTGGTGCCCGTCGATCCCGAGACGGCTGAATTGGCCCGCGCCGCCGCATTCCGGCTTCGGGACGCCGGCGCTGACGTCGTTGAGGATTGTTTCGATCCGGCCGACCTCGTCGATATCATCCAGGGCACGCGCGGCTTCGGCATGATCGGCCGTTATGCCGATCGCTACGACGCGCACAAAGACCTGATGACGCCGCCGCTCCTGAATCAGATCGAAGCGGCCCTCAAGCTCGAGCTCCGCACCGTGACCCAGGCCGAGCGCCTGCGCGGCCAATATTGGCAGCGGGTTCGGGAATTCCTGCAGCGCTATGACTATATCATCACGCCGTCGATCGGCGTGCCGGCCTTCCGCCTGGACGAGCCGCTGCCGAGCAAGATCGGCGATCGCGAGGTCGAGCTTTTTTACGATGCCTTCCTGACCACCTATGCCTTTTCGCTCACCGGCCTGCCCATCATCGCCGTTCCCGCAGGCTTGACCCGCGCCGGATTGCCGGTCGGCATCCAGATCGTCGGGCCGCGCCACCGCGACGATCTGGTAATTGCGGCAGGCGCCGCCTATCAGGCGATAGCGCCCGATATGTTCCGCACGCCCGATATAGATCTATCCCAGGCCAAGGACTTGGGTGAGGCCTTTTCCTCGCCGGGCCTGATCATGAAACGGCCGCTCTGAAGGGGATAGTGCTAAGCCGAGATTCCCCGGATGACCACCACATCCGACCATCAGCGTAGCCATTCCGGCTTTCGATAGCAATTTTGAAGCCGATGCGAGTGACGGAGCACTTCGTTCCCTGTCGGCATTGGCGCCAATAGCGGTTTCCCGGTGCTCATGGCCAGATTTCTTGTCATCAAGACACACGTCCCCCGTGGTTTTTCTCTCCCCGCCGACCGCCGCTTGGATCAAGCCGGCACCGGCGGCGCACGCAGTCGGGCAATCCGCGCCAGGATCTGACCGAACATTCGCCGCGACACCGCGACCTCGGCCATCTGGAACGTGACGTAGCGGCCATGGCGGATCATTTTCGCGCCGATCTTGATCAGCTTCTCCCGCAGCGTGGTCAGCGACCAGTGCGCAATCGCCCGTGGCAAGGCCAGCGTGCGCATGAAGTTGGCGAGATTGTAGGCAAGCGCGTGAAGCTGAAGCCGGACCGCGTTGTTGCGGAACCTCTGGCAGGAGAGCCGCGTCAAATTGATCGCGTGCTTGCCTTCCTTGATCCACTGCTCCGCCGTGCCGCGCCGATTGTAGAAGGACACCACATGCCTGTCGGGACGGCTCAGGTTGGTCACGACGAAGCCGAAGCGGGGAATCAGCTCGCCCGGATGCCACTCGATCTTGGCGACCACACGGCGGTCGCGGTCCCAGCTCTGGGCTCGATAGTCGAAGCTGACGTAATAGCGTCGAACAGACTTCGGCGGCCGACCGACCGGCCGTGTGAGCAAGTGGCTGATACGCTTCTGGAGCAACTGGTTGCTGGGCAGTCGGATCGCATAGAGAAATCCTTCTGCCTCCAGATACTCGTAGACGGCGTTGTCACGTTAACCGCCATTTGGCCAGCTTGTGGGCGCCGACGCCGGAGATTATGCAACGGTCGTCACTTGCCGCCACTGTCTCATCGCGTCGCCGCGGAATTGGCGGAGTGTTCGGCGGGAGACCAGATGGCGT
>JAKZSU010000195.1:0-4055 GCA_047517485.1 Alphaproteobacteria bacterium
AGTGCGCCAAATCATCCGCCGGGATCCAGTCCCGCAGATCGGGAGGAAGCAGAAACGCCTGGTCCCGATCACAGTCCACGAAGTTGCTCATCCTGCGATTCTAAGGGAAATCCAACCCAAAGTCCGACAGACTGCTAGCCCGGCTTCCGGGCGAAGGCGTAGATCGCCGCGGCACCGGCGACGATGGCGGCGAGGAACCAGAACAGCGCCTGATAGGCCTCGGGCGGGCGCGCGCCGTCGGCCGCGGCCGGCCAGGCGCCGACGATCCAGCCACTCACCGCCTGGACGATCCCGACGCCGGCGAAGTTGAACAGATTGGCGGTGGTCAAGCCGCGGCCCATCAGGTGATCGGCGAACAGGGTGCGGATGTGGCTCAGCAACAGCACCGAATAGGCGCCGATAAAGCCGAAGGCGCAAAAGGCGACCGCCAGAACGCCGCCGCCGAGCGGCGGCGCGATCGCCAGGGCGATATAGATCGCCGCCACCGCGAACGCACCGGCGAGCGCCACCGGCTTGGTACTGCCGAGCCGCGGGCCGAGCCAGCCATAGCCGATCGAGCCGATCATCATCGCGATTGCCATGGCGGCGAGAATGTCGGCGGCGGCCACGCCATCGAGGCCGTGCACGTCGGCGAGGTACGGCGCGCCCCACAGCGCCAAGGTCGCCATCACCGCGGCGTAGGCGACGCTGTTCAACGGCAGAATAAAATAGAGTCGGCGATCGGCGAGCACGGTGCCCACGCCCTTGAACGCTTGGGCGAGGCTTTCGCGGCGCGGTTGGCGGTGGTGGGTGTGACCGGGCGGCGCGTCGCGGACCCCGAGCCAGACCATCAGCGCCACCAGCACGGTGACCGCGGCGGCGGCGACGAACGCGGCGCGCCAGCCCACCGCCGCGGCGGCGAGCGCCAGCGGCGTGGTCGCGACCAGACCGCCGAGACCACCGAGGCCGAGAGTGAGCCCGGCGAGGGTGGAGAATTGCCGCGGCGGAAACCACCGCGCGTAGACCACCAGCGATCCCATCAGCGCCGAGGCGCAGCCGAGTCCCATTACCGCGCGGCCGAGGGTGAGCGTCGCGGCATCTGGCGCGCCGGCGAAAATCAACGCGCCGAGCGCGGCGACGACGAAAAGCAGCGCATTGATCCGCCGCGGCCCGAAGCGGTCGAGCAGCACCCCGACGGGAATCTGCGCCAGGCCGAAGACCACGAAGAAGGTTCCGGCGAGGGTCCCGAGCGCCTCCGGCGACAGCGCCATGCCGCGCATCAGATCGGGCCCGATCACCCCCACCGACGAACGATAGAAATGGCTGACCACATAGGCCGAACACAAGACCGCGACGATCTTGTAGGCGCCGGGCACGGCCGGCGGCGGCGGTGTTGTTTCAGATGGCGTCACGATGGTCCTCGTTGGCACATTTGGCGGTGGCGGCGATCGGGTTGTAGCGTGCCGGCGGCGATGGCTCAAACCGGCATTTGACGCCGCCCGAGTCATTTAACTGTTGTCAGGACCAGACCGCGCTGAAATAGTGCGCCGCCATCCACCGATCGGGGTGTCCCGGGCCGGGTGGTGGCGTTCGACTGGAGCGACAAGGGGGAATGATGAAACAGGTATTGGCGGTCAGCGAAGCGATCGACCGCTTCCTGACGGTTGTCGGCAAACTCGCGGCCTGGCTGCTCTTGCCCCTCGTCGCGGTCATCATAATCGACGTGATCACCCGGAAATTCGGGCTTCTAACTCAGCTCATCGATTGGCTTCGCACATCCGGCTACGAGGCGGCGGCGCATTTTGTCGCATCCTATCTCACGTCGACCAAGTTCCAGGAAATGGAATGGCATCTTCATGCCGCGCTGTTCCTACTCTGCATGGGCTTCGGATATGTCAAAAACTCGCATGTCAGAATCGAGCTTATTCGCGAACGCTTCTCGCTCGAAACTCGCGCCTGGGTCGAATTCGTCGGCTGTATCATCTTCATCCTGCCCTATGCCGGCTTGGTGCTTTATTTTTCCATCGACTTCGCACACCGGTCGTTCTTGATGAACGAGGTTTCCTCGGCGCTGACCGGCCTCAGTCATCGCTGGATCATCAAATCCTTTGTCCCGCTCGGCATGATTTTGTTGCTGCTGTCGGCGGCGGCGGTCGGGTTTCGTAACGCGGTTTACTTGTTCGGCTCACCCGATCTCAGGGCCAAGGCGCAGAGGGAATCGCCGGAACTGCATCTCGCGTCCGAGGATTTGATCGAGGACGTGCAACATGAAGCGGCGGAAATCACGGGTGATACCGGATCCGGCCCGGGAGACTTGTCATGACGTTCGTAGAACTGCTGCCGGTCGTCATGTTCGGCGCGCTGGCGGTTCTTCTGTTCAGCGGATTTCCGGTCGCCTGGGTTCTCGGCGGCCTCGGGGTGAGCTTCGGCGCCATCGGCATTTATTTCGGCGTCTTCAGCTTCATCGAATATTTCAACATCGTCTCGAGGATTTGGGGCAACGCGGCGGAGAGCCTGATCCTGGTCGCCGTGCCGATGTTCATATTCATGGGCACCATGCTCGAGCGATCCGGCGTCGCCAACGATTTGCTGTATTGCCTGCAAGTCCTTTTGCGCAAGACTCCCGGGGGTTTAGCCCTGTCGGTGACCATCATGGGCACGATCATGGCCGCCACCACCGGTATCATCGGCGCCTCGGTGGTGATGATGACCTTGCTCGCGCTGCCGGTGATGCTGGACCGCGGCTACAACACGCCGCTCGCCACCGGCACCATCGCCGCGTCGGGGACACTCGGTATTCTGATCCCGCCGAGCATCATGCTGGTGATCATGGCCGACCTGTTGTCGATCTCGGTCGGCACCTTGTTCCTCGCCGCCATCTTCCCCGGCTTGATCCTCGCCGGCCTATACCTGGTATACATCTACGTGCGCTGCAGCATCGACTCGTCGCTCGCGCCGCCGCTCCCGGACGACATCGGACCGAAGACGCGCACCGCGTTATACGCGATGGTGCTGCGCAGTTTCATCCCGCCGATCATGCTGATCGTGTTCGTCCTCGGCTCGATCTTCGCCGGCTGGGCGACCCCGACCGAAGCCGCCGGCGTCGGTGCGCTGGGCGCGCTTTTGCTCGCCGTCTTCAACCGCAAACTCAATTTCGGCGTGCTCAAGGACGTGTTGGAGCGCTCGGCGCTGACCATCGGCATGATTTTCGGCATCTTCATCGGCGCCACCGCGTTCTCCTACGTCTATCGCTCGCTCGGCGGCGACGATCTCGTCCATCACTACGTCACCCAGGCCGGCTTCGACTCGTGGGGCCTGCTGATCATGATGATGGTGCTGGTATTCCTGCTCGGCTTCTTCTTCGATTGGATCGAGATCACCCTGATCGTGCTGCCGCTGTTCGCGCCAATGATGCGGACGATGGAATTCGGGACTCACATCCCCGGCGTCGACAATATTATTCCCTGGGTCGCGATCCTGCTGGCGGTCAATTTGCAGACCTCGTTTCTGACACCTCCATTCGGGTTCGCGCTCTTCTATATGAAGGGGGTGGCGCCAAAGAGCGTGAAGATCCAGCAAATCTATCGGGGGATCATACCCTTCGTGGTCCTGCAGTTGATCGGCCTCTTGGCGGTGATCTGGTTCCCCGAACTCGCCCTGTGGCTGCCCGAGGTCATGCTCGAAAGCGGCAACTAACCCGAAAGACGCCGCGCCTGCTCGAAAAGCCAAGGTGCCCCACAGAAGGCCGCGTTCCCGCAGCCCCTGGCGTCGTTGCGCGGCTTACCCGATGCACCCACATCGCGCGGTGTGACTATGGTCAACAAGCCCTATCGACGGGCGGAAATGCTGAAAAAAGTCCGCGCGGCGCTCGACTATAGAGACGCCTGAACTTGCTTTGCCAGCGGCGAGGAAATTCCGCGTAAACAATATTTATCAGGAGCTATTGTCAAAAGTTGACGGGGCGGTAAAAAGTTGTTGGCCGATGGCGTGCTTGTACAGGTCTTTGCGGTTCGGTGAAGAATATTTGCCTGTCTCCGCGTTGCTGGTGGATAAAACCTGATATTACCTATCCTTGG
>JAKZSU010000196.1:0-18076 GCA_047517485.1 Alphaproteobacteria bacterium
CGCACACGCCGTCTCCGACACGAACCACGCGTCGAATTCAGTCAGGGTGCGCGGGTAGTCGACCCCGCCTTCGGGATGGGATGCCGGGTTCGCCATCCCAACATATTGACATCACGAGAGCGAAGTGGATACCCTATTTCGTCAATACCAAGCTGTACGACGTGCAGCTTGGCAAGCGCGACCGCGCGCCCGAGCTTATGCGAGGCCAGCCTGCGTGGCGTCTGAACGCGCTTAAAATCAGCCTACTGGATCGGCGCCGATCTCTCGGAATCGAGCGGCTCGGCGTAGCATTGCGGCTCGCCGATCGTGGCGTAGCAGTAGACCGGCGGATCGGCCTTGTTGAGGACCATCGGTTTGGGATGCCCGGCGAACATCTTCCACAGCCCGTTTTCGATCGAGGCGACGTCGCGCTCGGTGCATCCCGCGCCGGCCGACAGCAGCGCCATGGATGCGGCCACCGACAAGACGGTGTGCCGCCGAAGACACAGACCAAATTTCATCGCTTTCATCGCGCAACTGTGCCACGCCAACCCTTAAGGATTGGTATAAGCTGGTTGCTGACGGTGCGGCCTGAATCGCTTCCTCATGACGGTTGATGACTGAAATCGAAACCACCGGCGCGGCTTCCCCGCGCGATGCGCTGACACTTTTCGTTTTCACGCCGCGCGGCGGCATGGAGCGGCTGTTCGGCCCGGTTCATACGATCACCGACTATGAAGCGGCGATGGCGGATTCGTTCGGAGACTGGGTCGAAAGCACCCCAGTCCGGCTGCGCATCGAACGCTTGAGCGCCACCGGCACGGTCGTCGAACGCGACCGGTTCAACGCCGACGGCACGCTTCAAGACCATGCGATCTACACGTACGAGCGCGACGGCCGCCTGATCGAGCGCACCCACTATGACGGCGCCGGAAACGCCTATCTCCGCTACGCCTACACCGCCGACAATGACGGCCGTTTGGTCGAAATGACCGGCCTCGATCCCAACGGCGCCGAACGCTCGCGACTGCGCCGGCATTATACCGACGACGGTCGCCTCGCTGGATTGGTCGAGTGGCGCGACGCGGCCGATGGCCACGGGCCCGAGGAATCGCAATGGCGGATCGGCTATGCCAACGACGGCTCGGTCACCCATGCCGAGAGCGAAATGCGCCGCGACGGTGAACTGATCGAACGGACGATGGTTCGCTACGACCGCGCGGGCAATGTGAGCGAAACCGCGCGCCTATCCCCCGACGGCGCCTGGATCGAAAAATCTCGGCAACTGTTTGGCCCGCAGAAAGAGCGCGGCAACTGGGTCCGCCGCGTCACCGAACATTGCGTGCGACGATTCGGCCAGGAGCAATTCCAACCGGTCCGCGTGACCTATCGCCGGTTCACCTTTTACGCCGATTAGAATTACGGCATCAGATATTCGCACGACGGCGAATCGGGATCGCGCGCGATAACGCGGTCGTAGAACGCGGCGCCCTTGGCGACGATCGCCTGTATTTCGAGATCGAGCAAGAATCCGTCTCCGGCCAGTGCGCCGGCCGCGATGCGGATCGCCTGTTGGTAATCGCCGCGCGTCGGATAGCGCGCGGCGATCGACGGACGTGGATCACCCGCGGCCTTGCGTGCCGCCTCGTCGATCGCGAACGGGATGAACGATCCCGACCAGCGGTCGATATGATCGGGCGCGCCGAACCGCGCGCGCCTGAGATTCCATCCGACATAGGTCCCGAGCGGCTCGGCGGCCGCGGGCATGCGAACGCCGGCCGTGTCGATGCCGTCCGCATCGGGCATCGAGACCCTGGTCTCAAAGGCGTTGCCGAAACCAGGTGGGGCGCGGTCGACGATGCGCTGACCGACCCAACGCCGGCCGAGATCGAGCCGCGGTGGCCTGAGATTGACCAGCGGCTTGCGCGAGCCCGGTAGGGTGGGGAAGCGATCGCGGTACGCTTCGACCGTGACCAGGGTCTGGTCAACGATCCGCGGGAAGACGCTATCGGGCGGCATGCGCCCGCGGCTGATCCAGGCATCGAGGGACAACAGCAGAGCGCGCATCAAGGGGCGATGGTCGAGGGGATTGATGCAGTTCTCGAACCACGCGCGATGGGGCACCACCCAGTTACCATGCTGGGCACCGGCGAAGACGTACAGCCGCGCGTTGGAATCCAGGGCGACATCGGTCGCGCCGGCGACATCGGTATGGATCAGCGACGCGGCGCGGGTCCAATATTCACCCGACGTGTTGGTGAAAAAGAGTTTCGGCACCGCCTTCGCGGCGCGCGCGCGCGCCAGTAAGTCGCCGCGCAATCCGATGGCGGGGTCGTCTTGCGGCACCGTGGTGAAGGGAAAAAAATCGACGGGATATTGATGATCCTCGAAGGCGCTGCCGTGGCGCGTGGTTTGCGCAAAGCGATGATTGAAGCTTCCCTTGCCGCCGCCGGCGACATGAATCAGCGCCGCGTCGAACACCATGCGGTCGAGCGCATCGACGTGGAAGCCCTCGAGCAGCATGTGGGTGATCACCCGCCCGGATTGCGAGATGCCGAAGATGATCGTCTGGTCGAGCGCCCCGCCCACCGGGTTCTGGTCGGTTTCGTCGTAGCGGAAAAAAGAAAGCGCGTCGCGAATCGCGGTGAGACCGAGCCCGACCGGGCGCGCGCGCGTCGCCTGATAAACCACTTCATAGAGCAATCCCGGGCGAAACCCGCCATCGAGCGCGACATGCGTGGGATCGTCGAATTCGCGCCCGTCCTCGGTGCGGGCGAAGCGCCATTGATCGCGTGGAATTTCGCGTCTGGCCGCGCGCTGTTCGTTGCGCACGGTCATCCGCGCGTCCGCCTGCTCGCGCGAGACCGCCGGATAGCCCCGCGAATTACCCCACGCCAGCGGCTGACTTTCAACCGATCGGTGAACCGTGATTTCTGCCGAAACCAGTCCCGACAGCGGCTCGCCGTCGTCGCCCAACACCACCGGCAGATCGATCTGCAGGCGCCCGTCGCCATCGATCACATCCCAGTTCCATGCGCTCCACAGCAGGGTGTAGCCGTGGGTGAAGAGAAATCCGGTGCCGGCATCAGCGGCGCTCGACGGCCGATTATTCGAATCGGCGTCATTGAAAAAGGAAAGCATGGCGACAGTGCCGCGATTTCCGACTTCATACAGGAGGCGGCGGTTGCCGCGCGCCGGGTTGCTCGGGCGTAGCATCAGGAAGTCGCCGCTGAAGCGAACCATTCCGTCCGGGTCGCGCGGCACCCGCCCGATATCGGTGACATTGGTGTTGGCGGGATCCTCGGGATCGACGGCGTAATGCAAGCGGCCGGTGATTTTTTCGTAGGCCCCGACGGGGCCGAAACTC
This sequence comes from Alphaproteobacteria bacterium, assembly GCA_047517485.1. Classification (GTDB taxonomy): domain Bacteria; phylum Pseudomonadota; class Alphaproteobacteria; order UBA7887; family UBA7887; genus JAKZSU01. The sequence continues at coordinate 3,347 of JAKZSU010000196.1, forward strand.
TTGCCCCCGGCGAAGGCCACGCGGCCGGTGATTTCGATGCGCTCGACCGCCGCCCTCGCGCCCGTCGCGCAGAGTGCGACGAACAGCACCGCGGCCATGACAATCCCCCGCATCAATGTCTCCCTTGTTGGCCAATCCCGCTGCGTCGATTATAACCGTGATCAGGGGTGTACAGGGGTCTGACATGCGACTGGTGCAATTCGAAGCCAAGGACGGTGGGCGCAAGGTAGGCGTCGCCGACGACGCGTTGCTGCGCGTCGTTGCCGGAGCGACGCGGGTGCTCGACCTCGCGCTCGAGGCGGCGCGCGCCGGCGGCGGGCTCCAGGCCCTGGTCGAAAGCCGGCTTGGCGACGATGTCGAGGATTATGGCGCGGCACTCGCCGATGGCCGGGTGACGGTTCCGATCGACCACCCCGATCCGGCACACTGTCTGGTATCCGGTACCGGCCTGTCCCATCTCGGCTCGGCCCAGGCGCGCGACGAAATGCACGCCAAGCTCACCAGCGGCGAATCGCTGACCGATTCGATGAAAATGTTTCAATCCGGTCTCGAAGGCGGCAAGCCGGCGCCTGGCGAGATCGGCACCGCCCCCGAATGGTTCTGGAAGGGCGACGGCTCGGTCATGGTGGCCAGCGGCACCCCGATCGAAAGCCCTGGCTTCGCCCTCGACGGCGGTGAAGAGGCGGAGATCGCCGGCGTCTATGTCATCGGCGACGATGGCACGCCGTTCCGTGTCGGTTTCACCTTGGCCAACGAATTTTCCGACCATGTTCTCGAACGCCAAAATTATCTTTTGCTGGCGCATTCGAAGCTTCGGCCGTGCGCGCTGGGGCCAGAGTTGCGCCTCGGCGCGCTGCCGCCCAGCGTCGGCGGCACAATCCGGGTGCGCCGCGGTAATCAAGATCTTTGGACCGGAGAGTTTCTCAGCGGCGAGGACAATATGTCGCACTCGATCGGCAATCTCGAACATCATCACTTTCGTTATGCGCTGTTCCGCCGCCCCGGTGACGTTCACATTCATTTCTTCGGCGCCGGCGCGCTCAGCGTCACCGCCGGAATACAAACCCGAGACGGCGACGTATTCGAAATCGAATCGCCGGAATTCGGCCGGCCCTTGAGCAATCCGCTGAGCGTAAACAGCGGCGATCCCCTCGTTGAAGTTACGGCACTCTAATGGCTGTTCAGTTGCGGCATATTTAAGGCATAGACATGAAACTGATTACCGAGACCTCGGCACTTGCCGAACTGTGTGCCCGGCTCGCCGAAGAGCCGTTCATCTGCGTCGATACCGAATTCATGCGCGAGAGCACCTATTGGCCAAAGCTCTGCCTGGTGCAGATCGCCGGCCCCGACGGCGTCGGCTCCGCCGTCGATCCGCTGGCCGAGGGCATCTCGCTCGAGCCGATGATCGAGCTTCTCAACCTGCCGGGCGTGCTCAAGGTTTTGCACGCGGCGCGTCAGGATCTGGAAATCTTCTACAACATCTCCGGCGGCACGGTCCCGACCCCGCTGTTCGATACCCAGGTCGCGGCGATGGTGTGCGGCTTCGGCGAAGCGGCGTCGTACGATCGGTTGGCGCGTAAGCTCGCCCGTGCCGACGTCGACAAGGCGTCGCGCTTTACCGACTGGTCGAAGCGGCCGCTGACCGATCGGCAACTGACTTATGCGCTCGCCGATGTCGAGCATTTGCCGGTGATCTATCAGAAGCTCGAAAAGCGCCTCGGCGAGACCCGGCGCGCCGATTGGGTGGCCCAGGAGCTCGCGGTGCTGACCGCCACCGACTCCTACGAGCTCGACCCGCGTCGCGCCTGGATCCGGATCAAGACCCGCACCGCGCGGCCAAGGTTTCTCGCCGTCCTGCGCGAAGTCGCGGCGGCGCGCGAAATATTCGCGCAAAAGACCAATGTCCCGCGCAACCGGATCATTCGCGACGAGGCCCTCCTGGAGATCGCCGCGCACGAGACCGAAACCGTGGAAGACCTCGCCCGCACTCGCGGGGTGAGCAAGGGCCTCGCCGCCGGCTCGTTCGGCAGCGCCGTCCTCGAGGCGGTGAGCGTCGGCAAGGCGGTTCCCGAAAGCGAAGCGCCCAAGCCGAACAAGGCAGCGGACAGGCCGCGTGGCGTCGGCCCGTTGGTCGATCTGCTGAAAGTTCTGCTCAAAATGCGCTGCGAGGAGAACGACGTGGCGATAAAATTGGTGGCGAATTCCGCGGATCTGGAGCGCATTGCCGCCGACGACCGGGCCGACGTGCGGGCGATGTCGGGGTGGCGCCGCAGCCTGTTCGGCGACGATGCGTTGGCGTTGAAACACGGCACATTGGCGCTCACCGCGGAGCACGGCAAAATCGCCTTGGTCGAACTCGAGGAACCCTCGTCAGACTAATCTCGGGCAACAATCTCGGGGGCCAGGTTCATCGCTCGCGCCAACGCCTCGAATCGTTTCACCACCACTTCGCCGATCAGCCGCTCGTCGTCTCGGTGATGACTGAGTTTCAACACCTCGCGCCGCGCGTTGACCTTGAGCGCGAACCGGTCGATCAAACCGGGGACGCCCGCCGAGATGGTCTCGCCGAGCCGCGCGGACAATCCGATCGCACGGGCGCGCTTCGCCGCATCCTCGTCAATCAATCCGAGAATGGCCTTGACCGCCTCGCCAGGCTCGCCGCTGGTATGGCGGGCGTGAAGCGCGAGCGCCAAATAGGCGCGCCCGGCGTGATCGACATGCAGCGCGGGATTGCGCAAGACCTCCCTGAACGCTTGCTCGGCACGGTAATTGGGATGCGCCCGCCAGGCGATATCGCTTAGCAAGCAGGCGGCGTGACGAAGCCGCTTCTCCGCCGCCGGCTCGTCGGCAAACAACCCATCGGTCCAGTCCATGAGTTCTTCGGCGTGATCGGAAAAGCGTGCCATGCGGCCGCTAATTTCGCGACACGCGCTGATCAGCGGGTCTTCCGACCGGTCATCCGGAGATAGCCGCGCGAACAGCATGCCTTCGCGCAGGCCGTAAGCGGAGAACTCGACGACGGTCGGCGCCAGAATTTTGAGTAACCGGCTCATCACCAGGGCACCGAGCGGCAAGAGATCGACGCGCCGCCGTGACACGCCCTCGAGGCGGGCCAGCGATTCGTGGCTTTGCGCCGCCACCAAGCCGACCAGATCGTTGATCTCGGCCAGCCTCAAACGGTAGCGATGAATGACCTTGAGCGGATAATTGGTCTGCCCCATATGGACCCGCGCCAGGCCCCGCCAACTGCCGCCGACAGGATAGAGCGCGGTGCCCCGCGCGCGATCGAGCCACTTCAGATCGCCGAGCAGACGATCGGTAATCTCGCGGGCACGCTTCTTGTTGTCGCCGCATTCCGCGGCCAGGCGCAACGGGCCGAGCGGCAAGGTCACGTGATCGCGCACCGTGCCTTTCTGGAGACGCACCAATTCCAGACTGCCGCCGCCGAGGTCGCCCATCACGCCGTCGGCCTCGGGCATGCCGGCGAGGACGCCGAGACCCGATAGCTCGGCCTCCTCGGTTCCCGACAGCACCCGAACGTCGAGGCCGCACAGGCGTTTAACCTCGGTCACGAATTCGGGGCCGTCTTCGGCATCTCGGACCGCCGCCGTGGCGACGCACTCGACTTCGGCGATCCCCATCGCATCGACCAGCTCCGCGAAGCGTTGCAGATTGGCCAAGGCTTGGACGATGCCGTCGGGTTCCAGCCGGCCGGTGCTATGGAGAGAGCGGCCAAGACCGCAGAAAATCTTTTCGTTGAACAGCGCCGACGGGGTGCGGCGAATGCCGTCGAACACCACCAGGCGAATCGAGTTGGAGCCGATGTCGATGACCGCGTAACGGTGCAAGTTCGATCCCGGAGTGTTGAGTGGCTGATGAAGAATTGCCGCGCTTTTCTCGGCCATCGATCAGCCGCCGGAACTGACCTCGAGATGGGCCGGGCCGCCAATCTTCTTGAGCGCTCTGCCGCGCCCTGAAAGGCTCGGATTGGTCATGAAATACGTCAACGCACTGAACGCATCGTCATCCCGCATTGGCCGCTGATATCGCCCGTCCGGCATCATATGCCAACTCTGCGCCTCGTCCTTGAGGTTGGCGACCATGATTTGGTCGAGCAGTTGGGCGTGCACGGTCGGATTTTCGATCGGCACCAGAACCTCGCAACGGCGATCGAAATTGCGCGGCATCCAGTCGGCGGAGGAGAGGAACACCTTCGCTTTGGGTGACGGAAGATGCTCGCCATTGCCGAAGCAGGAAATCCGCGAATGCTCGAGAAAGCGGCCGATGATGCTTTTGACGCGGATGTTTTCCGACATCCCCGCGATCCCGGGACGCAGACAACACACGCCGCGAACCACGAGATCGATCTGCACGCCGGCGGCGCTCGCTTCATAAAGCTTGTCGATCGTCGTGCCGTCGACCAGCGCGTTCATCTTCGCCCAAATCGTTGCCGGTCGGCCGGCTCGGGCATGGGCGATCTCGTCGTCGATCAGCTCCATCAGCCGATTGCGCAAGCTGAATGGCGCGATCACGATCCGCTCGAAGGAATCCGGCACCGCATAGCCGGTGGTGAAATTGAACAGGCGCGTGGCGTCGCGGGCCATCGCCTCGTCGCAGGTGAAGAACGACAGATCGGTGTAGACCCGCGCGGTTAACGGATGATAATTGCCAGTGCCGAAATGCACATACGAGCGCAGCGCGCCGCCTTCGCGCCGCACCACGCAGGTGACCTTGGCGTGGGTCTTGAGTTTCATGAATCCATAAACGACATGGACCCCGGCGCGCTCCAGATTGCGGGATAATTTAAGATTCGCTTCCTCGTCGAAACGCGCCTTCAGCTCGACCAAGGCGGTCGCCGACTTGCCCGACTCGGCGGCGGCGATCAGCGCCTTGACGATCGGCGACTCGGCGGTCGTTCGATACAGCGTCTGCTTGATCGCCAACACGTCCGGATCGTTCGCGGCCTGCTGCAGGAACAGCACCACCGCGTCGAAACTCTCGTAGGGGTGATGGGTGACGAAGTCTTTTTCCTGAATCGCCGCGAAACAATCATTGTCGTGTTCGCGGATACGCTCGGGAAAACGCGCCACATACGGCTCGAAAACCAGGTCCGGCCGATCGCAGTCGATTAGTTCGTTGACCCGCGCGATGCCCAGCCTGCCGTCCTCGACGACAATGTCCTGCTCCTTGGCCTGAAGTTCCTCGACCACCATGTCGCGCAAATTCGCCGGCATGTCGGAACTGAGCTTGAGAAGCACGATGGTGCCCCGGCGGCGCTGCCGCAGCACGGTCTCGAACAGCAGCACCAGGTCTTCCGCCTCCTCCTCATATTCGATGTCGCTATCGCGAATCAGCCGAAACGTTCCGCGGCCGGTTATCTCATATCCGGGGAATAATTCGTCAACGAACAATTCGACGACATTCTCGATGGTGATAAAGCGGACCTCGGGGCCGGGCAGCCTGACGAATCGACCGACTTGATCGGGCAGCGGGACCATCGCCCGCAAGCCTCGGCTTCCGTCCTTGCGGACAAGTTGCAACACCAGGGCGAAACCCCGGTTGGCGATGAACGGAAACGGATGCACCGGATCGATCGCCAACGGAGTCAAAATCGGGAACACCTGTTGCACGAAGAAGCGCCGCAGCCAGTCGAGTTCCTCGGCGCTGAGCGCCTCGCCATGCACCAGGTTGATTTTGGCTTTCTTGAGCTCGCCTTGTAGATCGCGCCAGACCTTCTGCTGCTCGTCCATCAGACGGGTCGATTCCTCGGTGACATCGGCCAGTTGCTCCGCTGGGGTCCGTCCGTCGAGGCTCGTCTGGGTGATCCCGTTGCTCACCTGGCCTTTGATGCCGGCGACCCGAACCATGAAGAACTCGTCGAGGTTACTCGCCGAAATCGACAGGAACCGCAGCCGCTCGAGCAGGGGCTGGCGGTCGTCGCGCGCCTCGGCCAGGACCCGCCAATTGAATTCGAGCCAGCCCAGCTCGCGGTTGATATAGCGCGCGCTGGGTTCGTCGAGCGAGGTAACGCCTAGGTTTTCCGCCAGTTCTGCCATGAGCCTCTCAGAATATACTTCACCGCGACCTAGAGCACGTCCTTTCCTGATGGAACCGGTTTGATGGGGCAGATTGGCTTTTCGGGGTGGCGCGGCGCGACGGGTGATGTGTGTGCATCGGCGGAGCGTCGCAACGCATCCGAAAGGCCAAGTTGCCGCACCAGAGGCCGCACGCCTGTGCGCCGTGGCTTTGTTGCGCGCCTTGCCCGATGCCCCCACATCACGCGGCGGCGCGCGCCTAACCACGGCGCACAGGCGTGCGGTCAAACCGATTCCATCAGGAAAGGACGTGCTCTAGCGCCCAACCGGTCTAGAACGTCGCCTTGGACGCACCGCCATCCATCAAAAAGTGCTGCCCGGTCACAAACCCCATTTGCGCGCCGCACAAAAACGCGCAGGCATCGCCGAACTCCTCGGGCTGGCCGAACCGGCCCGCCGGATTGAGCTTCGCCACCGATGCCGCGAAGGTATCATAATCCTGTCCCGCTTTCTCGGCGCGGAACGCCACATTCGAACGCAACCGGTCGGTGTCGAACGGACCCGGTAACAGGCAATTGATGGTGACGTTATGGACCACGGTCTGGCGCGATAGGCCAGCGACGAATCCGGCAAGACCGGTCCGCGCGCCGTTGGAAATGCCGAGTTCGGGAATCGGCGCCTTGGTCGATCCCGACGTGATATTAACGATGCGGCCGAATTTACGTTCGATCATCCGATCCACCGTCGCCTTGATCAGTTCGATCGGCGTCAGCATGTTGGCGGTGATGCCCTTCATCCAATCGTCGCGCGACCAGTCGCGAAAATCGCCCGGCGGCGGCCCACCGGCATTGTTGACCAGAATGTCGGGGTCGGGGCACGCCGCGAGCAGCTTCGCCTGTCCCTCCGGTGTCGTCACGTCACACGCGACGGCGGTGACTTCGGCGCCGGTCTCGGCACGAATATCGGCGGCGGTCGCTTCCAATACGTCGGCGGTACGCGCATTGATCGTCACCGCCACGCCCTCGCGCGCAAGCGATGTCGCGCAGGCCCGCCCGAGCCCCTTGCTCGAGGCACAGACAATGGCCTTGCGGCCGGAAATTCCCAAATCCATTACATTCTCCCAGCTTAGAGCGACAGTATTTCGCGCGCCAAAGGTACGGTGATCGCCCGTCCGAGTTCGAGTGCGCGTTCGTCAAGTCTGGCAACCGTACGACGCGCGGCATCGAAAGACCGTTCGATGCGGACCACCAGATAATCGATGACTTCGCCAGCGACGTCCAATTGCCGATCGGCGAACAGCTTGACCATGACCGCGGCGAGCAGCGCATCGTCGGGCTCGGTCACCGCGACCGCCGGCAGCGCCGCGAGCCGCGAGCGAAGATCGGCGAGCTCGAACCCGAGATCGGCCGGCGGCCGCTCGCCCGCCATAAGCAAAGACCCTTCGCGCTCGGCGATCATATTATAGAGGTGAAACAGCACCGTCTCATCGCCGCCGCGGCCGACATCGTCGATCGCCAGCGTGCACGCCGTGCCGAGAACATCGTGCGGATCGACACCGGCGAGGCTTTGCGCGGTCACCGAACGCGCGCCACTGCGCGCCCGCCATACCTCGACCAAATGACTTTTCCCGCACCCCGCCGGGCCATGAATGAACAGACCCTGGGTCTGCCAATCGGGCCAGCGGTCGAGCCACCCAACAGCGTCCCTATTGCTCGACGCGACCAGGAAATCGCCGGCGCCGAGCGCGGTCCGGTGGCGCAGATCGAGGGCCAGCTGAGTTGGCGCGCCACCGCTCAAGATTGCGCATCCCCTCCGTCTTGGCCGCTATACAGCGAACTCGCGAGATAGCGCTCCAAGCCGAAGCGGACCAGCACGCCGATTACCGCGGCGACCGGGACCGCGAGCAACATGCCGACAAAGCCGAACAACGAGCCGCCGGCGAGCAACGCGAACAGAACCCACACCGCGTGCACCCCGACCCGCTCGCCGACCAGTTTGGGGGTCAGGAAATTTCCCTCGACCAACTGTCCGGCAATGAATATCGCGGCGACGATCATCAGCTCGATGGAAAATCCGAACTGGAAATATCCCAGGCCGAGGCTGAGTACCAAGCCGACCAGGGAGCCGACATAGGGAATGAACGAGATCAGGCCGGCGATCAATCCGACCAGTAGACCGTACTTCAATCCGGCCAGTTGCAAGGCCACCGCGTAGCCGCCGCCGAGGATCAGGCAGACCATCGCCTGGCCGCGCACGAAGCCGGCGAGGGTTTCGTCGATGCGGCGGATCTGGCCGCGGATCACCTCGGCCTGATCGCGCGGCAGCCAGCTGTCGATCTGCGCCACCATGCGGTCCCAGTCACGCAGCAGGTACCAGGCGACCACCGGCGTAATGATCAACAGGCCAAACAAATTGAGCAGCGCGACGCCGGACCGCCAGAGGCCGCGAATCGCGCCCATCGCCCAACCGAGCGCCTCTTTTTGCAGATCGGCGAAGGCCGCGTTCGCCTCATCGACCCGCGCCGGGTCGAGTTTCTCGGTAACCAATTCGACCAATGCGGTCGCCCACTTGCCGATCGCCCGAAACACCTCCGGCAATTGGCCCGCCAGACCAGCCAATTGGTCCTGCAGCAGCGGCAGCAAAAACACCAGTAGCGCCACGAAGGCGACGAAAAACGACAACACCACGGCCCAGGTCGCTGCGGTCCGCGACAGCCCCCTCGCCTCGATCCGATCGGCGATCGGGTCGAGGAAATACGCCAGCGCCATGCCGGCGACGAACGGCAACAAGATATCGCGCAGCAGAATTAGCAACCCGACTAGCACCGCCAACGCGAGCAGCCAAAACAACGTGCGCCGAGCCGGACTCATTCTCGATCGTCCGTATTCTCGAACGTCACCCGCTCACTCCACCAGCAAATCGTCGATCAGCGGCAGGTCCGGTTCGGTCCCGGGGATGTCGGCATCGGGCATTGCCAATTGGTCGTCGATCGGCACCAGGGGATCGCTCGTTCCGGCGGCGGTTTGATCGAGCAATTGTTCCATCAACGGGTCGATCGGCGCACCCGCCATGTCCTCGACAGTGCGCCCGCCCTCGCCATTCTCGACCAGCGCCAATTTCCGCGCCCGCAAGGCGGTCACCAACCGCTCCTCGCTGCCGAGATAGTGCAGCGTCAGATCGGCGACCACCGGGCTCAGCGAATTGATCTCGATACGCTCGATCTGCGACAAGGCTTCGAGGCGGGCGCGAACGTCGAGCCACTGCCCCAACCCGCTCAGCGGCACCGCCACCGCCACGCCGGTAACCGTCCCGAAGTCGAGCAAGTTGGCGGCGATCCAGTCTTGTTCGAGAACCGCGACGATCTCGGCGATCACCGTGCCATAGGCGGCGCGGCGGGTTGCCGCCAAATCATCGGTCACCACGTCGCCCGGCGCCGTCGGATCGTTCTCTTCCACCACCGGCGCGGCAAGCGCCAGATCCCGCGTCCCACGCAGTAGGAGGGTGGTGGTCTCGCCATGGCGGCGCAGCTCCACCATCAGCTGATTGGGACTTTGCGGCTGGGCAATCGCCACCACTACATCGTTGGCGCCGTAGCGTGCCGCGATGGTCGCCAGCGCCACCTGATCGCCGGCCAGCGCCTGACCAGCGGAAACAGCGGAAATATCGGCGAGTTCGCCGTATGGCATCGCCAAATCGACCAGCCGGCCACGGCGGTCGAAATTCTCCCATGCCAACCGCCAGTCGTTGGGAAACGCCCACAGCCGGGCTCCGGCCGCGTCCACCAGCACCGGCAGGACCAGCGATGTCGGGCTCACGGCTTCCGCATAGGGTATGTCGGCCAGGCGCAACGTCTCGCGCACGCCATGGGGATCGAAATAAACCGTTATCTCGGCGACATAACGCTCCGCCGATCGCCGCTCGCTGGTCACTTGATAGCTCCGCATCAAGCGGTCGATCATCGCTCGGTCGATGTTCGGCAAGCGCGGATGATCGGCAACCAGGGTCAATTTTTCGAACATGTCGCGGAGCGCTGTCGATTGCCCGCGACGCAGTGCCGCCTGTTGCGCCGTCTGCGCGCTTTCCGCGGTGGCATCGACGCGAACGCCGGTGATCGAAAACAGGTCGCCCGCCTGGGCGACGCTGTGGGCGACCGCGACTGCGATGATCAGGGCGCCCATGCGCCGCACCAAGGTCGGCCGTAGCCAGGCACCCATTGCAAACCGCCCTCTATCCAGTATGGTCAGCAACCCGGCGGCCGCCCGTGCGCGCACCCCCGGCTTTCTTCGGTATTATCATAGCATGAGCGATCATCCCAGCCACCCCTATAGCTATCGTGGCGCCGGAGTCGATATCGATGCCGGCAACGCGCTCGTCGAGCGCATCAAACCGCTCGCGGCGGCGACGGCGCGGGCCGGTTGCGACGCGTCGCTGGGCGGCTTCGGCGCGATCTTCGACCTCGCCGCCGCGGGGTATCGCGACCCGCTGCTGATCGCCGCGACCGATGGCGTCGGCACCAAACTACTGCTCGCCAAGGCCGCCGACCGGTTTGATACGGTGGGCATCGACCTGGTCGCCATGTGCGTCAACGATCTCATCGTCCAAGGCGCCGAGCCACTATTCTTCCTCGATTATTTCGCCACCGCCGCGCTCGACGTTGATGCCGCCGCCGCGGTGTTGCAAGGGATCGCCGACGGCTGCCGCGACGCGGGCTGTGCCCTGATCGGCGGCGAGACCGCGGAACTGCCCGGCCTCTACGCGCCCGGCGACTTCGATCTCGCCGGTTTCGCCGTCGGCGCGGTCGAACGCGACGCGCTTCTGACCGGCTCCTCGGTCGCCGAAGGCGACGTCATCCTCGGCCTCGCCTCGGCCGGTCTTCATTCGAACGGCTTCTCGCTGGTGCGCACGGTGATCAACGGCACCGGCCACGATCTCGCGGCGCCGGCGCCCTTCGCCGCCCAGACATCGCTCGGCGAGGCCCTGCTGGCGCCGACGCGAATTTACGTGCAAAGCCTGCTCGCGGCCATACCCGCCGGCATTAACGCCTTGGCGCACATCACCGGCGGCGGCCTGGTCGAGAATATTCCGCGCGTCCTGCCCGACGGCCTGGCGGCGGATATCGACGCTTCGTCTTGGCGCCCCGGCGCGGTTTTCGAATGGCTTCGCGAGGGCGGCCGCATCGCGGCCGACGAAATGCTCCGGACCTTCAATTGCGGAATCGGCATGGCGGTGGTCGTCGCGCTTGAAAACGAAGCCACGGTGACCGAGACCTTGTCCAACGGCGGCGAATCCGTGCGCCGCATCGGCACCATCGTCGCGGCGGACGACGGGCGCGAAAGGGTCCGCGTGTCCGACACGGAGTCGGCGTGGGGATGGTAGCAGCGGGCCGGCTCAAGATCGCGATACTGATATCCGGACGCGGCAGCAATATGACGGCGCTCGCCGAGGCCTGTGCCGCCGATGATTTTCCCGCCGAGGTCGCGGCGGTGGTTTCCAATCGCCCCGACGCCCAGGGTTTGACGACCGCCGCCGATCGCGGCATCACCACCACGATTGTCGATCACACGCGATACGATTCGCGCGCCGGCTTCGATGCCGCCTTGTCGGCGGCGATCGAGTCATCGGGGGCGGATTTGGTGTGTCTCGCCGGGTTCATGCGCTTGCTCGGCGCGCCATTCGTCGATCAGTGGCGCGACCGGCTGATCAACATCCACCCCTCTCTGCTGCCCGCGTTCAAGGGGCTCGACACCCACGCCCAGGTTCTCGCCGCGGGGGCCAGATTTAGCGGCTGTACGGTTCACTTCGTCCGCCCGGCGATGGATGAGGGGCCGATAATCGTGCAGGCCGCGCTGCCGGTGGCGCCGTCCGAAACCGCGGTCGGACTCGCCGCCCGCGTCCTCGAACAGGAGCACCGGATCTATCCCTTGGCGGTGCGTTGGATCGCCGAGGGCCGGGTCACCGTGGGGACCGAAACCGTCACGATCGCCGGTGCCTCGGCCGCCTCGGGCGTCACCATCAATCCGGAAAGTGCGCCGTGAGCCGCCGGTCGAGAGACGCCAGAGCCAAACTTGGTTTATCCGACGATTTCGAGTGCGCTGAAGAAAAAGGCGATCTCGATCGCGGCGTTTTCCGGACTGTCCGAGCCATGCACCGAATTCGCCTCGATCGATTCGGCGAAATCGCGACGGATCGTGCCTTTGTCGGCGTTGGCCGGATTGGTCGCCCCCATGAGTTCGCGATTGCGCTCGATCGCGTTCTCGCCTTCGAGCACTTGCGCCACCACCGGGCCGGAGCACATGAAGGAGCACAGGTCGCCGAAGAACGCGCGTTCCGCATGCACCGCATAGAAGGATTCGGCCTGTTCGCGGCTCAACCGCAAGCGCCGTTGCGCGACAATCCTGAGACCGGAGTCCTCGAAGCGCGCATTGATGCTTCCGGTAAGATTGCGACGCGTCGCGTCGGGTTTGATAATCGATAGAGTCCGTTCAATGGCCATTTCTATTCTCTCTCGCCGTTTCAAAGCGGAGGCGTTATAGCGATGACCGAGCGCGCCAGCAACCTTCTCCGTACCACGGATCGACAATGCTTCACGTCAACGACCTGACTTTCCGCATCGAAGGGAGACCTTTGCTCGACTCCGCCACCCTCGCGTTGCCAACGGGGCGTCGGGCCGCATTGATTGGCAGAAACGGCAGTGGTAAGAGCACGTTACTACGACTTATTAATAGAGAAATTCAACCTGATGACGGCACCATTCGGGTGCGCAATGGGGCGCGGATCGGGGTGGTATCGCAGACCGCGCCCTTTGGGCCCACGGCGGTGTTGGAAACCGTCCTGGCGGCGGATAGCGAGCGTGACGCCCTACTCGCCGAAGCCCAAACGCTGGAAACCAACTCAGACGAAGCCTCCGGATTCCGGCTCGCCGAAGTGCATGAACGCTTGGGCGAGATCGGCGCGCAATCGGCGCCGGCGCGGGCTGGCGCGATCTTGCACGGCCTCGGCTTCAGCGGCGACGAACAAGCCCGTCCGCTCGACAGTTTTTCCGGTGGCTGGCGCATGCGCGTCGCCCTCGCCGCCGCACTTTTCTCCGAACCCGATTTGTTGCTCCTCGACGAGCCGACCAACCATCTCGATCTCGAGGCGACCTTATGGTTGGTGCAATTCCTCGCGCGCTGGCGGCACACGCTTCTGGTGATCAGCCATGACCGGGCGCTGATCAATCGCGTCGCCGACTACACCATCCATCTCGATGGCCGCCGCCTTACCGCCTACCGCGGCGGTTTTGATACCTTCGAGCGAACCCGGCGTGAACAGCTTGCGCTCGACGCCGCGACCGAGAAAAAAATGGCCGCCCGGCGAAAGCACATGCAGAAGTTCGTCGACCGCTTCCGCTACCAGGCCAACAAGGCGCGGCAAGCGCAAAGCCGCCTCAAGGCGTTGGAAAAACTCGGCGAAGCGCCACCGCCGATCGCCGATTACACCGTCGAGTTCCATTTTCCCGTGCCCAAACCCCTGGCGCCGCCGCTGCTGACCCTCGATCGCGCGAGCGCCGGATACGCGCCCGACGCGCCGGTCTTGTCAAACCTCAACCTGCGCATCGACATGGATGATCGGATCGCCTTGCTCGGCGCCAACGGCAACGGCAAAACCACCCTGTTGCGGCTCTTCGAGGGTGCCCTGGCGCCGCTAGAGGGCGCGCGCACCGTGTCGCGCAAACTGGAAATCGGCTATTTCGCGCAAGAGCAGATCGAGATGCTCGACGCCAAACGGACCGCGTACGCGCATATAGCGGAAAAGCTTCCCGACGCGCTGGGGACCGCGGTTCGCACCCATCTCGGCCGCTTCGGGCTGTCGGGTGAGCTCGCCGATCAGAACGCCGACTCGCTCTCGGGCGGCGAGCGCGTGCGCCTTGTGCTGGCGATGATTTGCTGCCGTACCCCGCATATGCTGTTGTTGGACGAGCCGACCAATCATCTCGACCTCGACGCCCGCGAAGCCTTGATCGACGGGATCAACGACTATGCCGGCGCGATAGTGTTGGTCACCCATGACAGCGAGCTGATCGAGCGCTGCGCCGATCGCCTGTGGTTGGTGGCCGACGGCACCTGCCGCGCGTTCGACGACGATCTCGACGCCTATCGCAAGCTTTTGCTGTCATCGCGCAAAGCGCGCCCCGAGCGCGGCGATCCCAAGCCCGGCCCGGCGACGCCGGCCGCCGCCAAATCGGCCCCCGCCAAATCCGTTCGCCGTCGTAACGCCGCCGCCCAGCGCGCGGAGACCGTATCGCTGCGCAAGGCGGTGAAGATCGCGGAAAAAGAGACCGCGCGGCTAACCAAGGAAAAGGATCGTCTCGAAGCGGCAATCGCCGACCCGACGCTGTACGACGGGCCGCCCGAACGCGTCGCCGAGTTGACCAAAAAGCGCAGCCAAGTCATCGCCGCCTTGGCCATCGCCGAGGAAACATGGCTGGAAGCCCAGAATGCCCTCGAACAGGCCAACAACTAGGGTCGAGACTCATTCAATTCCAATAGCATACGAGCGCAGCGAGGCACAGAGCGGCCATGAAGTTGTTAGCGTTTTTGTCGTATCGGGTTGCAACGCGCCTGAAATCCTTGAGCCGGCCAAACATGCGCTCGATGACATTGCGGTGGCGATAACGCCGTCTTGCGAAGGGATGGGGTTGTTTGCGATTGAT
>JAKZSU010000197.1:0-13918 GCA_047517485.1 Alphaproteobacteria bacterium
GCACACGCCGTCTCCGACACGAACCACGCGTCGAATTCAGTCAGGGTGCGCGGGTAGTCGACCCCGCCTTCGGGATGGGATGCCGGGTTCGCCATCCCAACATATTGACATCACGAGAGCGAAGTGGATACCCTATTTCCAAAAATAAAAAGGGCCGCGGCGGACGATAGTCCAGCGCGGCCCTAGAGTTTTTCCGGGTCAAACTGTTTCAAATAAGCCCGGAAAGACTCTAAAGCACCAAATCCTCCGGTTATGCGGCCGGTACCGCGGTCGCGTCGTTGTTCTGTCGGGTCACCGAGGCGCGCAGCTTTTGCAGCGCCTTGTGCTCGATCTGACGAACGCGTTCCTTGCTGATTCCGAGTTTCTTGCCGAGTTCCTCGAGAGTCACCGAGTCGTCGCGCAGGCGCCGCTCGTGAATGATCGTCCGCTCACGGTCGGTGAGTTCCTCCAGCGCCGAGGCGAGCCACTTCGAACGTGTCCGGCCATCGTGGCTGCCTTGGATCTCTTCCTCCGGGGTCGGCCGATCGTCGGACATGAAGTCCTGCCACTCGTCCTCGCTGGCCTCGCTGACCGCCGCGTTGAGAGACTGATCGCTGCCCGACAACCGCATCTCCATATCCTCGATATCGGTGATACGGACGCGCAGCTCGTCGGCGATCTTGTCCTTGGCATTGCCGCTCAGCCAACCGTCCACTTCATCGGCGTGTTTGGCCCGCATGCGGCGGAGGTTGAAGAACAGGGATTTTTGCGCGGCGGTCGTGCCGGTGCGGACGATCGACCAGTTGCGCAGTACGAAGTCCTGCATGGCGGAGCGAATCCACCAGGCCGCGTATGTCGAAAACCGAACCTCGCGCTCGGGCTCGAAACGCGCGGCGGCTTGAAGCAGTCCAATATTGCCTTCCTGAACGAGGTCGCTCATCGGCAGGCCGTAATTTCTGAAACGGGACGCCAGTTTGATCACCAGCCGCCCATAGGCATTAACCAATTCGTGCAATGCGTCTTCGTCTTGATCGTCGCGCCACCGCTTGGCCAGCTCGAATTCGCGCTCGCGCGTAAGCAGAGCCGCTTTCATTGATCGATTTATATAACGCCGGTTCGCTTTCTGCGTCTGCGGCGTATCCACATAGGCCATTGTCGCACCCTCCATAATTTTCTTAGTCAAATGTTAACCTGCCGACTAACAAGCAGGATCCGTTTATGTTGTTGTTCGGACGGTGTGAAGTAAATCACAGACAAGAACCCAGTGTCTAGATAATAAACATTGTTTAATATTCCGATTAATACGAATTTCAGTCACTTTTATTTATGAAGTTTCGAAAATGTCGGTAAACTTTTACGAAATTCTACATATAGTCAGCAAAAAAATTCACTATTATTAACGCGGGCACGTTCTGGGGCGTCGCTGACCGGTGGTGACATACCCTGGTATCGCGGGAACGCGGCGGCGGCCGGCGGTCGTATCGCTCTGTCAATAATCGCAAGCGGCGTCGGCATGTCCCCAAGGCCGCCGCCGCGACGGACTCGGGGGCCGCACGCCAGTACCCGTTCGTAGCGGCGGGATTGGCGCCGTGATCGGGGCAATTTGCTCGTGGAAAGAGACCTCGGCTCGACCGCAATGCACACGAATTTTTTGCTTAGACTTCGATCACTTCGATTATATCGCCACTGGAATCGAGACATGCGGCGGCTAAATTGCCGCCGTGACCGCAGCCGGCGTCGATCGTCGCGGCGACCGAACCGACGGTAATTCCGCCGTGATCGGCGTCGTGACCACGCACGATTCGGACAAATCCCTCATAGGGTTCGGCGATGTCGTCGAAGCGCCCGGCGCCCCACCAGAAACTATCGGCTTGCGCGGACAGTGGGCGGGCAGTGTCGACGCCAGCATGAACCAACAGGATATTGCCGGTCTCGGTCAGCGCGGCGCGGCGTACACTCGCCAGAAGCGCTTCATGGCCGGCGTGCGCGCGGACGGATTCGCGCAGCACCAGCGACCACCTGGCCAGCGCCAGGGGCCCCTCGCGGCAGCGCATGCGCGCGACGTCGGCGCTCAGTCCATAGGCTTGCATGGTCGCGCCGACGCCCTGGGCGAGCACCCATTCGAGAATTTGCGCCGGATCCTGCGCGATTTGAATTTGGGTGAGTTTCTGCCACATTTCTTCCTGGCTTCCGCGCAGGAAGACAATGTCGTTCTCGAACAGGCTGAAGCGGGCCATGAGAGCGCGACGAAACATCAGGATTTCGTCGACTGTTTCGATAATGGCCGGCCCGCGGCCAAGGAAATTGCCGAGATAGACCAGCCGATCGCCGGTTTCGAACCGGGTCTCGATTTTCCCGTGGAGCGCGGCCAGTTTCTCGCATTCACCATGGATGGCGCCCACCGCCCAAACGCGGCGTGCACCCTCAATGAGTCCGAATCTCACACGATTTTCGTTAACCACCAGCGATCACCCCGAACCGCCGTGGGTATCAGGATGCGCCACGCCGGGTGTACTCGAATGGCCCGATCGCCCCGATCCGGGTCCTTGGCGAGATGCGGCCCGCCGATGTTTCAGCACCGGCGGGCCACGTCGATTGGTTTATGCGGCTTCTTTGAGAACTTCCTCGAGTCGCTTGGTGGCGTCACTTTGGCCAATTTTCTCGACCGCCGCGTATTCTCGCGCCAATCGGTCGAGCGCCGCCTCGTACAATTGTCGTTCGCTATACGATTGCTCGGGTTGGTCTTCGGCGCGGTGAAGATCACGCAACACCTCGGCGATCGAGACCGGATCTCCCGAATTCAGCTTGGCCTCGTATTCCTGGGCACGACGGCTCCACATCGTGCGCTTGACGCGGGCGCGGCCTTTCAAGGTCACGACAGCCTTGCCCATTTCGTCGCGCGTGCTCACGCGACGCATGCCCGAGGATGCCGCTTTGTTTACCGGGACCCGCAGGATCATTTTCTCTTTCTTGAAATCGACCACGTAAAGCCGGAGTTCGGTACCGCCGAATTCCCTGGTCTCGACGTCGGTGATTTCACCCAGTCCGTGGCACGGGTAAACCACCAGATCTCCCGATTTGAAGTCGTTCTTCTTCGCCATGCTCTATTCCGACCTTAAGTTTCTGCCATTCCATTTGTTGCCTCTAACGCCGCCGGTCCAAAACCAGCGTGTGATGTCGATAGGCGACCACGAATTTTCACGTTCAGCGCAATCGCAAAACGCGCATACATTCCCGACTCTAATTATTCAGTTCCCCGCGCCGCGCAGTGCGAGCCAGTGAACTCCTCGACTGACTTATCGCGTGTCCAGGAGCTAGAACCCCACTCCGTACTCGAACCGACGCGCCCCCTTATGTCACGTACTTACCGCGACAATGATGTTCGCGCCACAATCATCCAGCCGCACTTATCGTCCACGGCGGTGGGCCGCTGACGACCGATGGGCGACTTTAGAACCGCAAAACTTTCAGCTGATGGGTGAAATGTATCACAAAATTGTCGAAAATGACAGGCTGAAACCCGATTACTCGCCGACGAACGGTGAAAATTGGGCCCGGAATGCGCATGTCCGGGATGTGCGCCGCGCATGGGTCGCACCCAAAAACGCCCGAACTCGTTCACCGTACCGCCACCGGCGGCAAGACGGATCAGCTATCGCCCTCGCCGGGGTTGGCGCTGAAGAACTTCTCGAACTTGCCCGCTTCACCCTTGTGAGCGTCGGCATCGGATGGGGCGTCGCGCTTACGGGTTATGTTGGGCCATTTCTCGGCGTATTCGGTGTTGACCTCCAGCCACTTGGCGAGATCGCCCTCGCTGTCGGGAAGGATCGCCTCGGCCGGGCACTCCGGTTCGCAAACGCCGCAATCGATGCATTCGTCAGGGTGGATGACGAGCATGTTCTCGCCTTCATAGAAACAATCGACCGGACAGACTTCGACACAGTCCATGTATTTGCATTTGATGCAGGCTTCGGTGACCAAGTACGTCATCGATTTTCGTCTCCTCCGGAAAATTCGGCGATGTCGCGGCAAGCGCGTCGCATCGAATGTTCACATCCTTCCACGTTTACGTCCGGGATCATTGATACCCCAGCCGCCTCATTCGAGGCCCAACCGTTCGCGGACCTTGTTGCGGGCCAAACCTCGATCACGGTCCGTGACATAAATCAGTCCGGCGATCCGACGCAACAGATTCTCTTCGAAGTCATGCACGATGCCGTCCGCATACGCAACTTCCCACAACATTTCCATCAGCTCCACCCGTTGTTCCGGGCTAAAATGGTCGTTGATGGACTTGGTGAAGCCAAACAATTGGATCGAGGCGTCGACCGCTTGCTCCGCCTCTACGACGAGCGCCTGCGCGGCCGCCGGATCGAGCGCGAAGCGGGCGCCGATCAGGCGCGTGATGGTCGTGCGCTCGGCCTCGTCGAAAGTCTCGTCCATGACCGCGGTCTCGACCAGCAGCGCGGTCGCGGCCAGCGCCATCTCGTCGCTCCCGTCCGACGGGATCTCCGGCTTATCCTCAAGCCGGCGAAAAAAAGCACTCAATCGATTAAGCATGGCGCTTGCCTATCATAGCGGTCGCGGTCTCGGCAACGCTCGAGTCGGTCGATCGCGATGACCGGCGCGGGCAATATGGCGAGCGCCATCGACGCGCCGGCGACGTGGCGCAATCGCGCGGCAATTCTCGCGGTTCTCGAGCGTGTGTTGCCGAACTCCGGCTTAATACTGGAAGTGGCGAGCGGCACCGGGCAGCACGCGGCGTTTCTCGCGCCCCGCCTGGCGCCACGCGACTGGCAGCCGAGCGACGTCGACGCCTCGCTGTTCGCCAGTATCGTCGCGTGGTCGGGGCAGGCTGGTGACGAAAACGCCTGGGCGCCAAGACCGCCAATCGTCGTCGACGCCATGGCCGCTGAGTGGCCAATCGATCATGCCGACGCCATCGTGTGCATCAATATGATCCATATCGCGCCGCCGGCCGCCGCCACCGGCTTGCTGGCTGGCGCCGGCCGACTCCTGCCGGCCGGCGGCGTCTTGTATCTTTACGGCCCGTTCATGCGAGGCGGCGTTCACAGCGCGCCGAGCAATCGCGATTTCGACTTGTCCTTGCGGCGTCAGGACAGCCGGTGGGGGGTGCGCGATCTCGACCATATTGCCGCCGAGGCGGGCGATCATGGTCTCGAACTCCAGGAGATAGTCGACATGCCCGCCAACAATCTGTCGGTGATCTTTAGAGCAGGTCAACGGTCGTCGCGTAGCCGGTCGAGTGCGCGTCGATCGGCCTTGGTGGGGCGGCCGCTGCCCGAGTCTCGCGGCGCGATGTCCTCGGGCGGTCGGCGCTTCGGCGGTGGCGGCGGCGACAAGTCTTCGTAGAGGGTCCGTGCCTCGCTCGCCGGACCGCGGCGGCTGGCCAGCGCGGTTACCCGGACCACGCGAATACGATCGGCTTGCGGGAAGGTCAGTACGTCGCCCGGGCGTACCGACGCGCTCGATTTGCCGACGATTTTGCTGTTAATCCGCACCTTGCTGCCGCCACACAGCTTGGTCGCCAACGAGCGGGTTTTGAAAAAGCGGGCAAACCAAAGCCATTTGTCGATGCGGATCGCCGGTTGGTCGGGCTCGCCGTTCTGCGATGGCGTCGGGTCGGTCACGCGGTCCGGCTCATGATTGGCCGCGCTTGAGAATCGTAAGCGCGGCAAAAGGGGATGTCGCCTGTTGCTCGCAGGTCGGCCCGTCGGATCGTCGTGGCCGTTCGCGCCGTCGTTTCGGCGCGGCATAGAGCACGGTCGCGCCGTCGCCGGATGTGGCCGGGCGATAGCCGAGCGCACGGATCACCGCGGCGAAATCTTCGCCCGTGCAGCCGGCTATGTTGAGAAGGGTGGCGTCGACGGCGAACCGGCCGGCGCGCGCGCGGCGCCTGAGATCGGCGGTCAATCGTTCCAGCATATCCACTCGGAGTGCGCGCGGACCCAATCGGCGGTAGCCGATCGTCCGGTAATAGCTATCCGGCATGGCGTCGTCGCTGGCCAGCGAAACCCTGCCGTCGTGGGGCAAGACGACGGGCCGATCGTCCCAGATGCACCACAAAAGGGCGCGCATACGAATTTGATCCGGCTTCAACATCGGCATCGAAAATATCGATTCACGGCCAAGCCTGATCCCGAGGCGGGCCAGCGCCTTGCGATCCGGGCCCGAAAGGGCGTTCACCAACTCGCCGACCGCGCGACGCGGCACCGAGCCCAGGGTTTCGCCGAGCTGATAGGCCAGGCCGCGCGCCGCCCCCGACAGCGGCGCTTCCAGCGCGCCATAAAGCGGCGCCAGCACGGTCATCATATGGCCACGCAGCCAGGATTGCAGACGATGGTCGATGCGTTGGCGCGCGGCGGCGGGGACAAGATCGCCGATCAACGGTCGGATCGATGGGCTGAGCAAGGTGTCGCCGCGCACCAGACGCGCCACCGAGGCGCCTTGCCAATGCAGGGTGCCGGACGCATCGAGGCTGATCGCCTCCGCCGGCGCGGTCGCCAAGGCGCCGGCCTTGCGGCGGACCTCGGGTTCCAGGGCGGTGCGCACCGCGGCGCGCAGCCCGCGTCCGGTACGCCACGATTGGGCGTCGTCGGGAAGGAAATCGAACCCGGTCATGGTGCCGACATATTCGCCCTCGACCACCACCTCGCCGCTTCGTTTGACCGCGGCGATCAGCGATTCCCGTTGCCGCATGCGCCGGGTCAGGATGGTCGTGCGGCGATCGACGAAACGGTGGGTCAGGCGGTCGTGCAGCGCGTCCGAAAGCTGGTCCTCGATTGCGCCGGCGCGGTCCGCCAGGCCCTGGCGATCGGCGACCCAGTCAGGCCGCTGGGCGATATAGTTCCAGGTTCGGATATGGGCGATCCGCGCCGCCAGGGTATCGATATCCCCATCGCTGCGATCGAGTTGATCGACCAGGCGGCCGACCCAGGCTTCCGGCAAGGTTCCCGATTTCGCCAGGTGGCCGTAAATCGCCGCGAGCAGTCTGACGTGGACGTCGGCCACGGTCTTGCGGAAGTCGGGAATCCGGCAGACGTCCCAGAGCAGCGACACCGCGTCGTAGCCCACCGCGGCGGCCTGGATCGCCGGCATTTGCGCCATCGCCCGGAGCGACGCCAAATCCTCGGCCTCGCGCGGCCGCACCAGATCATTGTGCGGCGGCGGCGTCTCGAGGGCGTGGATCAAGCCCTTGACCGTGCCGAGGTCGAGCCGGGTATTGCGCCAATAGAGCTTTTGCACCGGTGCGAAGGAATGCCCTTCGACGGCAAACACCAGCTGCGGGTCCATCTGTCCCGCGTCCAGCGTGGTGCCGAAGGTGCCGTCGCGCGCATGGCGCCCGGCGCGGCCGGCGATCTGGGCGATTTCGGCCGCCGTCAGGTCGCGTGGCGCGCGGCCGTCGAACTTGCTCAGACCGGCGAACGCGACATGATCGACATTCATGTTGAGGCCCATGCCGATGGCGTCGGTGGCGACCAGATAGTCGACCTCGCCGGCCTGATAGAGCGCCACCTGGGCATTGCGGGTGCGCGGGCTGAGCGCGCCCATCACCACCGCGGCACCGCCGCGGAATCGGCGCAGCAGTTCGGCGAGCTGGTAGACCTCGACCGCGGAAAACGCGACCACCGCGCTGCGCGCCGGCAGCCGGGTGATCTTGCGCGGTCCGGTCCAGGTCAATTTGGAAAAGCGTGGCCGGGCGACAAACTCGGCGTCGGGCACCAGGCGCCGGATCAACGGCGCCATGGTGTCGGCGCCGAGGAACATGGTCTCTGAAAGCCCGCGCGCGTTGAGCAAGCGGTCGGTGAAAACGTGGCCGCGCTCGGGGTCGGCGGCAAGCTGCACTTCGTCAATCGCCAAAAACTCGACCGACAAGTCGAGCGGCATCGATTCGACGGTGCAGATGTAATAGCGCGGCCGCTCGGGAACGATCCGCTCCTCGCCGGTAATCAGCGCCACCTGGCCGGTGCCGCGCGCCGCCGCCACCCGGTCGTAAATCTCGCGCGCCAACAGGCGCAGCGGAAAGCCGATCATGCCGGTACGATGGCCGAGCATCCGCTCGACCGCAAGGTGGGTCTTGCCGGTGTTGGTGGGCCCGAGAACCGCGGTCAGACGGCCGGTCTCGGTTCGGGGCCGGTTTATGCGGCGTGCCGCCTGCATTGGTCGAAGGATCGTCGATTAGTGGGGCGGAATCAAGAGGGCGGCCGGTTAGGCGGCGATGATGCCCAGCACATGCGCCACGACGTCGGCTTCGGCGACCGCCTGTTGATCGCCGCTCGCCAGGTCCTTGACCATCACCGTACCGGCGGCTTGCTCTTCGGGGCCGACGACCAGGGTGAAGCGGCAGCCGCGATCGTTGGCGGTCTTGAACTGGCGGCCGATCTTGCCGCCACCGAGATCGACCTCGGCGGCGATCCCGGCAGCACGCAACAAGGCAGCGAGGCCGAGCGCGTGATCGGTCGCCGCCGCGTCCCACACCGTGACATAGGCGCGCGGCGCCGGCGCGGTGTCCGTCGCCTCGTCGAGCAACATCAGAATCCGTTCGATGCCGAGCGAGCCGCCGCACACCGGCACCGTGTCCTTCATGAACATGCCGGTCAGATTATCGTAGCGGCCGCCGCCGGCGATCGAGCTGCCGACCCCGTCGGCGACGAATTCGTAAATCGCGCCGGTGTAATAGTCGAGCCCGCGCGCCAGGATCGGATCGAAGCGGATCGAGGCCTCACCGATGCCGCCCGTCGCGTGCGCCAGGATGGTGTCGACCTCGGCAAGCCCCTCGGCACCGGCGTCAGAGCCTTTGAGGCGGTCGCGCAAGGTCCGGTCGAAATCGTCGCGGCCGATATCGTCGCACAGCGCGGTGACGACATCGCCGGCCAGGCCGCGCTCGCCGAGCTCGGCGCGCACCCCGTCGAGACCGATCTTGTCGATCTTGTCGAGGGCGATCAGCGCGCCGCCATGATCGGCCTCGGCGACGCCGTAAGCCGCCATCATCGCGTACAGCACCCGCCGTGAGTTGAGGCGTATGTCGAAGCACGCCAGACCGACCGCCGCGAGCGCCGCCGCCAGGGTGGTGATCACGTCGACGTCGGCCACCGGGGTCGCGCCGCCGAAAATATCGACGTCGCATTGATAGAACTCTCTGAATCGCCCCCGCCCCGGCCGGTCGGCGCGCCACACCGGGCCGATTTGATAGCGCTTGAAAATTCGCGGCAGCTCGCCGCGGCGGCTGGCGTAGACCCGCACCGTCGGCACCGTGAGGTCGTAGCGCAGCGCCAGATCGGCCTCGCCGCTCGCCGCCTTGTCGCCGCGCTTGAGGATCTTGAAAATCAGCTTGTCGCCCTCGTCGCCGTACTTGCCGGCGAGCACTTCGATGCGTTCGAACGCCGGGGTGTCCATCGGCTCGAAGCCGTGCAGGGCGAACACCGACTTGACGCGGCCGAACACCGCCTCGCGCCGGCGCGCCTCGGGGGGCAGGAAATCGCGGCTGCCCGATGGCGGCTTCAATGGCGGAGTGCTCACGCGTGCGGTCCTTGGATTTTTGGTTCGGCGGTACGGCGCGGCGACCCTACACCTGGATGTGATGCGAGAAAAGACCGGGGCGCCAAGCCGGCAACCCTATATTGCTATCTAATACCGCCCTGCAATGACTGAAACACATTGCAGGGCGGCAAGCGCGACCGCGCGCCCGAGCTTATGCGAGGCCAGCCTACGTGGCGCTTGAACGCACTACAAACTGCGATGAGTTTTGCTCATCGCGGTTTGGTATAAGCCCAGTTTACTCGGAGTCACCCCATGGCGAAGACCCGGCGCCGGCCGCAAAAGGCCTATCGCAAACGCAGTTTTATCGATTCCCCGGAAGCGCGGCCGGTCCGCATTCTGGCCGAGTACTTGGAGCCGCAGGCGCGCTTCGAGAAATTTCAGATTCGCGACACCATCGTGTTCTTCGGCTCCGCCAGGGCGCAAGAGCCCGATCAGGCGAAGGCCAATCTCGATAAAGCGCGGCAATCGGGCACAGGCGTAAAACGCGCCGAGGGCGAGCTTAAACTGGCGCGCTATTACGGCGAGGCGCGCGAATTGTCGCGCCGCTTTACCGAATGGTCGAAGGGCCTGGAAGGCTCGGACCGCCGCTTCGTGATCTGCACTGGCGCCGGCCCGGGGATCATGGAGGCCGCCAACCGCGGCGCGTCCGATGCCAAGGGGATCAATATCGGGCTCAGCATCTCGCTCCCCGAGGAGCAGTTCGAGAATGTCTACGTCACCCGCGAGCTCGGCTTCGAGTTTCACTATTTCTTCATTCGCAAATTCTGGTTCACCTATCTCGCGAAAGCCGTCGTCGTCATGCCGGGCGGCTTTGGCACCCTCGACGAATTGTTCGAACTGCTGACCCTGATCCAAACCCTCAAGATCAAGAAACGCCTGCCGGTGGTGCTCTACGGCAGCGACTATTGGGACCGGGTCCTCGACTTCGACGTGCTCGCCGAATACGGCACCATCGACGAAGACGACATCGACCTATTCTTCCGCACCGACTCGATCGACGAGGCCTACGATTTCGTCACCAGCGAACTCGTCGAACACGCCCTGGGCAAGCCGGGGGTGTCGTTGTAGGGGCCCTTCACGCCACACTCGGCAGATCCAGGGTCGCGCGCAGGCCGCCCATTGGCGACGGCGCCAAGGTCAGGGTGCCGCCGTGGAGTTCGGCGAGGTCATGGACGATGTCAAGGCCGAGACCGTCGCCTGGGGTGGTTTCGTCGAGGCGGCGGCCGCGTACTTTGGCTTTGCCGATGTCGGCAGTCGCCAGGCCGGGGCCGTCGTCGTCGATGACGATCGTCAGCCGCCCGCCCGCCTCGGTCACCCTGATGGCGACCCGCGAGGCGGCCCATTTGCAGCCATTGTCCATCAGATTGCCCAACATCTCCTCGAGATCCTCGCCGTCGCCGCGAAAGATCGGCGCGCCGTCAACGTCGAGGTCGAGCGCGACGGTGCGTTCGCTGTGAAGGATATCGAGGGTTCGGGTGAGGCCGGTGAGCACCGGGACGACGTCGGCGCGGGCGCCGATCTGGCGCGATCCGCCGGCGCGGGCGTGGGCGAGATGGCGCTCGACCTCGCGGCGCATGTTTTCGGTTTGCTCGCGCACGGTCGCCGACAAGGTGTCGTCGGAGTCCGCCGCGCCCTCGCTCGCATTGGTGAGGATGGTGAGCGGTGTTTTCAGCGCGTGCGCCAGGTTTCCCGCGTGGCGCCGCGCGCGCTCCAACAAGGAATCATTGTGCGCGATCAACGCGTTCAATTCCGCCGCGAGGGCGCGGACCTCGATCGGGAAATCGCCGTCCAAGCGCCGCGCCCGGCCGGCGCGTACAGCGGCCAGCGCCTCCTGGACGTCGGATAGCGGCTTGAGGCCGTAGCTGATTTGCAACGCCAGCGCGGCGATCAGGCCGAGGCCGAGGACGATCAAGGCAATCGCCAGGGTAAGCGCGAAGGGACGAGTCTCGGCGGCGAGCGAGGCAAGATCGGCGGCGACCGCGAAACGCAACGGCGCCGCGCCTCCGGGCAGGGCAATGTCGCGCTCGAAAATCCGCAAGGCCTGGTCGTCGGGCCCGCCGATTTCGCGGGTGCCCGACGGGCTTCCAGGGGGCGCCAAGTCGAGAGTCGCGTCCCACAGCGAGCGCGACCGCTCGTCGATACCTTCGGCGCCGGCGATCCGCCAGTACCAGCCCGAATAGGGCACTTTGAAACGCGGCTCGCCGTTGAGCGCGGCGACCGTAAGGGTCCCAGCCTCGTCGATCTCGGCGGCGACGATGAGGGCGTCGAGCATGACCTCGAGCCGCGTATCGAAATTACGTTCGGCGTGATCCTGCAGCAGCGCCCACAGCCCCAAACCGCCGACGCTCAAGGCGACCCCGATCCACAGCGCGCCGCCGGCGAGCAGGCGCAGCGCGATAGATTTGCCCCGGTCAGCCATGGTCAGCCATGGTCAGCCCCAATCAGCCATGGTCAGCCATCAGGCGGCGACGTCAATCGATAGCCGATGCCACGCACCGTCTCGATCACCGGTACGCCGAGTTTTTTTCTCAATCGCCCGACAAAAACCTCGATGGTGTTCGAATCACGGTCAAAATCCTGGTCGTAGATATGTTCGATCAATTCGGTGCGCGAGACCGCCTTGTCTTGATGGTGCATCAAATAGGCGAGCAATTTGTATTCCTGCGCGGTGAGCTTGATCGGCGCGCCATCGACGGTGACCCGCGCCGCGGCGGAATCGAGCAACACCGGGCCGCAGGTCAATGCCGCGCTCGCGTGGCCGGCGGCGCGGCGGATCAGCGCACGCAGCCGGGCGAGCAATTCCTCCATCTGAAACGGCTTGGCGACATAATCGTCGGCGCCGGCATCGAACCCGGCGACCTTGTCGCGCCAGCGGTCGCGCGCGGTGAGGATGAGGACCGGCATCGCGTGGCCGGCGGCGCGCCAGCGCTCGAGCACGGTGACCCCGTCGATCATCGGCAGGCCGAGGTCGAGCACGATCGCGTCGTAGGGCTCGGTCTCGCCGAGAAATTGCGCTTCCTCGCCGTCATGGGCCATGTCGACGGCATAGGCGGCATCGCTGAGCGCGCCGCGCAGTTGCTCAGCCAAGTCCCGGTCATCCTCGACGATTAGAATCCTCATTTGCGCCGCTTTCTCGATCCACCCTTGACCGATTTGATTTGGCCGCTGCGGGCGTCCACCGCGATGCGCATGAGCTGGCCGTCGGGGGTCAGCAGCTTGACCTGGTAAACCATTGATTGGCCACGTTGCTTCAAGTCGACGTCCATCACCCGGCCGGAAAATTGTGAGCGTACGATCCCCAGCACCGCGCTGAGCGGCAGGACTTCACCGGCGGTGACCGCGTCACGGGCGCGCCGATGATTGTCGGCGTGCGCCGTCTCGGGACAGACCGCGAGCGCGGTCAGGCAAAATATAACGAAGGCGGCGAAGATACGCATGTTCACGCTTTATATGGGGGCGCCTGAACCTCGGGTGAACAGCGCCTTCAGGGTGAGTTCAGCGCGCACCCGCGATGATGCGGGCATGACGAACACGAAACCACACAATTCCGAACCTCCAACAAGGAGCGTAACCATGTCACGCATCATAACCCCACTTGCTCTCGCCACCGCGGTGTTAATCGGCCTTGTCGGTCCGGTTAACGCGGCGGACGGCGAGCGCCACCGCGATCGCCGCGCCGCCATGCAGGACGACGGCGGGCATCATGATCGCGCCGATCGCCGCGGTCATCGCGAGCAAGCCGCGCGCACCGACCGACGACGCCATTCCGAACACGCCGCCACCCAGCAACGGCGCCGCCACCACGCCGATGTCGAGCGCCCGCGGCATCGCGAGCGCGCCCACTGACAGCATCGCCGTCACCAGCAATGGGCCCATGCGCCGCGACCCGACCGTCGTGCTCACCGGCAGCATCGGCGTCACCAGCAATGGGCGCACGCGCCGCGTCCCGGGCCGCGTCATCACGCCCAACCCCAACGTCATCAACAGCGGTGGCAGCAGTATCAGCGCGCCCGTCGCCACCACGTTGCGCCGCATCAGATCGCGCGCCGGCTCAATCGCGGCAACTGGCGCCACGTGCAGAATATTCATATGCGTAACGGCGCCTACTATGCGGAAGCCTACGATTACAATAATCGGCCCTATCGCCTGATGATCGACCCGGCCACCGGGCGGATCCTTCGTCGCCGGCCATTGTTCTAATCCTCGCGTCCGTATCGTATCGCCGGCCAGCTTGGTATAACAGCCCGTTGAAAAAGGCGCTATTGACCGGGTTTCACTCGACGGCGAAACATAACGCGACGAAGGCGGTTTCGCCATCCTCCGAGACGATGAGGACCATCTGAGCGACCAGAACGGCTCCAGCTGGCGCAATAAGCAC